>DASSHC010000485.1:0-2025 GCA_035693105.1 Thermomicrobiaceae bacterium | reverse complement strand
TCGCGCGTCCGGGCGGTTGCTAGAGTTGTCCCATTGGGGCAACCGCGGCGCGCGACCTGCACTGGCCGCTGACGCTCGCACGATCGGTGCGGATGCCGCAGGATGCCGGCTGGCGAGGAGGCGGTCGTGCTCAGGCTGATGATCCAGTCGCTCAAGGTCGCGGCCGTGCTGGTTCTCGCCTTCGTGGTGGTCTTCGCCACCCAGCGGGCCATCTCACATTATGTCACCAGCGCCCACGGCAACGAGAGCGAGCCGATCACCTTCGTGGTCAGCGAGAACGAGAGCGTGAGTCAGGTGGCCGACGGACTCAAGCAGGACGGCCTGATCCGCTTCCCCACCTACTTCAAGCTCAAGATGCGCCTGGCCCATGCCGACTCCAACCTCAAGGCGGGCCGCTTCACCCTCTACAAAGGGATGTCCACCGACCAGATCATCGAGGCGCTGACCACGGCCGAGAACGTCCAGGTGATCACGGTGCGTTTTCAAGAGGGCTGGCGCACCGAGCAGTACGCCGACGCGCTGGTCAAAGCGGGGCTCTTCCAATCGCCCGACGACTTTATGAACGCGGTCAAGAACAACACCTGGAACTACGACTTCCTGGCGACGCGCACCAGCAACGCCACGCTGGAGGGCTTCCTCTTCCCCGACACCTACCAGTTTCGCGCCGACGCCACCCCGGAGGACGTGATCAACACACTCCTGCAGACGTATGGCCAGAAGGTGCCGAAAGAAGAGCGCGACCGGGCGCAGCAACTGGGACTGAACCTCTTTCAAGTAATGACCGTCGCCTCGATCGTCGAGCGCGAGGCCGCGGTCGACTCCGAGCGGCCGATCATCGCCTCGGTCTATTACAACCGCATCAAGCAGAACATGCCCCTGCAGGCCGACCCGACGGTGCAGTACGCCATGGGCAACGCGCAGAACGACTGGTGGCCGCAGCTCCAGCCCGGCGACCCGCAGAAGGTCAACTCCCCGTACAACACCTACCAGTCGCCGGGGCTGCCGCCCGGCCCGATCTGCAACCCCAGCCTGAAGTCGATCCAGGCGGCGCTCAACCCGGCCAACACGACCTTCCTCTATTTCGTGGCCAAGGATGACGGCAGCGGCGAACACTACTTCGCCAACACGCTCGACGAGCAGAATGCCAACATCCAGAAGGCCGAGCAGAACTCGGCGCCGTGATGACGGTCCGCACGCTCCGCGTCGGTCTGATCGGCTATCCGGTGGAGCACAGCCTCTCGCCGGTGATGCAGCAGGCCGCCTTCGACGCGCTCGGCATCCCCGCCCGCTACGAGCTCTGGCCCACCCTGCCGGCCGAGCTGGCCGAGCGCGTGGCCGGGCTGCGCCGGCCGGACGCGCTGGGGGCCAACGTGACCGTGCCGCACAAGACCCAGGTGCTGGCGCTGGTCGACGAGGTGAGCCCGCTGGCGCGCCGTGCCGGGGCGGTCAACACGATCGTCAACCGCGCCGGCCGGCTCTACGGCGACAACACCGACGTGCCGGGATTTCTGGCGCCGCTCAAGGCGCGCGGGCACGACTTCGCCCAGACCGACGCGGTCATCCTCGGGGCGGGGGGCGCGGCGCGGGCCGTGGCCGTGGCGCTGGCGGGCGCCGGCTGCCGCGGCGTCCTGGTGGCCAACCGCACGCCGGAGCGCGGCGCGGCGCTGGCGCGCGAGCTTGGCGCGCCGCTGACGGCGGCGGCGCTCGACGCCCGGCTGGCCGGGCCGCTGGCGCGTGCCGCGCTGCTGGTCAACGCCACCGCGATCGGCTGGAACGGCGAGGCGCTGCCGCTCGACCCCGCGCTGCTGGACAGCCTGCCACCCGGCAGCCTGGTCTACGACCTGACCTACCGCCGCACGCCGCTCCTCCGGGCGGCGGAGGCGCGCGGGCTGGCGACGCTCGACGGCTTCGCGATGCTGGTGCAGCAGGGGGTGGCCGCCTTCCGCCTCTGGACCGGCCAGGAGCCGCCCGCCGAGCTGATGCGCGCCGCCGCCCAGGCCGCCCGCGCCCAACACTCCTAGTACG
>DASSHC010000484.1:0-7010 GCA_035693105.1 Thermomicrobiaceae bacterium | reverse complement strand
TAGAGGCGCGGGCGGGGCGCCTGCCAGCCGAAGTGGAGCGCCAGGACGCGCAGCAGGAAGGTGGCGCCCACACCGGCGGCCGCCGCCGGCGGCCCGGCCACCCCGAGCCGCTGGGCGCCGAGGTAGACCAGCGCGCCCAGGAGCGCGGCCAGCGCGTAGACATCGCGCCGCAGCACCATAGGCGTCTCGCCGGCCAGCAGGTCGCGGATCACGCCGCCTCCGGCGCCGGTGACGACGCCGAGCAGGATGGCGGCC
Source organism: Thermomicrobiaceae bacterium (assembly GCA_035693105.1). Classification (GTDB taxonomy): domain Bacteria; phylum Chloroflexota; class Chloroflexia; order Thermomicrobiales; family Thermomicrobiaceae; genus DASSHC01. The sequence continues at coordinate 6,755 of DASSHC010000484.1, read as the reverse complement.
AGCGGCCCCAGCCCGAACTGCAGCGAGCGCACCGTGCCCGAGACGGCGAAGAGCCCCAGGCCAAGGGCGTCGAAGAGTTGGATGCTCGACCCGAGCCGGACCAGGCGCGGGTGGAAGCTGAAGCCGAGCGCCCCGGCCAGCAGCGCCATGAGCAGATAGCTCTGGTGGGTCAGCGCGGCGGGCGGGGTGGCGCCGAGCAGGACATCGCGCAGCATACCGCCGCCCAGCCCGGCGGCGACCGCCAGCACCAGCACCCCGACCACGTCGAAGCGCTTGCGCACCGCCAGCATCGCGCCGCTGAGGGCGAAGACGAAGGTGCCGGCCAGATCCAGCACGAGCGACAGCGTCAGGTGCATCGGCGCGGCCCACCTCCCGCGGCGCAGAGTGGGTGTATTTACCCCGTCTCCGGAGTCCAACCGTCGCCGACATCGAGCCGAAGAAACCGGTTGGTGAGGGCGCCGAGCGCACGGATTTCTTCATCAATGGCGTACGCCACAGATTCCGGAGGCATCTGGTGGGGCTGCGGCACCGCCAGAATGCCGTAGTGGAGCGAGAGACGAACCCCATAGCTGGTCGAGCGCCAAAACCGCAGCGCGCCGTGGAGCAAGAGAAAATCATCGCGATTGTGTGTGATCAGGATGCGCTCTTCGATGGCTGCCCGGTGGAGATGCCGGTAGTCCGCCGCACCGCCAAAGAAGACATCGCGTGCGCGTTGCACATCGTGACCAAGCTCGCGTAGTCCACTCACGATACGGCCGTTGGGATCCTCATCCGTATAGAACCTGGCCACGTGAGGCTAACCCGCGTAGCCGGCTTCGTTCAGGGCGACACGCGCCTCGATCAGCTCAGGATTACGGAGATAGTAGTAGATCGCTGCGATAACCTCGCTCGCATGCAGATCATAATCATGTATGACCTGCTCGATGTCTCCGTCGGTCGCGTCCAGATCGGCGATGATCAGCCAGATCGAGACACCGGAATCGCGCAGTCGCGCGCGATCGGGGCCAAGACCACCTGGGCGCGGCTCAACGTGCCGCGCGACGATCGCCTCGATCTCGCCGCTCGGCGTGCTCGTATCCACCAGGGCACGGATCATTTCGATATCGATGCCGTGCTTATGCGTTCGCATCGTTGACCTCCCTTGGCGCGCCCCGTCTGATCGTATCAGATGGACTGGTTCAGCAAGCGGCCGGCGATCTGGGCCAGGTGGATGGCGTCGTGGGCGGCCATGTGGGCGGTCAGCGACTCGATGGTGATCGGGCCGCTCTCCTCGTGCAGGCCGGCGCGCTCCCACTGCTCCGGTGTCAGGGCCGACAGCAGCGCGATCTGCTCGGCGCGCAGGCGGGCGAAGTCGGCGGACGCCTCGGGGAGCGACTGGGCGCGGTAGTTGGCGGACTCGGCCAGCGCGGCCTGGTCGTAAGCCGCCAGTTCGGGACGATCGCGCTCGAGCATGGCGCGCACCCGCTCCAGCACGCGCGCCTCGGCGTCGCGCAGGTGGCAGACCACCTCGACGATCGACCAGGCCTCCTCGTCCTCCCCGCCGACGCGGGCTTCGTCAGCGGCGCGCACCTGGCGCAGCAGCGCCGCCAGCGTGGTCGGCGTGGCGCGGTAGACCGCCAGCAGCTCGGCGCGGTAGCCGTCGCGCGCCGTCCCGGTCGTCGTCATGCGTGATCCCTTCCCTCTTGCTCGCTAGATCAGCCAGCGTGGCGGAAACCCGCCTCGCGCATGGTCAGCGGCTCGCCCTCGCGCTGCTCGCCCGCCTCGATCACTGCACCGATGACCACCACCGAGTCGCCGGCGGGGATTTCACCGGTGACCTCGCACACGACATAACCGAGCGCGGCGTCAAGTACCGGCAGGCCGCTGGCGCTGGGGTGGTGGGGGACGTCGGCCAGCTTGTTGCCGGCGTGGCGCGCCTTCTTGCCGAAGTGCCCGGCCAGCTCGCGCTGGCCCGACTCCAGCACGCTGACCGCGAAGCGGCCGCCGGCGCGGATGAGCGGCAGCGAGTAGGAGTCGGCCTCGACCGAGACCATCACCAGCGGCGGCTCGAACGAGGCCTGGCTGAGCCAGTTGGCGGTGAAGGCGCCGGGCGTCTGGCCCTCTGCTTCCGGCGTGGTGACGACGTAGAGGCCGTAGGTGAAGAGCCGCAGGACCGTCTTCTTGGCCTGCTGGTCGAGTTCCTCGGGCATCAGTCCTCCTAGAGCGCGCCGAGCCGCGCCTTGAGCCAGGCGATGGCGGTCTCGTCGCGACAATAGCAGACGGCCGGGCCGGCGACCTCGCCGCGGATCAGCCCCGCCTCGCGCAGCACCTTGAGATGCTGCGAGAGGGTCGACTGCGCGATCGGCAACTCGTCGCCGATCGGCCCGCACTGGCACTCGCCACGCTCGGCCAGAATCTGGAGAATACGGTAGCGCACCGGGTTGGCGACGGCGCGCAGCATCGTCACGACGCGCTCGTCGCTGCGTGGCATGGCGATCGTCTTCATGGCGGCCCCCTTACCGTCTTCGTGTTTTTACGATATTCGGCCGCCGCTGTCAATGGGAGGAAGGAGCGAGCATGGCGCGGAGCCTGCCGGATGGGCGCGAGGCCGCCTTCATCGCGGCCCAGCGCGTGGCGCACCTGGCGACCGCCGACGCGGCCGGCGAGCCCTCGCTGGTGCCGGTCTGCTACGCCTGGGACGGGACGCGCTTCTTCACGCCGATCGACGAGAAGCCCAAGCGGCGCGACCGCCCGCTGCGGCGCGTGCAGAATATCGAGGCGAGCGGCCGCGCCGCGTTGGTCTTCGACCACTACGAGGAGGACTGGGGCCGGCTCGGCTGGGTGCTGGTGCGCGGGTCCGCGGCGCTGCTGGCGCCGGGCGCGCCCGGCCACGCCGAGGCCGTGGCGCTGCTGCGCGCGCGCTACCCGCAGTACCGCGCCATGGCGCTGGAGAGCGCGCCGCTGATCGCCATCACGCCGGAGCGGGTGACCAGTTGGGGTAGGCTGCCCGATGGTTGAGCGGGCCAGTGGCCATCGAGCGGCCTGGGCGCCATCCAGGACGGATCCCTCCACTTCGGTCGGGATGACAAGGTAAGGGGGCGGCCTACCGAACGAGGCATACCGCCGTCGTCAGCCCCAAACTAACCCTGTCATCCCGAGCGCGGTCGAGGGACTCGTCCTGGAGCGGCGGTCATCTTGACGATAGCCACCACCCCATCACGGGAATTGCCATGGGAGGCCAGACCATGCCCACGATCGAGGTCAACGGCGTCGCGCTCGCCTACGAATTGCGGGGCGCGGCCGGTCCGCCGCTGGTGCTGCTGCACGGCTCCTGGGGCGACCACCACAACTTCAACCGGGTGGCTCCGCTGCTGGCCGGCTCCTTCCGCCTGCTGAGCTATGACCGCCGCGGCCACAGCGCCAGCCAGCGGCCGAGCGGGCCGGTGACGATGGCCGACCACGTAGCCGATCTGGCCGCGCTCCTTGAGGCGCTCGATCTCGCCCCGGCCCACCTGGCCGGCATCTCCAAGGGCGGCGCGCTGGCGCTCAATCTGGCCGCGCGCCACCCGCAGCTGATCCGGAGCCTGGCGGCGCACGAGCCGCCGCTGCTCGATCTGCTGGCCGGCGACCTCGCTCGCGCCCCGCTCTACCGCGAGACGACGCGCCGGCTCGACGCGGTGGCCGCGTTGCTGGCCCAATCGGAGTGGGCGCGCGGCGCCGAGCTCTTCGTGGAGGAGGTGGCGCTGGGGCCAGGGAGCTGGGCGCGGCTCTCCGACGGCGCGCGCCGCACCTTCGTCGACAACGCGCCGACCTTCCTCGACGAGTCGCGCGATCCGCGCGGCTACGGCGTCGATCTGGCCGCTCTGGCGACGTTCGACGCGCCGGTGCTGCTGACCCGCGGCGACCAGAGCCCGCCCTACTTCGCGCCGGTGGTCGACCGGCTGCTGGCGACGCTGCCCAATGCCCAGACGCACACCTTCGCCGGCGCGGGCCACGTGCCACACGCCAGCCAGCCCGAGGCCTACGCCGCCACGATCGCCGCCTTCGTGCGCTCGCTGGGGCGTTAGACCATCGCCACCTTCTGCCGGCGACTCGCCTGACTTCGCAGAAATCGGCGGGACTTCACGCGTTGCCCGCACCGCCGCACACAGTCGCTTGCGCATATGGCGATGCGGCCCCGCGCTGGCTCCTCGGGCTTCCAATGGAGGGTGCCATTCTGGAACGGAAGGTGCGTCGCGCCTCGTGGCACGATCTGTTATGCTTGCCGCCGGTCGTTAGACGATATAAGACGGATAGACGGGAGCCAAGCGAACACGATGCCACCTCCGGGCCAGCGCTTGGCCGAGGTCGAGGAGGCCGAGGTCCACGACGCTGCCACGCCGACCGAGGCACCGCCCGCGACGGGGCGGCAGCGCTTCCGGCATGGGATCAACCATACCTTCTCGGCGCTGGCCGTCTACAATTTCCGCATCCTCTGGTTCGGCATGCTCTTCACCATGGCGGCTTTCCAGATCAACATCGTCTCGCGCTCCTGGCTGGCCTACAGCATCTCCGGCTCCGGCGCGGTCCTCGGCATCGTGGCGCTGGCGCGCGGCATCCCGCAATTCCTTTTAGCGCCCTACGGCGGCGTGGCGGCCGACCGCTTCGACAAGCGCACTCTCCTGATCGTGGCGCAGCTCCTGATGGCGATCCTCTCGGCGACCATCGCGATTCTGGTCCAGACCGGGTTGATCACCATCTGGCAACTGGTGGTCATCGGCTTCTTCCAGGGCGTGATCTTTCCCTTCCTGATGCCGACGCGCACCGCCTACATCTCGGAGCTGGTGGATGACGGGCGGCTGCCGAACGCGCTGGCGCTCGACTCGACCGGGCGCAATCTCAACCGCGTGGTGGCGCCGACGCTGGCCGGCTTCCTGATCGCGCTCAGCCCGGCGATGGCCTTCTGGGCGGTGACCGGGTTCTTCCTGCTCTCGGCGGCGATGCTCTTGAAGTTGCCCAAGCCGACGCCCAAGCCCTTCCGCAGCAGCGGCACGTTCTCCGACATGCTCTTCGGCTTCCGCTACATCGCCGCGCGGCCGAATCTGGTGGCCTTGATGGGCCTGGCCTTCGTCTTCGTGCTGCTGGGTATGCCCTACAGCCAGCTCCTGCCGGTCTTCCAGCAGAACGTCTTCCACGTCGGGCCGGAGAAGCTCGGATTCATGTACACCGCGGTCGGGTTGGGGGCGGTGGTCGGCTCGCTGACCGCGGCCTATCTAGCTGAATCGACCAAGAAGCGCACGATCCAGATCGTGGTGGGCTGCATCTTCGGCCTGATGCTGGCGGGCTTCGCGCTCTCGCCGAGCTACGTGGTTGGCCTGCCGTTCCTCCTGATCGCCGGCGGCATGATCGAGACCTACTTCACCCTGAACCGCATCCTGGTGATCCTGAACACCGACCGCGCCGTCTTCGGCCGGGTGATGGCGATCTACTCGATGAGCTGGTCGCTGACGCCGGTCTCGCTGCTGGTGATGGGCGCTATCGTGGACCAGGTCGGCGCCCCGCTGACCGTGGCCACCGCCGGCATCGCCCTGGCCATCGTCGTCGTCGTGCTCGCCCTCTCCATCCCCGGCGTGCGCCGTGTCGGCGAGATGGGGCATTAGCCTCGGGTAGGCATGAGGCCCTCGACAGCCAACTGACGAATCCCACCGAGTGTTTGGCTGGAGCGCTGAAGTCAACCGAAGTCGGCCGTATGCTGGTACCTCTTGACGATGTAAGGCATCCGCGTCATGCTGTTGTTGGAACACCATGTGGGAGAGGGTACGGATCGCCGAGGAGGACCGGCATGCCAGAGCGGAACTACTGGCTTGACCTGTTCAGCATCGAGACGTGGCAGGAGTTCCTTGCGGCCGGAGGTCACGTCTCCGGCTTCCGTGCCAATCGCTGGCCGACCGTACGACAGATCAAATCAGGCGATTACCTCCTCTGCTACCTGACCCGCGTCTCTCGCTGGGTTGGTGTGCTGGAAGTCATTGGTGATCCGTACCAAGACGAAACTCCCATCTGGGCTAGTGATCCCTTCCCCTGTAGGGTACGCGTTCGTGCGACGGTAGCGGTGACCCCCGAAGCGGCTGTACCAATCCAGGACCTGCGCGAGCAGCTCTCGATCTTCCAGAACTTGCAACACCCGCACGCTTGGACGGGTCGTGTGCGCGGCTCACCCGCCCGCTGGTCGGTGCGCGATGGAGAGGCGATCTTAGCGGCACTCCGCGTCGCCGAGGCCAGCCCTGTGCTGCGCCCGCTTCCGAGGTCGCTCCGACCGTCAGAGCGCAAGATCATGGTCGAGGAACGTCACAGACCCATCATCGTCGCGTCACATGCGGATGTCCCGGGTCCAGCTGTGGTCTGCCCAAGCGACGTGGTGCGGGCCGCGAGCGACCATGATGAGATGCAATGGATGCTGCTGAAGCTGGGCAACGATCAGGGACTGGGGGTATGGGTAGCGCGCAACGATCGAAGCCGGCAATTTGGTGGGCATTCCTTCGCTGCGCTGCCGCGTCTGCGGACCTCCCTTCCGCCCATCTTCGCCGATCGCGAAGCCAACCAGATTGTCGAGCGCATCGATGTCCTCTGGCTACGGGGAAATGCCATCATCGCCGCCTTCGAGATTGAGAATACAACGACGGTTTATTCTGGCCTGCTGCGCATGGCTGATCTGGTGGCGCTACAGCCCAACCTGAGCATCCCGCTCTATGTAGTCGCTCCAGATGAGCGCCAGGATAAGGTGCGGCGTGAGATCA
>DASSHC010000483.1:0-6408 GCA_035693105.1 Thermomicrobiaceae bacterium | reverse complement strand
GGCCGCTTCATCGTGGCCGACGGCGACGCCAAGGGCTCGCGCGTCGAGTTCATCCCCGGCGAGGGCACACCGCGCTGGGTCCGTTTCGGCGGCCGCCTCTCCCGCCGCGCCGAGCCCGAGGCGGTGGCGCGCTAGCTCTCGATCTCCTTGCGGCGGAAGACGAGCCAGGTGGCGGCCAGGGTCAGGGCGATCAGCGCCAGGGTGGCGGCCAGCGAGGCGCCGAGGTGCGCCGCCGGCTGGCCGAGCGCCAGGCCGCGCGCCGGGTCGCCCAGCCCGAGCGGGGTGAAGCGCCCGGCGTGGGGGACCACGCCGACGATGCCGCTGAGCACCCAGAGGGCGAAGCCGAGCCCGGCGGCCGGCAGCGCCGAGCCGAGCAGCGCGCTCCCGAGAAAGGTGAAGGCGGCGAACGCCAGCAACAGCAGCAGCGCCAGGAGATTCGCGGCGGCGAACCCCGCCAGCGGCAACCTGCTGAAGATGACCGCCGTGTAGAAGTAGGCGCCGATCGCGGCCACCAGCACCGCCAGCGCCAGCAGCAGCGCCAGCGCCAGGAACTTGGAAGCCAGGAAGGCGTCGCGGCTGACCGGCTTGCTCAGGATGAAGGCCGCCGTGCCGCGCTCCAGCTCGCGCGCCACCGTGCCCATCGCCAGCAGGATGGCGGCGAAGGGGCCGATCTGGGTCAGGTTCTTCAGCAGTTGGTCGACCGCGTCGGCCGTCGTCGGCGTCGGCACGCTGAGCTGGAGATCACCGGCGGTGTGGGCCACGAGCTGTGGCGTGTAGTAGGCCAGCAGCGGCGAGCTGAGCCCCAGCAGCAGGAAGATGATGACCACGATCAGCAGCCGGCGCGTGCGCCACTGCTCGGTCAGATCCTTGCCCAGCAGCACGCCGAAGGTGCTCATCGCGCCGCCTCCTCGGACGGAGCCTGCTCCTGGCCTCCCTCGCCGACCAGCCGCAGGAAGATGTCCTCCAGGCTGGCCCGCGCCCGCTCGAAGCGCGCCAGCGCCACCCCCGCCGACACCACCAGCGGCAGGATCGCCCGGCTGGCCGTCTCCGGCTCGCCGCTCGTCACCCGGATGGCCGCGCCCTCGCGGGTGACGCTCGTCACCCAGGGCTGCTGCTCCAGCGCGGACACCAATGCCTCGACCTGGGGCTCCTGCCCGGCCTCCGGCTCCAGCACGAAGACCGGCTGGGCGTAGCGCCGCTCCAGCTCGGCCACCGGCGCCTCCACCACCAGCCGCCCCTGGTCGATGATCGCCACCCGGTCGCAGACGCGCTCGACGTCGGCCAGGATGTGGGTCGACATCAGGACCGTGGCCTGGCCGCGCAGCCCGGCGATGATGCGCAGCAGGTCGTGCCGCCCGGCGGGGTCGAGCTGGCTGACCGGCTCATCCAGCAGGAGCACCGGGGGCCGGTTGATCAGCGCCTGAGCCAGGCCGAGGCGCTGGCGCATGCCGCCGGAGAAGCCGCCGACGCGCCGGTTGGCGGCCGCCTGCAGGCCGGTCAGCTCCAACAGCTCGTCGACGCGGGCGCCAAGGGGGGCGCCGCGCAGGCCGAAGAGCTCGCCGGCGAAGGCCAGCAACTCGCGGGCGCGCATCCAGCCGTAGAGCTGCGGCTGCTGCTCCAGGTAGCCGATCTCGCGCCGCAGCGCGGCGCCGCCCTGGCGCACGTCCTGCCCGGCGATCAGCGCGCGGCCGCTGGTCGGCTCGGCCAGCCCGGTGAGGATGCGCAGCGTGGTCGTCTTGCCGGCGCCGTTGGGTCCCAGGAAGCCGAAGATCGAGCCGGCGGGCACGCTGAGGTCGAGCCCGGCGAGCGCGGTGACGGCGCCGTAGCGCTTGACCAGATGCTGGCAGGCGATGGCCGGCTGCGGCTCCGCCATCACTCCTCCTCGCGCCCGGCCAGCAGGTAGGCCAGCGGGCCGATGAAGTTGATGAAGAGGATGATGCCCCAGACCCACTTGTTGCCGCCCTTGACGCGGCGCCAGGGGCGGGTCAGGTCGTAGAGCGAGTAGAGGAGCAGCCCCAGGCCGATCAGGGCGATCGGCAGGAGCAGGAGCACGGTCTGCTGCGTATTCACGCCGTCCTCCAGTCCGTCGCGCTCAGGCGGTCTGGCGCCGGATGGTGACCGCGGTGCCGTAGGCCACGATCTCGCTCATCGTCTTGCCGATCTCGGAGGAGTCGAAGCGGATCATCACCACCGCGTTGGCGCCGAGGCTGGAGGCGTGCTCGATCATGCGGTCGAGCGCGTGCTGGCGCGCCTGCTCCAGCATCTGGGTGTACTCGTGGATCTCGCCGCCGACGACCGAGCGCAGGCTGGCCATGATGTCGCCGCCGATGCCCCGGCTGCGCACCACCACGCCGTAGACCGCGCCGTGCACCTGCGTGATCTCGTAGCCGGGGATGCGCTCGGTCGTGACCACCATCAGGCTTTGCAACGTCTCCCCCTTGCTCGTACCGCCCCCCGCCGGCCGACCCGGCGTGCAGCGGCCACAGCGCAGACGATACTATGACCGGCGGATTGGCGCGCGGCGCGCGCCCCGCGACAGGGCGAGCCGGGCGGCCACTGGATGGGAGAGGAGCGCGCGATGAGCGAGCAGCCGGCGCCGGGGATGCCCGGCTGGGATGAGGACGATTCGGACTTCTTCCTGCGCTGGGCCGACATCATCATCCCCCGGCGCGCCGAGCAGCTTGCTTTGCTATCGGCGCTGGTGCCCCTGGCGCCGCAGGCCGCGTTCGTGGCGGTCGATCTGGCCTGCGGCGCGGGCGAGCTGAGCCGCCGGCTGCTGGAGCGCTTCCCGCGCTGCCGCGTCATCGCTTTCGACGGCTCGCCGGCGATGCTGGACGCGGCGGCGGCGACGCTCGCGCCCTTCGGCGCGCGGGCGGAGACGCGCCGCTTCGACCTCTTCGCCGACGACTGGCGCGGAGCGCTGCCGGACAACCTGGGCTGCGTCGTGTCGTCGCTGGCGCTGCACCACCTGCCCGGCCCAGAGAAGCGCCGGCTCTACCGCGAGCTGGCCAGGCACCTGGCGCCGGGCGGGGCGCTCTTGGTACAGGACATCGTGGATCCAACCAGCGAGGAGGCGCGACGGTATGACGCCGAGCGCTGGGACGCCTGGGCGCGCTCGCGCTCGCTGGACCTGACCGGTGAGCTGTCGGTCTACGAGCGCTTTCGCGACGGCTGGAACCACTTCGCCACGCCCGACCCGGACGACCAGCCCTCGCCGCTGGGCGAGCAGCTCGCCTGGCTGACCGAGGCCGGGCTGGAGCGCGCCGACTGCTTCGCGCTCTTTAGCGGCTTCGCCGTCTTCGGCGCCTTCGCGCCCGGGCGGGTTTGAGACCGGATGGGGCTCGTAGCGAGCAGCGTGGGTGCCGGGTGAGGACGGATCCCTCCACTTCGGTCGGGATGACAGGGTTAAGGTTGGGGCTGACGACGATCAGTGTCGTCCGCCACAACCCCTACCCTGTCATCCCGAGCGGAGTCGAGGGATCCGTGTTGCCCCACGTCCCATCCTCGTCGTAGGCCACCGCTCAATCCCCCTGTACGTCGCCCGTCGCCAGCGGGGAGACGCGCTCGCCGAGGCGGGCCTGGGCGAAGACGCGGCGCAGGATGACCAGGGTGGAGGCGTAGCTGGAGTCCAGGCCGTAGTAGGAGAGGCCGCGGGCGCCGAGCGTCTGGGCGCGGGTGTAGGGCGTATCCGAGGCGTAGTGGATGATGCCGAGGTCGATCGGGATGCCGGACAGATTGACGTTCTCGTCCGTGCCGTGGCGGGTGAGGAAGGTGTCCTCGTAGAGGGCGCTGAGGTAGGGCCCGGCCTCCATCTCGACCACGGTGTAGTTGCCGCGGTAGTAGAAGTCGAGGTACTCGCGGTTCTGCAGGTAGGTGCCGAGGACGGTCACGGCGCGCTGGTGGTCGAGCGCCGCGCCGTAGACCAGGAAGGGGGAAAGATCCTGGGCGCTGAAGCAGTTCTCGAACCAGTAGGTATTGCCGCTGTGCTCGTCGTAGACCTCGCTGGAGAGCATCACGTCGCCGATACGGGCGTTGAGGGTGGCGGCCTTGCCCAGGATGTAGACCCCGCGCAGTTGGTGGGTGCTGACCGCGAGCTGGCGCAGGATGTGGTAGGCGCTCATCCCCAGCGGGTAGTTGATGTTGATCACGACCGCCTCGGAGTCGCCGGGGAAGCTGTCGCCCAGGGTGAGCAGGCGCGGGTCGAAGCCGGCGGGGTCGAGCCGATCCAGCTCGATGATCTGGGCGGCGACATCGAGCGGGCCGTGCGGCGCGAGAGTGGTGATGCCGCGCTCCTCCTCCTCACGGTCGCGCGCCCGGCGTTGCTCGGGGTAGGCGGCGAAGTAGAGGCGGGCGGTGTAGTAGAGGAAGTTCTCCCAACTGGAGCGGCTGGTGCCGGCTTGCAGGGCGCGTAATTCCGGCAGGAGCTCGGGGTTGCGGGTCTCCTCGACGAAGCGGATCAGCGCCTCGCGGCGGCGGCGGGCGGTGCCGGAGAGGGTGTTGACGATGCTGTGGGTGTTGGAGGAGACGAAGTAGAGCGGCCGCTCGGCCAGCCCGCGCTCGATCAGGGCGCGCTCGACGGGCGTCCACCAGGAGCGGGTGCCGCGCGAGAAGCCGAGGTAGGTGCCGCCGAGGAGCTGGAGCGTCAGCCGCTTCTTCTCGCGGGCGACGCGAGCCAGGTTGGGCCAGAACGCATCGCCCCAGGTGGCGCCCAGCCGCAGCCAATCGCCGGGGCCGATCTCCAGGCTCTGCCGCACCCGCTCGGCCTCCTCGGGCGCGGGCGGCTGCTCGGCCGCGCGCTCGACCGTGGCGGCGAGTTGGGGACTGGCGGCCAGCAGGGCGTGGAGCTTGTTCCACTCGATCTGCCAGGCGACGATGGTGGGCACGAGGTCGTCGAGGTCGGAGAGGGAGGCCACGTAGGCGGCGAGGGTCTGCTGGCCGTCGTCGTACCAGCGGCGGCGACGGCCGGGGGCGGTGACGGGTTGCCAGGACTCGATATGGGGGTAGCCGGAGCGGGCGAAGATCCAGGCCGACTGGCCGAGCAGGATGTGGCTGATGCGCACGATGCTGGCGGGGAGGCGCAGGGTGCTGTACATAAACGCATTCATGTCGGGCCAGGGCTCGGCGGCGCCGGCGTGCAGACTGGACTCGATGCCGAGGTGCGCCGGCACCAGGGTCTCGACGGTGATCGGGCCGGAGGAGCGCAGCAGGGTGTGGTAGGTGCGGACGTAGAGATCGACCTCGCGCTTGCCGGCGGCGGGCGGCACATTGGCGGCCTTGGGCTGGCCGGCCACCGGCTCGTGGCCCAGCACGCGGGAGGGATCGGCCGGCGCCTCCGCGCTTTCGCCGAGCCTCTCGCGCTGCCCCTCCGGTCGCATCGGCACCTCCTCCACGCTTCAGGGCGCTGGCTAACGTACTAGAAACCGAGGGTAGCCCGCGCCAATTCCAGGCCAGCGAGTCGGTGAGTCGATGCTATACTTGATGTCCGGTATGTCCGGCCAGCCGAAGTGGCGGAATGGCAGACGCGGCGGTCTCAAAAACCGTTGGGGGCAACCCCGTGAGGGTTCGAATCCCTCCTTCGGCACCTTCTCCTGAGTCAGCGTTTGCCGAACCGCCCTGAACCGAACGACGGGTTGGGCCGGGTGCAGCCATGGGCTCCAGGTGGCCAGGCTGGCTGGACCGGCCAGCGTCAGGCGGCAACGGCCGGAACGAGCCCAAGCCGCCGCAGCGCGCCATCTCGGTCCCACTCGATCCAGGTCTCCCCGATCTTGCCGTCGGCAAGACGGCTGCGGATGGTCCCCGTTACTCCCTCGTGGCCGCTGCCTTGGGCCCGAGCGCCGGCGGACGGCGGGCGGCCGCTTCGTGCGGTCCAGCGGAGCACGACCGTCTCGCCATCCGTGTGCACCTCCTCGATGACGATGTGCAACAAGGGGAATGCCGCGCGGTAGAAGGCCACGCTGACCTTGATGGCCTCGGGACCCCGGACCAGATCGAGGATCACTCCACCATGATTGACGTAGGTCGTGGCGAAGAGCTCATCGGCGACCTCCAGCCGTCCGTCGTTCCAGACCTCCTCGATGGCCCGTCGAACCAGCAGGCGGTGCGGCGCTTCAGACACGAACTCGCGGCTCACTCGCTTGCCTGGGGTCATGGACGGGCATCCTCTCCGGGACGGTCTTGCCGACGAATCCGCCGGTTGGGCTCTTCATGCAGCGGGCACAGGTCACGTTGACCATATGGTGGCAGATTCATTCGAGAATGTCATGAGCTTTTGTCACGGCGCTGATCTGCCGGCCGCGGTTGTGCGGCCGTCCCGGGCGGCGTCGGGTATGCTTCCCAACAACGGTGGGCCGGTGCGGCCCGCACCCTGAGGAGGACAAGAATGACCCTCGGCACTGGACAGCTACGAAG
>DASSHC010000482.1:0-2298 GCA_035693105.1 Thermomicrobiaceae bacterium | reverse complement strand
CGCCACTCGCCCCGTGCCGCATACCAGACGACGCCCACGCCGAAGCTGACCTTGGTCAGCAAGGGCACCGCCCACGCCGAGGGCCAGCGGGCAGACGCGACCAGCGCGAGGGCGATCAGCCACTCGATGTTGCCCGTCGCTGCCACGGCCCCAGAGGCGATGAGGAGCGGCACGCGCACGGGCAGTTCGAGGGGCCACAGGAGCCACGCATAGGTGCCGAGCGCCAGCGCGGTCCAGGCCGCAGCGAACGCCGGCCATGACAGCAGCGTGAGCGGCCAGATGGCGGCCGCGAAGGCCGGCGAATAGAGGAAGGCGTCGGGTCCGCCGAAGGCCATCCGCGGCCCGTAGAGCCCGAGGTGCCAGACCGCCCAATAGGCGTGGGCGTCCACGCCGATGCGCACCCCCGACATCTGGACGGCCACCATGACGATGGCCGCCAGCCACGCCGCGGCGAACGCCACCAGGTTCCTGGCGCGCGCGGGCACCGAAGGTCTAGTCGGGCTGAACCTATGATGCGATAGTGCGGCGGTACTCATGCGGCGCGGGCCATCTGGACGCCCCCTCTCAGGCTGACGGACGCCCTCCATCGTCCCCCGTCCGTCAACTGCACCGGACCGCTCTCCCCTGCCCGGAGAAGCACGGCCCGGAGAAGGGACTGCGATGTGGTCACCGACCCGCGCACGCTCGAGGTCATCCTCGACGACTTCGAGTCCCAGGTAGAGGAAGCGGCGTATCGGGCGTCGCGCCTTCTTCTCGGGACCGACCCGCTTCCGCAACGGCTCGCGCTACGCCTGCGCCGGTCCCCGACGCCGCCCGCGCTCCCAGCAGCATCAGCAGCTCGTGGACCTGACGGGTATACGCTGCCAGCGCCCGTGACTGCACTTCTAGCGCGTCCACCAGCCGGCCGATCTCCGGGTCCGGCTCCCGCGGCGCAGCCACGCCGAGCACGGCCTCGATGAGCCCGATGCGGTTCCGGTCGGGCCGCGTCGAGCCGTTCCACCAGGCGTGGATGGTGGAGACGCTGATCGGATAGCCCTGGTCCGCGAGCTTGTCCCGCAGGATGCTCGCCGTCCAGCCCTTCTCGTCCGCGGCGTGCTTGATCCACGCTCCCCACTTCCCGCGTTGCGCGTCGTTCGGCTTGCCCATGGCCCGCGCAAGCTAGCACCCCGCAGCGGCGCGTGGGACATCGAAGTTATGGGGGTTGACACAGGAGTCAGGATGAGTCACTATAGGGCCATGACGACCAGCGAAGTACGTAACCTGAGCGACCTCGGCGACCTGCGGAGGAACAGCTTCCCGCCGGTCAGCCAGGTGGAGGTAGCCCTCGAGATGGGCGTCAGCGGTGCCTATGTCAGCCTGATCGAGCACGGGAAGCGCACGCTCACCGATGAGCTGATCGCGCGCTACATCCGGGCGCTCACCACCTGCCGCGAGCGGGCCAAGGGACGGCCGACGGCAGCCTAGCGGGAGTCAGTCGGAGTCACGTGACGACACTACCATTACCGGAAGGTAAAGCTGAGAGAAGTCACGGACTCTTAGACGACTGGCTCCCATCGGAGGAATGGGAGCATGGCACAAACGGCAGCGCGACGACTGGCCGAGAGGCCGGGCAGCCCGGACCCTGGGAAGGTCATCGTCCTGCGCGCCCAGCTCGTCGAACACCACATCCAGGACCAGGTCGACTGGGCCGAGGTCGCGGAGGCCGCTGAGAAGATCGCCGCCTTCTGCCGCCGTAAGCAGCAGCGCGCCTGGACGCGCGTCCAGGCCTGGGACCAGGTCCACCCTGACCCGAGCGCCGCCTGATGCTCTGCCGGAGCCACCTCTCCACCTGCGACGGGCGACCGGCCGAGCTGGTCATCCGCGTCTTCCCGACCGGCGACACCCGGCCAGTATGCCGCGCCTGCGCCGCGCGTCTCGCCGGCATGGGCCTCCACTTCAAGGTGGACGAGGCGAGCTGGCTGGCGCGGTCGGTCGCGGGCCTGGACCACGGCAAGGCCCTGTGGCCATGATCGCGCCGGCGACGCTGCGGCTCGCCGAGCTAGAAGCTGTCATCGAGCGCGGGGTGCCGACCTTCATGGAGGTCGGTCAGGCACTGGCCGAGATCAGAGACGCCCGGCTATATCGGGAGACCCACACCACCTTCGAGGCGTACTGCCGCGAGCGGTGGGGGTTCACATCAAGCCGGGCGCGTCAGCTTATCGGCGCCTCTCGGCAGGCAACCGTTACGGCCGTAACACCCCGGACCGAATGGGAGGCGCGCCGTCTTCGCGCCGGGGAGCCTGAGCCGCCGTCCGCGGG
>DASSHC010000481.1:0-2617 GCA_035693105.1 Thermomicrobiaceae bacterium | reverse complement strand
GCGCGCGCTCAAGGTGCTGGTGCGCTATTGACGGGCGAAGCGGTCAGGCCGGAAGGGCGCGGCCAGGGGATCGACCTCGCCGGAGAGGATCTCTCCCGTGAGGAGTCGCCCGAGGAGTGGCCCGAGCGTGACGCCGCTGTGGGTGACCGCCTCGTAGTAGCCGGGCGCCGCGGAGACCGCGCCGAGGCAGGAGCGCCCGTCGACCGGGAGCGGGCGGGTGCCGATGCGCGCCGCCACCACCGGCGCCTCACCCAGGCCGTCCAGCGCCGCCAGCGCCCGCCGCCGCAGCTCGGCCACCAGCGGGTCGTCCAGCGCGATGCCGGTGCGCTCGCCGAGCTGATGGTCGATCGATTCGTGGTGGATCAAGAGGTGACCGGGGCCGTCGGGACGCAGGTTGACGCCGGGCGTGTGGGCGATACGTCCCAGCGGCGCGCCCGCGGCCGCCAGCCGCACCAGCAGGCCGCGCGTCGGTCCCAACGGCAGCGGCAGATCGAGGAGCGCGGCGACCCGGTCGGCGCCCGGGCCGGCGGCGTTGACCACGGCATCGACCGGGATGCGCTCGCCCGAGGCCAGCCGCACCGCCGCCACCTGCTCGCCCTGACGCTCGATGGCGCGCACCTCGTCGCCGAAGCGCGCGGTGAGGCCGTGCGCGCGCCCCCGCTCGATGAGCGCGGCCGCCAGGCGCGGCGCCTCGATCCAGGCTTCCTCCGGGAAGAAGGCGACCGGCGTTTCGGGCGCGGCGAAGCGCAGGCGTGGCTCCAACTCCTGGCTGACCTCGGCGGCGCCGCGCCACTCAGCGGCGTAGTCCCAGTCGCGCAGCCGCGCCACGCGCTGCTTGAGCTCTGTGGGATCCTCGTCCCACATGAGATTACCCTCGGGGTGGAACCAGGGCGCCTCGCCCAGCTCCTCGCGCAGGCGATAGTGCTCGCGCAGCCCGGCGTAGTTGAGCTCGTAGTAGTCGCGCGGCGTCTTCTGGTTGGCGTTGGCCCAGGCGAAGCTGGAGCCGGTGGTGCCCCCGCCCGGCTGCGCGCGGTCGAGCAGCCAGACCTCGGCGCCCGCCTGCGCTAGCCGGAAGGCGATGCTGCTCCCGACGACCCCAGCCCCGATCACGGCCACCCGCTGCATGACTCACCCCCGCCCCGCAAACCGATTCCACGCCTGGGGAGTCTAGCACGGCCCCTGTGCGGTTGGCGTGCTCGCGCGCCGTGGGGCGTGCTCAGCCGGCGACGTTCGCGGTATCCTGTGCCACCACATCCACCGCTCGCGCCTGGTCAGCGTAGTCGCGCAACATGGCGGAGAGGCAGGCGGCGATGTTCGAAGGATTTGCGCTCTCTACCGTCGAACTGGAAGACGTGGCGCTGCGGGTCCGGCACGCGGGCAGCGGCCCGCCGCTCCTGCTGCTGCACGGCCATCCCCAGACGCACGCGATGTGGCACAAGGTCGCGCCGCGGCTGGCGCGCGAGTTCACCGTCGTCGCGCCCGACCTGCGCGGCTACGGCGGCAGTTCGAAGCCGCCGTCGACCCCGGATCATTCACCATACTCCATGCGCGCCAAAGCCCGAGACATGGTCGGGCTGATGCGCTCCTTCGGCTTCGAGCGCTTCTTCGTGGCCGGGCACGACCGCGGGGGTCGCTGCGCCTACCGGCTGGCGCTGGATCACCCGGAGCGCGTCGACAAGCTGGCGCTGCTGGATATCGTCCCGACCGGCGATGCCTTCCGGCAGGCGGACATGCGCTTCGGCCTGACGTTCTGGATGTGGTTCTTCCTGGCCCAGCCGGCGCCGCTGCCCGAGCGCCTGATCGGCGCCGATCCGGACGCCTTCTATCTGCCGCTGCTCGACCGCGCCGCCGAGGCCGCCGCTCCCGAGGCGCTGGCCGACTACCTGCACTACCTGCGCGACCCGGCCACCATCCACGCCATGTGCGAAGGCTACCGGGCCGCGGCCACGATCGACTACGCGCTGGACGAGGCCGACCGGGGCCGTCGCAAGCTTGCCTGTCCCGTGCTGGCCCTCTGGGCGCGCGACCCGCTGGACGAGTGGTACGACGTGCTCGCCGTCTGGCGCGCGTGGGCCGACGACGTGCGCG
Organism: Thermomicrobiaceae bacterium; assembly: GCA_035693105.1. GTDB lineage: Bacteria > Chloroflexota > Chloroflexia > Thermomicrobiales > Thermomicrobiaceae > DASSHC01. Next base: position 529 of record DASSHC010000481.1, on the reverse strand, counting down.
GCCGGGTCTTCGACTGCGGCCACTACCTGCCGGAGGAGGCGCCGGACGAGACCTACGCCGAGCTGCGGCGCTTTTTCGTCGAGTGATGCCATTCCGCCGAATACTTGGCGATGGTGATCGACGCGCATCTTCCTCGGCCACGGACGGTCGGGGAGCGGTCGAGGGAGATCCTTTGCTGTGGTTCAGGATGACAGAGTTGGCGACGCAGTGTTCCCTGTCATGCTGAGTAGTCCGACTGCCCTCGTTCGTCCGGTCACGTGACCCTATTCGTGGCTACTCTGAAGCCTGCCTGCCGCCTGAGGCGCGAGGCTGAAGCCACCGCGCTAGCTCTTGACGAAAGCCTGCTGAAGCAGGCTAGGGTTCACGACGATTTTCAATCAATCCATGAGATCCGACGCATTCACCCGGCGGACCCCAGCCTGTTTCAACAGGCTTCGTCTGCTAGCGCTGCGGCTTTAGCCCAGCGCGGCACGCGACACTCAGCTCCCATCGGGGCCACCACAGTCCGTCCAAATCAGACCAATGACGA
>DASSHC010000480.1:0-14188 GCA_035693105.1 Thermomicrobiaceae bacterium | reverse complement strand
GTAGGTGATGTAGCCGAGGCCCAGCACCGGCTTCAGGCTCTCACAGACGATGCCGGCGGCGCCAGTGACGACGCCCAGATAGGCAACGCGCCGCCCGACGGCGCCGCGCAGCATAACCAGCGACAGGATCAGGATGGCGATCGTCTCCAGCACGCCCACCATAGTCGGAACCGTGTTCAGGGCGATGAACCCCTCGGCGGCCGCGGCGAACGAGGCGCGCTCGGCGGCGGTCGCGGCCGCCAGGTAGCGGTCGCTGAGGGAGACCAGCGCCGGCGCCCCGCCGCCCGTCGCCGGGTAGGCCAGCGTGACCGCCCAGGAGGCGATGCCGAGCACGCCGCCGATCGCGGCGTAGCTCCGGTTGACCTCCTTGAGCGCCAGCCAGAGCGCCAGAAAGACGACCATCAGCAGCACGCTGGGGGCCAGCCAGAGGATTTGCTCCAGGATGTAGACCGTCCGGTGCGCGGCGATGTATTCGAGCACGGCGGCCCCGCCCGACTCCGGCGCGGCCGGCACGGTGAAGTCGAGCAGCAGCGCGACGATGTAGGCCGCGGTGGCCAGGAAGGCTGAGATGCCGCCGGCCCGGTAGAGCTGGCGCCAGACCGGATTGGGCTGGGCCGTCACGCCGCCCACCGAGCGATCCGCGTGTCGCGCGACCATAGTGCCCTCCTCTTGACGCTGCCCCCAGCGCTCCGCACGAACCCACTGCGCCGGGATGCTTACTCAACGGCTAGAATCGCCGGCCAGTTGGTGACGACGGCCCAGAGCACGACCAGATCGAGCGCCATCGGTAGCAGCTTGGTCGGCCCAGGGAAGAGCCCCATCAGGACGAGCGAGAGAGCCGCGCCCGCCCCCGCCAGCAGCCTCCACCAACCAGCGGGCACCCAGAATCCGGCCACGGCCAGCGCCGCCAGAACAAAGAGGGTAGCGGCGGTCGCCGCTAGGAAGAGCCCGGCCACCGGAAAACCGGCGGCGACCGTGACGTGACCCAGCGGCCCGCCATCTCCGTCACTCCAGGGCCAAGCCCAGCGCAGCAGCCCGCCGAACTCCCGCTGGCTGGCCGCGTCCAGGGGAACGACATAGGACGCCGCGAAATGCGCGTGGAGCGCCAGCAGCGCCACGAAGAACCATTTCGCCATGATCATCACCTCGCAAGATCCGGCGCCGGCGAGATTAGGAGCCTTCGGGTGGCCTGGCAACTCGCTCGCGCGCCAGCCGATGTGATCCGTGCAGCGATCACGGGTAAGGTAGGATGCCCGGCGGCTCCGACTCCATCGCGAGCCTTTCCTCTCCATACGGTCGTGACGGCTCGGCGCCGGTCACGCCCCGGCGCGGCGTTGTTCCTCGGCACGGCCAGCCGCCTGGGGGTCGACCTCGAGCCCCGGATTCTCGTGCATCCACCGGTATTGCTCCCGCGTCAGCCCATCCCGGGCAGCGCGCCGCCGTGCGCTCGCCTCCGGCTCCTCCGAAGCAACGAAGCGCGCCGCCGCGACCGCGATGAGACAACTCAGGATCGTCACAAGCGCGACGAGCGCCAGTGTCTCGATGACCACGAAAAACATGCCGTCCATGGCCGTGTTCCCTTTCTCAATTCTCCGTGAGGGAGCCGGCGCGCTCGTGTCGATAGTCTTCGGGGCGCCGGAACCTCATCGCGCAGCCCCACGATAGATGGCGTGGCGTGTCACAGGGGCAACAGGCGTGCTCGGCGCGTATCAAACTCGTATCAGCAGCCCGCCAATGCCCGAGCGCGATGGGCCGGTTGACAGAGGGAGGAGTACCGAGGCGCGTCAGCGGCTGTTGGAGGGGTATCGGCTGGTGCTCGTTTGACCGAGCCCCTGGATGTACATCGCCAGCAGCCGGTAATAGCTGGCGTCGGGGTCAACCGGCAGGCCGAAGGCGCCGGCCAGCTCCAGCGAGACGAAGCCGTGCGCCAGGCTACGCAGGCCGCGGATAGCGTGGACCTCCTCCTCGGGGTCGAGGCCGTACGGCGCCAGCACCAGATGCAACACGTCGAGGATCTCCCGGCTGGCTGCCTGGTGCGCGGCGTCGTCCGGCGCCGAGGCGCGCAGGGTGGCGAGGTAGAGGCCGGGCCGCTCCCGGGCGAAGGCGCGGTAGGCGTGGCCGATGGCCAGGAGCGCCTCGTGGCCGGACTTGCCGATGGCCGCGCGACCCAGTCGCGCCCCCAGCTCGCGCAGGCCGAGGAGCGACAGCTCGCGCCGCAGCTCCTCCTGCCCGCCGATGTGGTTGTAGAGCGAGGGCGTGCGTACCCCGAGCCGGGCCGCGACTTCGGCCAGCGGCACCTCGCGGCCGCCCGCGGCGTCCAGCAGCTCGGCGGCCGCCCGCACCACGAGCTCGCGGTTCAGGCCCACCCTCGCCCTAGCCGGCATGCGCGACCGCGCCCGCCAGCTTGCGCTCGGCCGTGGCGATGGCTCGGTCCATCGCCGCCAGCGGCTCGCCCAGCACCGCGCCGTGCCCGACCGCCAGCCGCGCCGGCTCGAGCGCCCGCAGCCGGCGGGCCGAGGCGAGCGCGGTCGGCTTGTGCCAGGTGGCCAGCGCCGGGAAGGGAAAGAGGGGCCGGATCGTGCCCGAGACCGCGATCCCGGCGCGCGTCTGCAAAGCGTCGCCGGCGATCAGGCTGCGATCGCGCGGGTCGAAGAGCGCGATGTGGTCCGGCGAGTGGCCGGGCGCCGCCACGACCTCCAGCGAGCCGACGCGCTCGCCGGGCTGGATCAGGCGCGTCGGGCGGGTGGCCGATATCTTCCAGCCGCCGCGCAACTCGCCCACGCGCTCGGCCTCGTCGAGCGTGCGGTCGCCAGCCAGCAGGCGGGCGCTGCGCTCGGTCATCAGCACCTCGGCCTGGGGCAGCGCGGCGTGCAGCGCGTCGAGCGAGCCGGTGTGATCGGCGTGCGCGTGCGTCAGCACGACGCGCCGGATCGGCCCGCCCAGCGACTCGGCCGCCCGCAGGATGCCCGGCGCCATGCCGCCCATGCCGGCGTCGATCAGGGTCAGGCCGTCTTCCTCGCGCACGAGATAGACGTTGACCGGGAAGAGCAGCGGCAAATTGGTCAACTGCGTCAGGTAATCGCCGTGGCTGGTGGTCTTCATCTGGGTGCCCCTTTGTTCTCGGTGCTCGCCAGTCAAGCGCGACGCACCGGTTTCGACTAATGTGGCTCTGTTATAAACTAATATCGTTAGTTTGTCAAGCGCCAAATGCATCGGCCGAGCCGGCGTGCGCCCACCTGGCGTATGCTGGTGCCGCTCAGACGGGTACGGGGCCGAGGCATCCGGGGCTGCGCGGCGCCCGAGCGCCGAAGCCTGCTGGGGGAATGGGAGGGTGTGCCACGTTCCGAGAAGCTGACCGGGAAGCGATTCGAGCGCGCCTGCTCGACCGGGCACGGGCGGACAGTCGCATCACCGGAGCCGCGCTCACCGGCTCGGCGGCGCGGGATGCCGAAGATCGCTGGTCGGACATCGACCTCTTCTTCGGCGTGGCGGCGGGCCATGCGCGCGACGACGTCCTGGGCGAATGGTCCGCGTTCGTCTACCAGGAGCTCGGCGCGCTGCATCACTTCGACCTCCACGCCGGCCGCGCCATCTACCGCGCCTTCCTCCTGCCCGGCAGCCTGGAGCTCGATCTGGCCTTCACGCCCGAGGCCGAGTTCGGCGCGACCGGGACGAGCTTTCGGGCGGTCTTCGGCGCGGCGCGCACGCGCCCAGCGACGCCCGACCCCGGCCGCGACCACCTCATCGGGCTGGCCTGGCACCATGTCCTGCACGCGCGCATCGGCATCGAGCGCGGGAAGCCGTGGCAGGCCGAGTACTGGATCAGCGCCCTGCGCGACCACACGCTGGCGCTGGCCTGCCTCCGTCTCGGCCAGGTCGCGGTGCACGCCAAGGGCGTCGACGCCCTGCCCGCCGCGGTGACGGCCCCGTTCGCGCACGCCCTGGTGCGCGCGCTGACGCCACCCGAGCTGCGCCGGGCACTGGGCGCGGCCGCGGCATTGTTCCTCACCGAGCTGCGCGAGGCCGACGCCGCGCTGGCGCGACGATTGGAGCAGCCGCTGCTGGAACTTGCCCCAAGTGCTTTTGAACCGGAGTAATGCGAGATGGCTGGCAACGGGTTGACCGCTTGTAGGGGCAGACCTCAGGCCGCGCCGGCGGGCTGGGTACACGCCGCGATCAGCCCACCGACATCCGGCGCGTCGGGCAGCGCCTCGGCGGCGGCGAGCAGGCGCGCGGCGGCGCCGGGGCCGAGCTTGGGGTCGACGAAGACGCGCATCTTGGCCAGCAGCTCCGCGCGGCTGAGCCGCGCCTCGGGATGGCCGAGCTGCTGGCGCACCGTGGTCTCCAGCACCTGCCCGTCGAGCAGCTCCACCACCAGCCGGCAGCCGAAGCGCCCCTCATTCACCAACGCCTCCTCGAAGGCCGGGTCGATCACCAGGTCGATCCGGCGCATCAGGTCGAGCAGCGCCGGATCGTGCCAGGGCTCGCCGGCGTAGCTGGCCGGCGTCAGGTCGCCGTCGCGCAGCGCCATGGCGACCACGAAGGGCGTGCTGTGGTCGGCGGCGCCGCGCGTCTGGGGCGCATAGGCCGCCGCCGAGCCCTGCACCCCGGCGCAGACCTGCCGGTGCCCGTAGAGCGTGGCGACCGCGATCTGGTCGACCGCGTCGATGGCCGGGTGCAGCTCGACCGCCGCCTGGATGGCGGCCTGGGTGTAGATCTGCGCCGGCCAGCGCTTGAGCATAGTGCTGGGGGTGGTGAACTCGTCACGCTGGAGCAGCCGGCCGAAGGGGGCCAAATCCAGCTGCGACGGCAGGCGCTCGAAGAGCGTCTCCAGCGCGTCAATTGGCGCGGTGAAGCCGCGCGCCGCCAGCGCCGTGGCCTCCAGCGCACGCTGCCCGGCGAAGCCCGGTGCGCCGCCCTTGATCAGGGGAAGCGAGGTCGAGGGGCGCAGCCACGACTGCAGGACCAGCCCGCCGGTGGTGCCGGCGAGCCCGATGGCCGCCACGATCTCGTCGCGCGAGAGGCCGAGCAGCCTTCCGGCGGCGGCGGGGACGGCCCAGGTCACCTGGCTGACCGAGTGCAGCCCGCGCCGCATCCAGAGATAGGCCTCGGCCAGCACCGCCTGCAGCTCGTAGGCGACGACCACCGCGGCCAGGAAGTCGCGCCCGCTGGCGCCGCGCCCCTCAGCGGCGGCCAGCAGGGCCGGGATGGCATCGGAGAAGTGGCCGGTGTCGCGGCCGGGCGGAGTGGCGTAGAGATCGTTGGCGTCGAGGTCGCGCGCCAGCGCGCCGTTGACCAGCGCGGCCAGCGGAGCGGGCACGCGCTCTTTGCCGCCCAGGAGCGTCGCCGCGGGACGGCCACCCTGCCCCAGCGCGTAGTCGCGCAGGATGGCCGGGCCCGGCTCATCGACCGCGCCCACCGCGCAGGCCAGCGTATCGGCCACGGCCACGATCGCCGCCGTCACCACCTCCGCCGGTAGCTCTTCGAACCGCAGGCCGAGCGCGTACTCGGCCATCATCTCCGCGTCGTACATCAGCACCTCCCTCCGGCGCCAATTCTAGCCGCCGAGCCAGCCTGGATGGCTGGTGAGCGCGCACTTCGCCTGCTATCGTCCGGCATAGACAAGGGGCGACGAGGAGGGCAGACCCTCGTGTCTGCCCCTACAGGCGTCACGCACACCCTCGGTAGGGGCGGTCCCCCGTGGCCGCCCTCGCCCCCGACGCATCGGCAGCGGGGAACAAGGGCAGGCACGACGGAGAAGTACGTGATCGAGTCACCGCAGCCGGTCATCGAGGTGCGCGGCGTGAGCCAGGCGTTCGGCGCGGTGCGGGCGCTGGAGGATGTCTCGCTGGCCATCCCGCCCGGCGTAATCTACGGGCTGATCGGCCCCAGCGGCTCGGGCAAGACGACGCTGATCCGCCTGCTGGTCGGCGTGCTGCGCCCCGAGCGCGGCGAGGTCTGCGTCTTCGGCCGCAAGATGCCCGACCGCGCCGTCGCCGGGCGCATCGGTTACATGACGCAGTCGACCGCGCTCTACCCCGACCTCTCGCTGCGCGAGAATCTCTCCTTCTTCGGCGCGCTCTACGGGCTGGGCGATGCGCGGCTGCGGCGGCGCATCGAGGAGGTTAGCCGGGAGGTCGCGCTGGCCGACCGGCTGGATAGTCCGCTGCACACCTTCAGTGGCGGCATGCAGCGGCGCGCCTCGCTCGCCTGCGCCCTGATCCACCAGCCGGAGCTGCTGATCCTCGACGAGCCGACCGTCGGGCTCGACCCGGTGCTGCGCCGCGCCTTCTGGGAGCGCTTCCACCGGCTGGCCCAGGCCGGGCGCACCCTGATCGTCACCAGCCACATCATGGACGAGGCCGGGCGCTGCGATCTGCTCGGCTTCATCCGCGACGGCCGCCTGCTGGCCAGTGGCACGCCCGACGAGCTGCGGCGGCTGACCGGCCAGGCCGAGCTGGAGGAGGCCTTCCTGGCGCTGGCCGAGCGCGAGAAGCTGCCGGTGGAGGGGGCACGATGAGCCGGCGGCGCATCCTGGCGCTGGCGACCCGCATTATCAAGCAACTACGGCACGACCCGCGCACGCTGGTCGAGATGCTGCTGATCCCGGTGCTGATCCTCTCGCTGCTGGCCTATATCTACCGCGGCGCCACGCACCACGAGTCGCTGGCGGTCGTGAATCCGGCCCCCAGCGCCCTCTCGACCCAGATCACGGACGCCCTGCGCGCCGACGCGACGCTCGACGTGCGCGCGATGAGCGCGGCCGAGGCGGACCGCGCGCTGCGCGCCGGAGATGTCGACGCCGTGCTGTCGCTGCCGCCGAACCTCTCCGTGGCGCCGGGCGGCCCGGCGCCCGAGGTCACGGTGACGCTGGAGGGCTCGCAGCCCAACGCCACCGGCGCCGTGCTGACCGCGCTCAACCGCGCGCTGCCGGAGGCGGTGGTGCGCGCGGTCAGCCCCGCCGGGCTGCCGCTTCAGCTGAGCCCGCGCTTCCTCCACGGCGGGCCGCAGTACGATCAGCTCGACTACTTCGCGCCGGTCTTCATCGGCTTCTTCGCCCTCTTCTTCGTCTTCCTGCTGACCTCCGTCTCCTTCCTGCGCGAGCGCATCCAGGGGAGCATCGAGCGGTTGATGGCCTCGCCGCTCAGCCGGGGCGAGATCGTGCTCGGCTACATGCTCGGCTTCTCCCTCTTCGCCGCCATCCAGTCGGCGGTCATCGTCCTCTTCGCGGTCGAGGTGCTGCGCATCCACTACGCCGGGCATCTCTGGCTCGTCTTCCTGGTGGCGCTGATGCTCACCCTCGGCGCGGTGAATCTCGGCATCTTCCTCTCCACCTTCGCCCGCACCGAGCTGCAGGTAGTGCAGTTCATCCCGCTGGTGATCACGCCGCAGGGGCTCCTCTCGGGCATCATCTGGCCGATCGCCACCTTGCCGGGGCCGCTGCGCCTGCTGGCCTACGCCATGCCGCTCACCTACGCCAACAACGCGCTGCGCGGGGTCATGATCCGCGGCGACGGGCTGGCGGCGCTCGGCGTCGATCTGCTGGTGCTGGCCGGCTTCGCGCTCTTGATGCTGGTGCTGGCGACCTCGACACTGCGGCGAGAGATCGCCTGATGGCAGGGGCGCGGGCGCGGCTGGCGCTCGGCTCGACCAACCCGGCCAAGCGCGCCGCGGTGGAGCGTGTGGCCGCGGCCCTCTTCCCCGCCTGCCAGCTCGCCACGGTCGATGTTCCCTCCGGGGTCCCGGCGCAGCCCTGGAGCGACGAGGAGACGGCGCGGGGCGCGCTGGCGCGAGCCGAGGCGGCGCGGGCGGCGCTGGATGCCGACTACGGGGTGGGCATCGAGTCGGGGGTGGCCGAGGGGCCGGGCGGGCGGCTCTACGCCGTCTCCTGGGCGGCGGCGGTCGACCGCGCCGGGCGGACCGGGCTGGGAGCGAGCGAGCGCTTCGCCCTGCCGCCCGAACTGGCCGTCCGGCTGCGCGCCGGGGCCGAGCTAGGCCCGCTGCTAGACGAGCTGACCGGCGCCAGGGGCCTGAGCCGGCGCCAGGGCGCGGTCGGCATCCTGACCCAGGGCCGCCGCGACCGCGCCGCCATCCTGGAGCCGGCCGTGCTGCATGCGTTCGTCGCCCTGCTGGAGCCGTGGCGGTGAGGGATGACTCAGCCCTCAATCGTCGTCGGTTTCGCCTCACCCATCTCGTCGTTGAGCTCGTCGAGAAACGCTCGAGGGTTGAGGATGCGTATTCCCTCGTGCTCCCGTAGCGCCAGCAGTCCACGATCACCCGTCACGAGCGCATTCGCGGCGCCGATCCGCGCGGTCGCGAGCACGTAGTCGTCTTCTGGGTCGCCCGTGACCGAAGCCACGGCCTCCGGCGGCACGAGCACCAGGTCCGCTTCGCGCAGCAGTAGCGCCGTCACCCAGCGGATATCCTCGGCGGTAACGTGGTAGGCACCGCCAATGCGAGGACCGCTCAGTTTCTCCAGAACCTCGTGGATAATTCCTTCTGAGGCGACGACATCGTAGCGCGATGCCTCCCAAGCCATAATCAGCGCGCGTGGTGTCCCGCGCGGCGCGATCAGCGCCGAAATGATGACATTGACGTCACGGACGACACGAGCCATCAGCCTGAGGCGCGCGAGGATGCCTGCTCGTCGTGCTCAAGCTGTTCGAGCAGGAGGTCTCCATCGAGCTGCGGGTTGCGCTCACCGACTGCCAGAGCGCGGCGGAAGAGCGCCTGGCGAATCTCGACCCGCGTACCGTGGCTACGCAGGAAAGCCTGCAGTTCCGCGTGGGGGATGCGATAGGTTCGTCCGATGCGCACGGCTGCCAACTCTCCCGAGCGAATCAGCCGGTAGACGGTCTCTCGTGAAACCTGGAGATAATCCGCAACCTGTTCCGGCGTCATGATGTCCGTCACCTGAACCTCCATCCCGACAATCAGACCAAACGCCACCCGGCCCGGTCAAGCCATCGGAGCCGCGTGCTCGCTCCCCGGCGCCTCGTCGGCGAGTTGCATCGAACCGCCGGCAAGCTCCGCGAGCGAGGCGCCGCTGGGGAGCCCGGCACGCAGGCTGGCCAGCAGGGCGTCGAGGTCGGTCCCAGGCGGGGCGGTCAGGACGAGCGCCCGGCGCTGCGGGCCCGGCGCGGACGGCTGAGAAGACAGGTCACGGCGCAGCAGCAGCAGGTGGTAGGCGGTCAGCGCGGCGGCTACCAGCGCGATGCCGAGCGGCTGGCTCAGGTGCCCGGCGAGGCCGTGGAACGCGTCGACGCCCAGGATCACGCTCAGCACGCGGTAGATGACGACCGCCAGGCTGCCGAGGAGGCTCAGGAGCGCGCCGGCCAGCACCAGATAGAGGTAGACGCGGCGCACGGTGGCGGCGCGCTCGGCCAGCGGCGCCCGCGCGAGCCGGCGCTGGATCGCGCGCCACTGCCAGAGCCAGACCGCCAGACCGACGGCGGCCAGCGCCAGGTCGCGGCTCAATTCGCCGCGCCACCAGCCGGCCGGAGCACCCACACGGCCGCCCGAGGCCAGGTCGATCAGGACGTCGAGCAGCAGCGCCATGCCCGCCGCCGCCAGCGCCAGCCCCACCAGGGCCACCAGATAGCCATAGAGGCGACGGGTGGCGGCCTGGCGCCGGTCCTCGGCGGCAACGCGCTCCTCTCGGCCAAGCAGCGCGCGCTGGTAGCCCCAGAAGAGGGCGAAGGGCAGCGCGCCCAGCAGCGGGTCGAGCAGCTCCCAGGCGCGCGGCCCGGCGGCGAGCCCGGGCTCGGCGCCGAGCGCCCAGCGCAGCAGCGCGTCCAGCCCGCGGCCCAGCCCGAGCAGCGTGGCGAAGACGGCGACCGCCAGCACGGCATACAGGTAGAGCCGGCGCAGCGCGGAGGCGCGCTCGGCGGCGGCCAGCCAACTCTGGCGCCCACTCCGCACCAGCCGCTCCGCGTAGCCCCAGTGCAGCCCCCAGGCCAGCAGCCCGGCCGCGGTCAGCGCCACGCCGTTCGCCAGCCGGCCGAGCCACCAGTGCGGCGCGGTGGTCAGTACGCGGTTGGGGAGCAGCACGTCGGTCAGCAGGTGGATCAGCGCCGAGGCGCCGAAGAGGAGGAGGAGCGCGCCGCCGAAGGCCGCCAGGTAGCGGTAGAGCCGCGGCAGCGCCGCCGCTTCCGCCGGCAGCTCGCCCGCGCGCAGGTCGGCCAGCGCGACGCGCAGGTGGTAGGCCCAGATCGCTCCGGCGACCAGCAGGATCGCCAGCGCGTTGGGCAGCGCCGAGTCGGCCGCGACGCTCCCCGGCCCCAGCAGCGCGAGGACGAGGTGCTCGATCAGCCGCTCGGCCGCCACCAGCCAGGTGACGAACGATCCCAGCAGCACCAGCGCGAGATAGAACGCGCGGATGAGCGAGCCGCGCTCCCCGGCGGCCTCCGGCCCGGCCCCGCGGGCGGCGCGCTGGGCCAGCCACCAGTGCAGCAGCCAGATCGGCAGCGCCACCAGCACGAGCGCGGCGTAGAGACTGAGCTGCTGGCGCGTCCCCAGCGACGCGCCGGGCAGCGCCTGGCTACCCGCGAGCGCCTCCCAGAGCCAGCGCAGCGCCAGCCGCAGCAGGTTGACCAGCCCGAGCGCCAGCGGCGCCAGGCTGGCGGCGGCGACGAAGTAGAGGTAGAGGCGGCGGGCGATCACCACGGACGACACTCCTCGGGCACACGCGCCGCTAGAAGAACACCACCGGCTGCTCGATGCGCCAACCCCCGTCCTCGCGAACCAGGCCCAGCGTCGAGGTGTAGGAGACGGAGTCGATCCCCAGGCCGGGATCGGCCGGACGCGTGACCGCGAGCGTGACGCTCACGCCCTCCCCCCGCGCGTCGCGCTCGATGCCGCGCAGCGCGATCCGCTGGCGCTCGATCGGGCCGCGGCCGATGCGGTCGGCGAACTCGCTCTCCGGCATCAGCCGGCGCGCGTCGGCCGAGAGGAGGCCGTAGGCCGCCTGGGCATCGCGGTTCTGCACCGCCTGGAGATAGCGCTGCAGCACGTCCTCGGCCGAGCCGGGCGGGAAGCGCGATACGGAGCCCGAGCCGGCCGTCAACGCGACGGCGATCGTGGCGGCCATCAGCGCGACCGCCAGTGCGGCGACGATCGAGACCGAGCGCTTCGGACGGTCCATCCTCTGAACCCGCTCCTCGTTGAGGCCGCCCCGCGGCGCGACGGTGCGATTGAGCGTTGATGGGATCATCCTAACATCGTTGCCGCTGGAGATACAGCGCGCCATCGTACTCCGGTGCCCCGCCACCCAGGCTCGCTGGTAGACTCAGCGGGCGAGGTTAGATCACTGCGATGAGTCGGAGGAGGAGCAGGTGCCGGCTGGAGATGACGAGCGCGGAAGTGGCGCGGGCGGGGTGAGCGCGCTGACCTGGGATGCCGGTCTCTACGACCGCTCGTTCGGCTTCGTCTCGGCCTACGGCGCGCCGCTGGTGGAGCTGCTCGACCCCCAGCCCGGCGAGCGCATCCTCGACCTCGGCTGCGGCACCGGGCAGCTCGCCGCCGAGATCGCCGCGCGGGGCGCCGAGGTGATCGGGCTCGACGCCTCGCCCGAGATGATCGAGCAGGCGCGGCGCAGCTACCCCCAGCTGCGCTTCATGGTGGGCGACGCGGCCGATTTTCGCCTGGCGGCCCCCTGCGACGCGGTCTTCTCCAACGCGGTGATCCACTGGGTGCCGGACCACGAGGGGGTCGCCCGCGCGGTGGCGGGCGCGCTCAAGCCGGGCGGGCGCTTCGTGGCCGAGTTCGGCGGCAGGGGCAACGTCGCGGCGCTGATCGGCGCGTTGCGGGCGGCGCTGGCGGAGGCGGGCGAGGGCCGGCGCGGCGCGCGCATCCCCTGGACCTTCCCCGGCATCGCCGAGTTCAGCGCGCGGCTGGAGCGCCACGGCCTGGAGCCGCTCTCCGCCGTCCTCTTCGACCGCCCCACGCGGCTGGAGCAGGGCGAGGCGGGCCTGCGCCTCTGGCTGGCGATGTTCACCGACGATCTCTTCGCCGGACTGACGGATAGCGCACGCGGGGCGATCGTGGCCGGAGTCGAGGCGCGCCTGCGGAACGCCCTCTTCCACGACGGCGCCTGGTGGGCCGACTACCGCCGCCTGCGCATCGTGGCGCGTAAGCCCCTTGACGCGCCCCTGGCCGCCGAGTAGGCTTGCCGCCGCGTTGGTTGGCCGCTTTTGGAGCACACGACAGCGATGCGGGCACGGACATCACAGAGCATGCCCCTGATGATGAGAGCGACCACTCCCAGGTGGCCGTGCCGTAGTCTGCCCAGTTTCCGGCGACCCTGAGTCGATCGAGCAGCAGACCGCGCCGGCCCCACAGCCGGCGCGGTTTTTTGTTGCTTACGATTCAAGGATGACTGGGCATGTTGACCGATTCGGATACGACGCACGACCAGACCAGGGGTCTCGGGAACTATCTCGCCCTCTGGCGCAACCGCGACTATCTGCTGCTCTGGAGCGGGCAGGGCGTCTCCTCGCTCGGCTCGCAGGCCTCGCTGCTGGCGCTGCCGCTGCTGATCCTGGCGGTCACCGGTTCGCCGGCCCAGGCCGGGCTGCTCGGCGCGCTGCGCGGGCTGGCCTACGTCCTCTTCGGCCTGCCGGCCGGCGCCTTCGTCGACCGCTGGAACCGCAAGGCGGTGATGATCCTCTGCGATGTCGGCCGGGCGCTGGCCTTCGCCAGCATCCCGCTGGTGCTGCTGCTCGGGCGACTGAGCGCGCTCCAGCTCTACGCCGTCAGCGCCATCGAGGGCACGCTCTTTCTCTTCTTCGGGCTGGCCGAGGCCGCCGCGCTGACCCGCGTGGTGCCGCGCAGCCAACTGGCCGACGCGGTCTCGCAGAACCAGGTGACCGAATCGGTGGCGACGCTCCTCGGCCCCGCGCTCGGCGGCGTCCTCTTCGGCCTCGGCCGCGCGCTCCCCTTCGTGGCCGACGCGGTCTCCTACTTCGCCTCGGCCCTCTCGCTCGGCGCCATCCGTGCCCGCTTCCAGGAGGAGCGGACGGTCGAGCGGCGGGCGCTGGCCGGCGAGATCGGCGAGGGGGTGCGCTGGCTCTGGGGGCAGCCGGTGGTGCGGCTGCTGATGTTCCTCAACGCCGGCGTCAATCTGCTCTACGGCGGCTGGACGCTGCTGCTGATCGAGCTGGCCCGGCACCGCGGCGCCTCGCCGGCCGCCATCGGACTGGTCTTCTCGCTCGGCGGCGCCGGCACCATCGCCGGGGCGCTCTTGACGCCGCTGGCCCAGCGCCGCTTCACGGTTGGGCAGCTGATGGTCGTCATCGCCTGGATCTTCGCCATCACCTGGCCGCCCTACGCGCTGGCGCCGACCGTGCTCTGGCTCGGCCTGGCCAACGCGCTCAGCTTCCTCTTCGTGCCGATCTTCAGCAGCACGCAGTTCAGCTACCGGCTGGCGCTGATCCCCGACGCGCTGCAGGGGCGGGTCAATAGCGTCTTCCGCCTGGGCACCTTCGGCGGGCAGACGCTCGGGTTTCTCGTGACGGGGCTGCTGCTGGAGTGGTACGGGCCGATCGGTACCGTCTGGATCACCTTCGTCCCGGCCCTCGGCCTGGCGCTGCTGACCACCCTCAGCGCCCCGCTGCGTCAGGCCGGGCCGATGGCGGAGGTGGCGCGGGGCTGAAGGCAGCCAGATGATGGAGGTGTGTGTCTCAAGAGGGGCATAAGCCCTACATCTGTCATCCTGAGTCGCAGCGAAGGATCTCTCCTAGCGCTGGAACACCACCAAAGGTGTAGGGCAGAAGAGATCCTTCGGCTGCGGCCTCAGCATGACAGGGGAGGAACGGCGGATAAGCGCGGAACGGAGCCCTTTTACATGTCCCCGTAGATGCCCGGCAGGCCGTGGGCGCCCAGGGCCAGCGACAGCTCGCCGCCGTGGTGGATCTCGTGCTCCAGCACGTGCCAGATGATCCACTGCCGGTTGACCGGGGTATAGAACTCCCGCTCCTCTTCGCGCACGGCCGCCGGCAGTTGGAAGACTCGTTCGAGATCGGCGGCGGTCCAGCGGTCCAGGGCGTCCTGGATCATGGCCCAGGTGGCATTGAGACCCTCAACCAGTTCGGGAGCGGCCAGCGGCGGCTGCTCCACGGGGTCGGCCGGGTCCCAGTGCGCGATCGGCGCCAGCTTCGCGTACCCCTCGCCCATCCAGACCTGAAACCAC
>DASSHC010000479.1:0-3163 GCA_035693105.1 Thermomicrobiaceae bacterium | reverse complement strand
TCTCACCCGCCGTGCCACTTGTCCCCTGCACCAAGCGCCCATCGACGATGAACCCCCCTCCGACGCCGGTACCGAGGTGGACGTAGATCACGTCCTTGGCGCCGCGGGCAGCGCCATACCAAGCCTCGCCCATGGTGGCGGCGCGCGCGCTGTTGTCGAGCAGCACGGGAATCTGGAGTTGCTCCTCCAGCAGATTGACGATCGGGAAGTCGTCGAAGCCGGGCGCTCGATGCGACAGCAGCGTCAGCCCACGGTCTACGTCGACGGGTCCACCGAAGGCGACACCGATGCGCGCCACCTGCTCCAGCGCCACCCCCGCGTGGAGGCATGCCTGATCGATCAGACCGCGTACGATCTGCAGTGCGACGCTGGCCGGCACGGCGGCATCGATCGAGCGTGCCCGTCCCACGATGCGGCCGTCAGGGTTGGCGACGACCGCGCGCTGCCCGCGCCCGCCGATCTCGATGCCAATGACATAGCGGTGCGTCTCCAGCAGGGCGCCTCACTCCGTTCAGGACATCACGACCGGGGATCAGTGACTCGCCACAGCGACCGGTCCTCCGATTCTAGCACGGGTCCTGCGCTTGTGCGCGTCTGCACAATGTCGCGGATGGCTCCGCTTCCGCTTGCCGCGGTAGGTCCGTCGTGGTACACTGGTTCGCGTCCTAGAGCGATCGTTCCCCGATAGCTCAACGGTAGAGCAGGCGGCTGTTAACCGCAAGGTTGAAGGTTCGAGTCCTTCTCGGGGAGCCAGACCGCGCACGACCCACGGGCCACATGCCCCTGGGTCGTTTTGGTTTGTGACATGTGACGGCGATTCACCGCGCCGCCCGAGCGACGTTCACCATTCCGCGAAGCCCGTTGCGCAAAGACCGTGGGGCGGCGACACTGGCGGCAGCACCCCTGCGTCGGCCATATACGCACACCATCATCCGCGCCGAGAACCAGCGGAGGCCACCATGACACGACACCGCGGCCAGAACTATACGCAGCTCGTCTACGACCTGCTCCAGGACGCGGGTACTCCGTTGACGTTCCAGGAGATCTTCGACGAGGCCAGCCGCCGCCAGCCCATCACCTCGAAGAACCCCAAGGGGACCATCCGGAGTGTCCTGAACGCGAACCGCCAGTTAGTGAACACCGGGGACCGCCGCTATGGCTACCTGCCGTATCTGGTGAACGGCAGCCTGCTGCGCCTGCCCCTCGCCGGCGAGCACCCAGCGACGGAGCCGCTAGACTTCTCCGACGAGCTGCGCGACGCCCTCTGGCCGAGCTTCTTCGAGTCCGCAACGCGGAAAAAGACACGTCCGTTTCAGGCCACGCTGCCGCACGGCGAGTGGGTCTCGCTGCCGCTCACCTCGGGCCATCGTGGACATTGGGGTACCGAGATGCCCGCACCGCTTCAGCACTTTCTCACTGAGCAGCACGCCACCGCCGGCGACTCGCTCTTGATTCGGGTGCTCGACGCTGAGGAGGGCCGCGGCGAGATCCGGTTCGAGCCACGGGCGACGCGCGACGACAAAGCGATTGCCGAGCGGAACGGCGCGCTTGCCGACACGGTTTACGAATTCATGCGGAAGAAGCGGGATCGCAACGTTCCAACCTGGGAACTGTCCCTGCACGCCCTCGCCCGCGGCCTCTATCAGAGTGACATCGCGCCCGATGCGCTCGCCTTCGTACTTGAATCCGATTCGCGCTTCATCCAGTCCAGTCCCTGGGGTTGGGCGCTCGGCGAACGGCTGAACAGCCGGGAGCGGCGTGAACTCGAGGCGCTGCGGCAGTTCCAGGAAGAGTTCTTTTTCGGTCCATTCGACGAAGTCGAGGACGCGGGTGAAGAGCTCGCCTTGGGCGGTGGGATCGTCTCACCGGCCGTGGCCGAGCAAGCCCTCGCCGACCTCAGCGCGGTGCTCAACGAGCACGACTTCGCTTCGATCGACGAGGCCAACGCGTTTCTGCAGCAGCTCCTTGAGAGCGGCGGACCGCCCCGCCGGCAGCCGCAGACCGCGCTTGAGCGGGCGCAGGACCTGATCTACCAGGCGTGGCAGACGCCCAACCTTCTCCAGCAGATCCAACTTGCCCGTCAAGCGCTGGAGATCTCGCCGGACTGTGCCAATGCCTACGTGTTGCTCGGCGACCTGGCCGCGCGCACACCGGAGCAGGCCGCCGAGTTCTACGCGCAAGGGGTGGCGGCCGGCGAGCGCGCGCTTGGACGCGAGGCGTTTGACGCCTTCGAGGGCGACTTTTGGGGCGTCCTGGAGACGCGGCCCTACATGCGCGCCCGCTTCGGACTGGCGACCGCGCTCTGGGCGATGGGGCGGCACGCGGAGGCGATCGACCATCTCTGGGAGATGCTGCGGCTCAATCCCGGCGACAATCAGGGCGTGCGCTACGTGCTCCTCGCCTGGCTGCTGAAACAGGGCGGCGAGGCACAGGTCACACGCTTGCTCGAGCTCTACCCCGACGACTGGTCCGCCATCCGGCAATACGGGCGCGCGCTGCACGCATTCCGCGCCGAAGGCGACTCGCCGGCCGCGCGCCGCGCGCTGTCCGAGGCGCTGGAGCAGAATCGCTTCGTCCCGGCCTACCTGAGCGGGCAAAAGCGGCTGCCACGCCGGCTGCCCGACCTCGTCGGCGTCGGCGACCAGAACGAGGCGATCTACTGCGCCTCCGAGCTGCTGCCGGCGTGGCAAGAGACAGAGGGCGCGCTCGACTGGCTCAAGCAACAGATGAAGTAGCCCGGCGAAGGAGCGGCAGCGATGAGCGAGTATCAGTACTACGAGTTCCAGGCGCTCGATCGACGCTTGACGCCGGAGGAGATGGCCGAGTTGCGCCAGATCTCGACGCGCGCCCAGATCACCCCGACGCGATTCCAGAACGTGTACAACTACGGTGACTTCCGCGGCAATCCGGTCGAGTTGATGAAAGGCTACTTCGACGCCTTCCTCTACCTGGCCAACTGGGGAACCCATCAGCTCATGCTGCGACTGCCGGCCGCGGTCCTGGACCTCGATCTCGTGCGGCGCTACGCCAGCCAACTCACCCTCGAACGTCATCAGGCAGGGAAGGACATCATCCTGGAGTTCACGGCCGGCGCGGAGGGAGGTGACTGCGAATGGATGGTGGATCAGGAGTCGGCCGCCTGGCTCGCGGCACTCATCCCGCT
>DASSHC010000478.1:0-5502 GCA_035693105.1 Thermomicrobiaceae bacterium | reverse complement strand
AGTACTCCAGCCAGGCTGCCGACTCCGGCCCCTCGAAGGCGGTCACGGTCGCCAGCAAGGGCTCGGCGTCTCCCGGCCGCAGGCTGTCCGGCATGGTGTTGCCGCTCTCCTGCCACTCAAGATACGGGCGCATGATCGGGTTGTCCCGGTGCAGATAGACATAGTCAAAGAGGACACGCTGCTGCTCCTGGCCCTGGGTCTGGTTGAGGCGCGCGGCGTAGTAGCGCCGGGCGCGGTGGTGCAGCTCGGCGTGCCAGTCGGGGTTGCGCCAGCGCAGGTCGGCCGCCAGCACCTCGCGCGCCGTGTCGTGGGGGAAGAGCCCCTGGCGGCCGGAGTCGATGAAGGAGAGCCCGCGCAGCCAGTCGAACTCCTCGTGCGCGTCCGGCACGTCGAGCATGGCGGCCAGCAGCGGCTCGGTGGTCAGCCGGATCAGGGAGCAGGACTCCAGCGCGGCCCGATGCGAGGGGCTGGGCACGTGCTGCACGAATTGCTCGACCAGGGTGCGGACCACATCGGGCGCCGGCTCGGACTTGAACTGGAGCGGAGCGGCGACCTGCTGGGCGACGGAGTCGGCCACCAGCGAGAGCGCCAGCGGGTGGCCGTGGGTGAAGTTGAGCACCGCCGCATGGTCGGCAGCGGGCACCTCGCGGTTGGTGAGGTAGCGGCGGCTCTCGTCGGGGTTGAGGTTGCGCAGCGGCAGCGTTCGGATGATCGTCTGCCAGCCAGGGTCGGCGCGCCACTCCGGCGCGGGCGCGTTGCGGCCGGCGATGACCACGATGGCGCGGTCGGGGAGCTGCGGCAGGAAGACGTCGCGCAGCCAGGCGTCGAGCGGCGTCAGCAGCTCGTAGGTGTCGAGCACGATGACGAAGCGGCGGTTCAGCGCGCCCAGCTCATCCAGCGGCGCGGCGGGCGGCGTCAACCCCATGGCCAGCGAGAGCATGGTCAGGAAGGACTCGGGCGAGGGGTCGATGTTGCGCGCGTCGAGCGCGACGGCGGGCACCTCCTGCTCGCCGGCCAGGGTGGTGAACTCGCGCAGCAGCGTGGTCTTACCGACCCCGCCGGGTCCGTAAACGTAGAGCAGCTGGAAGGCCGGATCGTCGTCCGTCAGCAGGCGCCGGAACTGCTCCCGCTCGCCAGTACGGCCGACGAACTGTCTGCGCCGCGCCTCGGCGAGCCGATCGCCCATTCGCGTGGTCATGGCAGCCTCAACCGGGAAATGCTTCAACAACCGATAGGCACATCTTACGCTGATGCGCGCCAGCGGGCAAGAGGGTCGCGCGCCGCGAGGCTCTCCCGCCGCGCGCCGGATCGTGCTAGGCTGTGGCACACGGCCGCCGGTCAGGAGAGGATATGGGGAGATGGAGCACGAGGATTCCCGGCGCGAGACGATCGTCGATGGCCTGCTGGCCGAGCTTCTCGGCCGCTACGGCGAACGCTTCGACAAGGAGCAACGCGCCGCGCTGCGCGAGGAGGTCGGCAAGCTCTACGACGCCGGGCAGGCGCTGCGGCACTTCCCGCTGCGCAACGCCGACGAGCCGGAACTGATCTTTCAGCCGCGGGCGGAAGGGTAAGAAGCCGATGGACGACCGCGTGAGCTTCGCCAGCATTCGTGAGCTGGGCCGGATGATCCGCGCCGGTGAGACGACGCCGACCGCGCTGGCCGAGCACTTCATTCAGCGGCTGGAGACGATCGGCCGCGAGCTGCATGCGGTGGTGACGGTCACCACCGAGCGCGCGCTGCGCGAGGCGCGGCTGGCCGAGGAGGAGCTGGCGGCCGGGATCGACCGCGGCCCGCTGCACGGTATCCCCTACGGCGCCAAGGACCTGCTGGCGACCGCCGGCATCCCGACCAGTTGGGGCGCCGAGCCGCTGCGCGAGCAGGTCTTCGCCCACGACGCCGCCGTGATCCGGCGGCTGCGCGAGGCCGGTGCCGTGCTGGTAGCCAAGGTGGCGATGATCGAGCTGGCCGGCGGCATGGGCTATCGCCAGCCGAACGCCAGCCTGACCGGCGCGCCGGTCAATCCCTGGAACCGCGGCGCCTGGACCGGCGGCTCCTCCAGCGGCTCGGGGGCCACGGTGGCCGCGGGCGCCGTCCCCTTCGCCATCGGTTCGGAGACCGGCGGCTCGATCCTCAGCCCCTCGGCCTCCTGCGGCGTCAGCGGGCTGCGCCCGACCTACGGGCGTGTCAGCCGCGCCGGGGCGATGGCGCTCTGCTGGACGCTCGACAAGCTCGGCCCGATGTGCCGCACCGCCGACGACTGCGGCCTGGTGCTGCAGGCGATCGCCGGCTACGACCCCAACGACCCGACCAGCCTCAATGTGCCCTACCGCTACGATCCCGAGCAGCAACGCGCCAGCGGCTTCCGGCTGGGGGTGGTGCGCGCGGGGCTGGACACCGCCCAGCCGGAGGTAGTCGCCAACTTCGAGGCGAGCGTCGATCTCTTGTCCGGCCTGGGGTTGGTCGAAGAGGTAGCGGTGCCGGAGCTGCCCTACTGGGAGGTCTACCAGATCGTGCTCTCGTGCGAGGGCGCGGCCGCCTTCGAGGACCTGATCGACCAGGGGCTGACCAGCCGGCTCACGGCGCCGGAGGACCGGCTGGGCGGCTACCCCGGCAGCGTGGTGCCGGCGGTCGACTACCTGCGCGCGCTGCGCGTGCGCCGCAAGATCGCCGATGCCTGGGATGCCCTGCTGGCGCGCTACGACGGCGTGCTCTTCCCCTCGATGACGAGCGTGGCCGGGCACATCGAGGGGCCGCTCAGCGTCTCCACCTACGCGCGCCGCCGCGTCGGGCTGACCACAGTCGGCAATCTGATCGGCGCGCCGGCGGTCAGCGTGCCGAACGGCTTCGGCGAGCGCGGGCTGCCGAGCGCCATCCAGGTAATGGGGCGCACCGGCGGCGAGAACGCGGTCCTGGCGGTCGCCTCGGCCTACCAGGCGCGCACCGGCTGGCACGCGCGGCACCCGGCCGTCTGAAATCGCGATGAAGTTCTGCCTCGACCTCTCGCACCACCCCTGGACGCGCGAGCCGGACCCGCGCGTGGCGGCCGGCGCCACGCTGCGGGCGGTGCGCATCGCCGACGAGGCCGGGTTGGACTCCGTCTGGATCAGCGAGGACCCTGACGGCTGGGACGCCTTCGCCGTGCTCGGCGCGGCGGCGCGCGAGACGACGCGCCTCCGGCTCGGCACCGGCGTGACCAATCCCTACCTGCGCCACCCGAACGTGATCGCGATGTCGGTGGCGACGATCGACCAGCTCTCGGCCGGGCGCGCTTTCCTCGGGCTCGGCCGGGGGCAGCCGGAGTGGTACGCGCGCAGCCTGGGGGTGCCGGTGGGCAGCCCGCCGGCGGTGCTGCGCGAGACGATCGCGCTACTGCGCCAGTGGTGGCAGCCGCCGCACGTGGCCTCGGTCAGCGGGCACTTCGCGGTCAGCGCCTGGCAGCGTGCGGTGGTGCCGGTGCAGCCGCACGTGCCGATCTACCTGGCGGCGGTCGGCCCGCGCGCGTTGCGGCTGGCGGCCGAGGAGGCCGACGGGGTGCTGATCGCCGAATTCGCCTCGCTCCCCTTCCTGACCGAGCTGATCCCCCAACTGCGCCAGCGGCGCGCGGCGGCGGGGCGCGATCCCAGCGACTTCGCCATCTTCGTGCGCACCGCCATCGAGATCACCGCGCAGCCGGAGACGGCGCTGGAGCGGCGTAAGACGCTGCTGGCGCTGATCAACACCCTGCCGGGGATGGACCGGCACCTCGCGCTGCCGAACTTCGACGTGCCCGCGCTGATCGCGCGACTGCGCCAGGTGATGCACACCGACGAGGTGCTGGCGCGCGGCGGTGCCTTCATCGACATACGGCGCGCGGCCGACTTCCCCGCCGCGCGCCGGCTGATCCCGACCGAGCTGATCGACGCGCTGAGCTACGTGGGCACCATCGAGCACGTCCGCGCCAAGCTGCGACAACTGGCCGCGCTCGGCGTGACGCACGTCTTCCTGACCCCACCCGGCCCGCTGGAGGCCGCCGAGTACGCCGCGCTGGTCGAGCAGTTGAGCGTGTAGGACGGGCCGGCACGGGAAGCCGTGAGCGAGGGACGCCGCCCATCGAGGACGTTGGGTGCCAGGTGGGGCACGGATCCCTCGACTGCGCTCGGGATGACCCGGAAAGGGCGCGGCCTGCCGGACACACATCGTCGTCGTACGCCTCATCCCCTACCCCTGTCATCCCGAGCGCAGTCGAGGGATCCGGCCTCACGCGGCACCCAAGCATCTCGGTGGCCACATAGCCAGCACCAATGGAGAAGGAACACGCATGGAGTTCGGCGCGCATATCCCGGTGGTCGTCGGCGCGGGCGAGCGGCCGCGGCTGCGCGACTTCACCGAGTACGCGAACGCCGCCGAGCGGCTGGGCTACCGCCTGCTCGGCGCCAACGACCACCTCGCCTCGCGCACCGGCTGGCTCGACGGTCCGACCATCTTAGCCGCCGCGGCCGCCGTGACCGAGCGCATCACTCTGGCGACGACCATCCTGCTGCCGGCGCTGCGCCACCCGGTGGTGGTCGCCAAGACCTACGGCACGCTGGATAGTCTCACCGGCGGGCGGGTAGTGGTCGGGGTCGGCGCGGGCGTGCTGCCGGCGGACTTCGCCCTGGCCGGCATCCCGTTCGGCGAGCGCTGGGGGCGGCTCGACGAGAGCATCGCAGTCATGCGCGCGCTCTGGCGCGAGCCGGCTCCGGTCTACGCTCGGCGCTACTACCACCTCGACGGCGTGGGCCTGCAGCCGCTGCCGGCGCGACCGGGCGGGCCGCCGATCTGGGTCGGCAGTTGGGGCGCCCCGGCCGGGCTGCGCCGGGCGGCGCGGCTGGGCGACGGCTGGGTCACCTCCGGCTTCAACACCACGCCCGAGCGCTTCGCGCGCGGCTGGGATTTCGTGCGCCGCGAGCTGGCGCGGCTGGGGCGCGAGCCGGACGCCTTCGCCAACGCGCTCTCGTCCGTCTTCTGCTATGTGACGGAGGACGAGGCCGAGGCGGAGCGGGTGGCCCGCGAGATCGTCGGGCCGGCGATGGGCCGCTCGGCGCAGGAGATGCTGGCGGCGGGCCTCTTCGGCCCGGCGGAGCGCTGCGCCGCGCGCCTGCGCGCCTACCGCGACGCGGGCCTGCAGTTGGCGCTGATCTGGCCCGCCGCCGAGCCGCTCGAGCAGCTCCGCCGCTTCGCCGAGGAGGTCATGCCGCTCGTCTGATGGTGCCCGTCGAGAACGTTGGGTGCCAGGTGAGGACGGATCCCTCGACTGCGCTCGGGATGACAGGGGTAAATAGGGGCGCACGACGACGACTTGCACTCTCGTACGCCCCTTAATTGGCCCTGTCATCCCGAGTCGTCATGAGCCTTGGCTCGCCACGGCGGCATGAAAATCGATGGGGTGGGGGCGACGGTCGCTGGTGGTGGTCGCGTTCCGCTGGTGCCATGAGCCCGTTCCCGAGTCTGACCCGCGTCTTCGGCTGGCACCACTGACTGTT
>DASSHC010000477.1:0-2037 GCA_035693105.1 Thermomicrobiaceae bacterium | reverse complement strand
TTTACCGCCCTCGATCCGGCCTTCAGCTTCGACGAGCTGGTCGCGCCGATGCAGGAGCGGCTGGGCTGGCTCTCGCTCGACGAGTACCGCTTCGACCCCGCCAGCTCGCGCGAGTATTTAGTGCGCGCCAACTGGGCGCTCTACTGCGACAATTACCTGGAGGGCTTCCACATTCCTTACATCCACGGTGGCCTGGCCGGCGCGCTCGACTACGGCGCCTACACCACCGAGGTCTACCAGTACAGCAACCTGCAGCTGGGGATCGCGGCCAAGGGCGAGGAGCGCTTCGACCTGCCGCCCGAGTCACCCGACTACGGCCAGGCGGTCGCTGCCTACTACTACTGGCTCTTCCCGAACATAATGTTCAATTTCTATCCCGGCAAGCTCTCGATCAATCTGGTGCAGCCGCTGGCGCCCGACCGCACGCGCGTCTCGTTCCTCACCTACAGCGACGGCAGCAGCCCGGACGCCGGGGCGGGGGCCGGGCTCGACCGGGTCGAGCGTGAGGACGAGGACATCGTCGAGCGGGTGCAGCAGGGCATCCGCTCGCGCCTCTACCATCGCGGGCGCTACTCCCCCACGCGCGAGACCGGCGTGCACCACTTCCACCGCCTGCTCGCGCGCTTCCTGGCGTGAGGAGTGGCCCGCACCCCCTATGGTATCCTTCCCCCGGCGCAACAGCGCTTGGCCGCATGAGTGGAACAGAGACGCGCCACGCGATGATATTCCCCCTGCTGCACGCCAACGCCGCGGTCAAGGGCCCCTTCCTGGCCGCCTGGAGCTTCGATCCCCTGGTCACCTTCTGCATCCTGCTGGCCGGCTTCGCGTACGGGCTGGGGCTGCAGCGCGTGCGCCAGCAGGAGCGGCGGGCGATTGCGACGTATCAAATCGTCGCCTTCTACGCCGGGCTGGCCGTGCTGGCGCTGGCGCTCCTGGGCCCGCTCGACACCTACAACGACGAGCTGTTCTCCATGCACATGCTGCAGCACCTGGCGCTGATGCAGATCGCCGCGCCGCTGCTGCTGCTCGGCCGCCCGGTCCAGCTCGCGCTGCGCGCCATCGCGCCCCGGCGCAGCGGTCCGGTCCTCAAAGCGGTGTTCCGCCGTCACTGGGTCCGCTGGGCGCTCGGCGCACTGACCGCGCCGCTGATCGCCACGCTCCTCTACAATCTCAACCTGGTCCTCTGGCACGTGCCGGCCTTCTACACGGCCGCGCTGCAGAGTGAGCATATCCACGAGCTGGAGCACGCCCTCTTCTTCGGCTTCGCGCTCCTCTTCTGGTGGCCGATCATCGATCCGGTGCCGCGGCATCACAAGGCGCAGCCGGCCTGGGCGCTCGCCTCGATCTTCGCCTCGATGCTCTTCGGCATCGGGTTGGGGGCGCTCTTGACGCTCGCCAACAGCGAGATCTACCCCACCTACCTCAGCACCCCCAAGCCCTGGGGCCTCAGCCCGCTGGACGACCAGCAGATCGGTGGGCTGGTGATGTGGGTTGGCGGCGGCTTCCTCTACATGGGCATCCTGATCGCGCTCTTGATCCGCACCTTCGGCACCGGCGAGGACAGCGAGGCGACCAAGCCGGTCGTGCCGACTGCGCGGGAGAGCACGTAGCGCGCATCGCCTCTTTGGTGATCCTGTCGATCCGGGAACAACGGCCATCAACGTTGATGCCGTCCTTTCGCGCGGCCGGCGCCCATCAAGAGGCATTGGTGCCGCGTGGGGCGGCAATGGGTGGACGGGTTATCCGTGGCCCCGGAACAGCGGTGCCGCCCGTCGCGCGGCTCCGTCCGGGCTAAAGCCAACCGCGCTAACCTGCACGAAGCCCACTGAAGGGGCTGAGATTCGGCTCGGCGGTTGGCCTGCCGGATGAAGACTTGGTGCCGCGTGAGGCTGAGGGGAGGTCCTGGCACAACCTTCCCTGTTTGCGAGGATGCATGGAGCATACAAGCTCAGCCCCTTCAGTGGGCTTCATGAAGGTTAGCGCGGTTGGCTTTAGCCCGGACGGAGCCGCGCGACGGGCGGCACCGAGCTTCCATGG
>DASSHC010000476.1:0-6068 GCA_035693105.1 Thermomicrobiaceae bacterium | reverse complement strand
GGCTCGCGGCCCGGCCCGGCCTGCTACGGCCTCGGCGGCGAGCTGCCAACCGTGACCGACGCCGACCTGGTGCTCGGCTTTCTCGACCCCGCCTTCTTCCTCGGCGGGCGCATGCCGATCAGCCGCGAGCTGGCCGAGCAGGCGATCGCGCGCCACATCGCCGAGCCGCTGGCGCTCGGCGTGGTCGAGGCGGCCTGGGCCATCCACCAGCTCGTCAACGAGAACATGGCCAGCGCGGCGCGCATCCACGCCGTCGAGCACGGCAAGGACCCGCGCGCCTTCCCCCTCTTCGCCTTCGGCGGCGCCGGTCCCGTTCACGCCTATCGCGTGGCCGAGATCCTGGACGCGCGCGAGATCCTCTGCCCCTTCGCGGCCGGGGTCGGCTCGACCGTCGGCTTCCTGGCCGCGCCGCTGGCCTTCGACTACGTGCGCTCGGCCTACGCCGTACTCGACCACGCCAACTGGCCGAGGATCGACCAGCTCTACGACGAGATGGAGGCCGAGGGCCGCGCGCTGCTGGCGACCTCCGGCGTGGCGCCGGGCGAGGTGCGCGTCACGCGCACGTCCGATATGCGCCTGCTCGGCCAGGCGCACGAGATCAGCGTGCCGCTGCCGGGCGGCGCGCTGAGCGCGGCACGAGCACCGGAGGTCTTCGACGCCTTCAACCGCGCCTACCAGGAGCTCTACCGCCGCGCCCGGCCCGAGGTGTCGATCGAAGCGTTGAGCTGGCGCGTGCGCCTGGCCGGCCCGCGGCCCGAGCTGCGCCTGGGGCAGCAGGTCACCGCGGAGGCGGGCGAGCCGCGCAAGGGCGCGCGCCCCGTCTATTTCCCCGAGCTGGGCGGCTTCCACGACACACCGGTCTACGACCGCTACCGCCTGCGCCCCGGCGACACACTTTCGGGACCAGCGATCATCGAGGAGCGCGAGTCGACTGTGGTCGTCGGCCCCAAAGGCACCGTGACGGTTGATCCCTATCGCAACCTCGAAGTCCGGCTGACGTAGTGGCGCTGTTGAGAGATGGAGCGTTGACGTGGCGCGCACGCAGATCGATCCGCTGACGCTGGAGGTCTTCTGGAGCCGGCTGATCGCGATCGTCAACGAGCAGGCGACCTCGCTCATCTGGAGCGCCTTCAGCCCCTCGGTGGCCGAGGCGGGCGACATCTCAGCTTGCGCCTTCGACGCCCGTGGCTACATGATCGCCCAGGCGGTGACCGGCACGCCGGGCCACATCAACTCGATGGCCCGCTGCATCCAGCACTGCCTGGCCGCCTACCCGCCGGACACGCTCCTGCCCGGCGACGTGCTGGTCACCAACGACCCCTGGAAGACCTCGGGGCATCTGCACGACGTCACCATCGTCACCCCGGTCTTCCGCGACGGCGAGATCGTGGCCTTCTTCGGCAACATCTGCCACCTGGCCGACATCGGCGGGCGCCCCTTCTCGGCCGACGCCCGCGAGCTGTATGAGGAGGGCATCTTCCTGCCGCTGACCAAGCTCTTCGCTGAGGGCAAGCGCAACGAGGAGCTGTTCAAGATCATCCAGGCCAACGTGCGCGAGCCGGAGATGGTGGAAGGCGACCTCTACGCCATGG
This sequence comes from Thermomicrobiaceae bacterium, assembly GCA_035693105.1. Taxonomy (GTDB): domain Bacteria; phylum Chloroflexota; class Chloroflexia; order Thermomicrobiales; family Thermomicrobiaceae; genus DASSHC01. Next base: position 4,476 of record DASSHC010000476.1, on the reverse strand, counting down.
CGGCGGCCAACGATGTTGGTGGCGAGCGGCTGTTGCAGTTCATGGACGAGTTCGAGATGGAGTCGATCGAGCCGCTGGCCGACGAGGTCATCGCGCGCTCGGAGCGGGCGCTGCGCCAGGCGATCGCCCGCCTGCCGGACGGCGTCTACCGCAACCGCGTGACGATGGACGGCTACGACCGCCCGGTGACGATCAACGCCAGCGTGACCATCGCGGGTGACAGTCTCACGGTCGACTACAGCGGCACCTCGCCGGTCAGCGACTACGGCATCAATGTGGTGATGAACTACACCGAGGCCTACACCACCTTCGGCATCAAGTGCGCGTTAGCGCCCGAGGTGCCGAACAACGAGGGGAGCTTCCGCCCGGTGACGATCACCGCGCCGGAGGGCAGCATCCTCAACTGCCGGCCGCCGGCTCCCGTCGCCGGGCGCCACATCGTCGGCCAGTGGCTGCCGAGCGTGGTGATGGGCGCGCTGGTCGAGGCCATCCCCGATCAGGTGATCGCCGAGAGCGCCAACAACCTCTGGAACACGCAGTTCACCGGCACTAAGGCCGACGGCATCCCCTTCACCATGCTCTGGTTCAACTCCGGCGGCATGGGGGCGCGCCCAAACAAGGACGGCCTCTCCAGCACCGCCTTCCCCTCCGGCGTGCAGGGCACACCCGCCGAGATCGTCGAGGCGCGCGCGCCGCTGATGCTGGTCAAACGCGAATTTCGCACCGACTCGGGCGGCCCCGGCACGTATCGCGGCGGGCTGGGCCACTGGCTGGTGGTGCGCGGGCTGGAAGAGGGCAAGCAGGTTCGTCTCTCGCCCTTCTTCGACCGCACCCAGTACCCGGCCCAGGGCTACCAGGGCGGCCAACCCGGCGCCGAGGGCGTGTACCGCTTGAGCGACGGCCGGCAGCCGAACCCCAAGGCGACGATCTACGTCGACGGCGGCGTCGACATCGTGATGGGGCTGCCTGGCGGCGGCGGCTTCTTCGACCCGCTGGAGCGCGACCCCGAAGCCGTGCGCGCCGACGTGCGCGACGAGCTGGTCTCGCCGGAGCGTGCGCTGGAAGACTACGGCGTCGTCCTCGACGCCGCGCTGCAGATCGACTGGCCAGGGACGGAGCGCACGCGGGCGGCTAGGAAGGCAGCGGGGCAACAGAAATGACGGATCGCGCGGTCTGGCTGGCGGAGCGGCGGCGCATCACTGAGGAGCGCATGAATTCGCTCTTCGCCCCGATCTACGACGAGCGCTGGGGCAGCTACATCAACCCGACCCACCAGCGTATCGTCGCGCGCTTCCTCGAACTCTGCCCGGCCGATGCCCGCATCCTCGACGCCGCCTGTGGCACCGGCAAATACTGGCCGCTACTCTTGACGGGCGAGCGGCAGGTCGTGGGAATCGATCAGTCGGCCGGGATGCTGGAGCGGGCACGGAGCAAGTTCCCGACCGTACCGACCAGAAAGCAGGGCATGCAGGAGCTGGACGACGAGCAGGCGTTCGACGGCATCATCTGCATGGACGCGCTGGAGTGCGTCGGGCCGGAGGACTGGCCCGTGGTGCTGGCGAACTTCCAGCACGCGCTCAGGCCGGGCGGGACGTTGTACGTGACCGTCGAGATGCCGGAGGATGATCTCGAAGCGGTCAACCAGTCCGCCGTGGCGGCCGGCCTACCGGTCGTCTCAGGCGAATACGTCAAGGACGGCACCTACCACTACTACCCTACGACCGCGCACGTGTGGTCATGGCTCACGGCCGCAGGCTTTCGAGTGGCAGAAGAGACCGACGGCGACGGCTATCACCACATCCTCGCGCGAAAGCGATAGCCGGTTGCTCGTTTCGCTCTCTTGCCAACCGCGACACGCTTCTGGTAGCACGTCGACGCGATGCTTCGTCCGCATGTCTCACCCCCGCCAGCCTGAACCCCCATCCCTCGTCAGCCTGTGCCCTCCCCCTGTCATTCTGAGCCGCAGCGAAGAATCTCTCCGAATCGTGGAGCACGAGCAGCGCTGCAAGGCAGAGGAGATCCTTCGGCTGCGGCCTCAGGATGACAGGGGGGAGGGGCCATTCCGCCCCGCTACCCTCAGCTATCCCCACGGGTTCCATTCGACAACTTGACCGCCGGATCAGCGCAGCAGGAAACCATCGGGGAAGGGGTCGTCGTCTTCGACGACGAAGGTGTGGAAGCCGGTCAGGAAGCCGCGGCCGGCGATCTCGGGGGTGATGGCGGCATATGGACCGACGCGCGTCTCGCCGAGCACCCGCGCGCTGAAGCGGCTGCCGCTGATGCTCTCGTGGACGTAGGGCTGGTTCAGGGCGAGCTGCCCGGTGGCGTGAAGAGACGCGGCGCGGGCGGCGGTGCCGGTACCGCAGGGCGAGCGGTCGACCTCGCCATCGGCGAAGATGGTGACGTTGCGCCCGTCGGCCCCGGCGCTGGGCGGGCCCGTAATGATCGTGCCGTAGATGCCGCGCAGCTCGGGCTCCAGCGGGTGGACGACGTCGAGCGCCGCCTCCACCGCCTGCTTGACCGCCATGCCGAAGTCGATCAGCTCGCGAATCGAGCCCGGCTCGACCGCCAGCCCGGCGACTTCACCGTCGACCAGCGCGTAGAAAGCACCGCCGAAGACGACCGCCACCGGGAAGCGGCCGTAGTCGCTCTCGATCTCCAGCGCAAATTGGTAGACGAACGAGGGGACGTTGGTGAACGCGACCCCGCGCACGCGCCCGCCTTCGAGCCGCGCCCGCGCCGTGACCAGCCCGGCCGGCGTGTCGTAGCGGATGACCGTCTCCGGCTCCCTGGCAGGGTGGCTGCCGGTCTCCAGCAGCGCGGTCGTCAAGGCGATCACGCCGTGGCCGCACATGGTTGAATATCCCTCGTTGTGCATGAAGAGCACGCCGTGGTCGGCCTCGGGGCTGACCGGCGGGGTGAGGATGGCGCCGTACATGTCGGCGTGCCCACGCGGCTCCCACATCAGCAGGCGGCGCACCTGATCGTGCTGCTCCAGCATCTCGCGCCGCCGCTCGAGCATGGTCGTGCCGCGCAGCCGGGGCAGCCCCGCCGTCACGATCCGCAGCGGCTCGCCCCCCGCGTGCGCGTCGATGGTCGTGATCACCCGCCGCCCGGCCATGCCCGCCTCCACCGTCACTCAACCGCACCCGCCGCTCAGTCTAGCAGGCGACAGGCTATACTTGCGTCGAGCAACAGACCTGGGTAGTGCCGGGACGCGCGGGGGTGGTCTTTCGCCGCGCCGGCCGCGTCTACCCCTCTCGACTAGATCGGGGCGACCACCAGCCATGGCACCCGTGCGATGGATGGCAGCTTGCGCCTCCCGCCGCGCGTTCCTGGCGGGCGCGGCCGGGCTGCTGGCGACGACCCTGGCCGGCTGCGGCGTGCGCGAGAGCGCGGCTGGCTCGGCGCGGCTCTGGGTGCCGCCGTGGGCTGGCACGCCGGGCGCGACGCCCATCGAGGCTGTGCCGCGCACGCCCAAAGCCGAGCTCTTCGGCGTGGCCGGCAACGCCTTCCCCTGGGAGCCGGATTTCCCGGCCTTCGCCCGCCTGCTGGCCGCCAGCCAGGTCGGCTGGGCGCGCGTCGAGCTGCGCTGGGAAGGGGTCGAGCCAAACCCCGGCAATTGGACCTGGCGCATCTACGACGAGTTGGTCGACGCCTACGGCCAGCTCGGCATCCAGCAGCTCGGGCTGCTCTGCTACAGCGTGGCCTGGGCGGCGGGGCAGAGCGGGCCGCGCCCGGTCTTCGGCCCGCCGGTCGACCTCGACGCCTGGGAGGGCTATGTCCAGGCGGTCGTCCGCCGCTACCACGACCGCATCCACGCCTGGGAGATCTGGAATGAGCCGGACGCGCCGATCTTCTGGAACAACCAGGACGGTGGTGATCCACAGGTCTATCTGACCCTGCTGGAGCGAGCCGCTCGGGTAATCAAAGCGATCGATCACTCGGCCACGGTGCTCAATGGCGGCGTGACCGGCACCGAGCGCGGGGCCAACTTCCTGAAGGCCCTGCTCGACCTGGGCGGCGGCAAGTACCTCGACGGGATCGCGCTCCACGGCTACGTGCCCAACGGCTACATCGACGACCCCTGGTTCCGCACCGCCGTCTGGCCGCTGTTGGCGGGGATGGTCACGCGCTCGGGCAAGCGGCTCTGGATCACCGAGGTCGGCTGGTCGAGCGGCGCCGATGGCGGCGCCAGCGCCGGTTCCGAGGCGGCGCAGGCGAGCCTGCTGGCTCGGCACCTGCCGCTCCTCTTCAACCTGCCGAACCTGGAGCACATCTTCGTCTTCCAGTTCAAGGACCCCAACGACACGCCCAACAGCTTCGGGCTGGTGCGCGCCGACGCCACGCCCAAGCCGGCCTACAGCGTGCTGCGGACCTACGCCGAAGTCCTGCGCGGCCTCGGCTTTCAGCAGCGCGTGCCGCGGAGCGGCGAAGTCTGGGATGTCCGCTTCGGTGGGCCAGGGCGAGTGGTCG
>DASSHC010000475.1:0-2308 GCA_035693105.1 Thermomicrobiaceae bacterium | reverse complement strand
TGCCGTGTAATCAATCTGGGCATGGTGGTCCGCCTGCGCCTCGGGCGGGTAGCCCAGAAGCTCCTGGAAGCGGGTCCGCCCAGCGGCGATGTTCAGGCGAAACACCCCAGGACGGTTCAGGTTCGAGTCGGTATCGAACCCAGGATAGTTCTTGGTCACGATGGTGGCGAAGGGCATGCGCCGGTCAGGAGGTGCGTCGTCCGGCGGATCGTAGAAGAAAAACGTGTCTCCCCACGCCACCTCCGGCGCGCCGTTGTCCGCGCCTGCCTTGATCGCGCTGACGCCGGGCAGGCCGGCCAAGAACTGGATAAGCTCTGCTTCGCTCACTGGCCCACATCCTCTCCGCGGCGGATCCCGGCGCCGGCCTCGAAGCGTTCAAGTATCACACGTCCCGCTCTCCTCCGTGGGCGCGCCGGTGAGAACCAGGCGGGCGCTCTTCGCAGCCAATCGGTGCGGTCGCCGGGAGAACGAGCTGGGTTGACGGGCCAGATCGTATGTTCTTCGGAGCATGGCCGGTGGCGACCCTGTTCGCCACCGGCCGCGCTCGTCACGAACTGAGATTGGCGCGGAGCCAGCGCGCCGCCAGCGGCAGATGCAGCGCCCGGTGGTGACTGGCCACGTGACGGTCGCCGGCGTAGACGACAGTATCCTGGGCCACGCCGGCCTCGCCGATCACCGCCAGATCGGCCGGCGGAACGGACTCGTCCTGCCCGCCGGCGATGCTCAGCAGCGCCGGGAGATCCGCGCGCGGGCCGAGCACCTGTTGCGCGACCAGGGAGAGCGGGGCAAGCAGGCGAGCCATCCCTGGAGGGCCGCCGAGGTTCGCCAGCCCCTGGCCGAAGGTCGCGGCCAGGGTCGCCAGCGTACCGGGCGCGATCGCCGCACACCAATCCTCCGTGAAGGCGTGGTGGATCGGACCGCTGACATTGACCGCGGCGCGCACTTGTGGGTGCGTCAGCGCCAGCTTGACCGCCCAGTGCCCGCCGAAGCTCAGTCCGTAGACGCCCAGCCGCCCCCCGTCGACATCAGGCCGCTGGCCGAGGTGGGCGATGGCTGCTTCATAGACCCGTTCGGCATGCGGCCCATTGGGCAGCGGGCTCTCGCCGGTACCGGGCATGTCGAGCGCGAAGACGGCCAGACCTTCCCCCAGGAGCGTATCGGCGATCGTGTGGAGCTCGCTGTCGCTCTTCCAGTAGTCGATGCCGCCGCTGAGGACGACGACCGGCGGCGCGTCCATCGCGGTGGGGGTCGGAATGCGCAGGTAGCCCACGATGGTCGCCTCCTCGAAGGGGAGACGCACCACCTGGACCGGAGTAGGGAAGAAGCGACTCGCCGCCAGGTAGGCTGCACGGTGTTTGGCATAGGCGTCCCGCGCCGCGGCCGGGTCGGGGCCCAGGAAGTGAGGAAAGCGGGCCAGAAAGTAGAAGAAGGCGGCGGTCAGGTAGGCGGTCATCGCCGCCGCCTGGTCACCGGCTTCGAGCTGGGCCGCGCGACGCGCGTGGTCGTCACCGATCGCGCTGAAATGCCGCACCCAGTCGGGCGAGGCGGGTCCCTGCCCGGCCGGGAGGCCGGCGAGCGCCTCGCGCAAGAGCGTGGCATCGATGCCATCGGCGAGCCAGTTGGGTACGCGCGGGGCCAGCGCGGGGGGCAACGGGCGTTCCAGAGACACCGACGGAGCGAGCGGTGGACGGGCGGTGAACTGTTGGGACGATGCGGTCATCGGAATCCTCCTGCCGTGAGCGGCACGAACGACACTTCAACGACGCTTCTTTGAAACGCGGCGGAACACGTGCTCTGGGTCGGGTACCGATCAGCAGCCGACGATCATGCCGACCTCCTTTCGCTCCTCCTCCAACGAATCCAGCGCGGCGCCCGCGCGTGGCTGCCGTGAGGCGAGATTGTTAGTTGGTCATCCAACTAATTCGGCCCGCCAGGTCGCTGCTCCGTCCGGGCTCCGTCGTTCGGCAGCGGCAGACTAGGAGGGCCGGCGTGTGAGTCCTTCCACCATCCCGGTCAGGACGCGGTAGGCCGCCTCCAGGTCCAATTCGGGGTCGAGTAGCTTCTGCAGTGCCAACCCGTCGAAGCAGGCCAGCAGGACCGCGGCAATGGCATCGGGCGGCTCCCTGGTCTCGCCGAGCGCGACCGGCACCAGCGCGGCGATCCCGGCTCGTCCGCCGGCGAGCAGGGCGCGCACTTCCGGCGCGAGCGCCGGATGGTGCAGCGCCAGGGCAAAAAGCTCGTAGCGCAGCCGGTACCACTCCGGATCCCGGGAGACGCGCTCCCGCGGCTCGTTCAGCGCCACCGCCGC
>DASSHC010000474.1:0-2777 GCA_035693105.1 Thermomicrobiaceae bacterium | reverse complement strand
CCCTCTCCCCTGCGGGGGCGAGGGGAGGTGGCGAACGACAAGGTTCAGGCGTAGGAAAGCATCCCTACCGCAATACGTCTTCGGTGGGCAGCGCCCCTCTCCCGCGCACGGGAGAGGGGAAGGGGGTGAGGGAACTCGGTCGGGGGTGAGGGCCTACCCCACCCGCGTCCGCGGCTCCGGAGCCTGTCGTAGGGCCGCGCGGTAGTGCGGGGCGCGGGCGAGCAGGAGCGCGGCCGCGGCGACGGTCAACGCGCCGTTGACCAGTAGCCCGCCGGGCGCGCCGAGCAAGCCGGCCAGCGTGCCCATCTCCAGGTTGCCGACCGGCGCCGAGCCGACCCCCAGCACCCAGATGCCGACCGCGCGCCCACGCTGCTCCTCCGGCACCGCCAATTGCAAGAGCGTCTGCTGCAGCATGTCGAAGGCGGCGGCGCAGAGGCCGGTCAGCACCAGCACCGCCACCGCCAGCCACAGCTCGCGCACCGTGCCCAGCAACACCAGCGAGGCGCCGTAGCCGAGGAAGACAGCCGCCAGCAGTGGCTCGCGCCGCAGCCGGCCCACCACCAGCGAGAGCAGCAGCAGCCCCACGGTGCCGCCGAGCGAGGCGGCGGCATTGAGCAGCCCCAGCCCGGCCGCGCCGATCGCCAATACATCCGTGGTGAAGACCGGCAGCGCGCTGGAGTAGGAGAAGGCGAAGATCTCGCAGGCCACGCCGGAGATGGTCAGCGTGCGCACCGCCGGCAGTTGGACGATCAGGCGGGCGGCGTCGCGCAGCGCGTGGCTGAAGGGCGCGTGGGCGAGGGCCGCCCGGGCGCGGCGCGGCGCCGGGAGCGTGGTGGACAGGAGCGCGGTCAGCCCGTAGCCGAGAGCGATCACCAGGTAGCAGTTACCGAGCCCGAGCAGCGGGATCAGCAGCCCGCCGCCGAGCGCGCCGGCCGCCCCGGCCAGCCGCTGGGCCAGCGCGTTCAGCGCCATGGCGTTGGGCGCCAGTTCGCGCGGCACGCTGTCGATCACCAGCGCCTGACGCGCCGGGGTATCGAAGACCTGGGCGCAGCCGGCGACCAGCGAGATCAGCACCACGTGCCAGCCGCCGATGGCCCCCGCCGCCACCAGCCGGCTCAGCCCCGCCAGCAGCAGCGCCGCCAGCCCGGCGACCGCCAGCATCTGCCGGCGGCGGTCGACGCGGTCGGCCACGGTGCCGGCCGCCAGCCCGAAGAGGAGCGAGGGGAGCGAGCGCGCGGCGAAGACCAGCCCGACGGTGAAGGCGTCGCCGGTCTGCAGCGCCAGCCAGCCGGTGGCGGTGCGCTCCATCAACTGCGCGCCGGACAGGGTCAGGGTCGAGCACCAGAGGCGGCGGAAGGCGCTGGAGCGCAGCGGCGTCAGCCCGTGTAACCCGCGCGGCTCCATCTCAGCGGACCCGATCGCCGAAGCGCGCCAGCTTGACCAGCCCCCAGAGCGAGACCAGCGCCCAGACGCTCTCCAGCAGCACGAAGCCCCACTGCCGGTCGAGATAGGCGAGCACCGCCAGGATGCCCGAGCCGGCGAGATTAAGCAGGAGGTAGGCGGGTGACTGCGTGCGCAGCACGCCGAACTGGGCCAGGATGAAGGGGATGAGAATGGCGATGGCACCGGCGATCTGTAGCACCTGGCTCACGGCAGGCTCCGACACGCCGTCTTTGCCTGACCGGGTACGGCGCACCTCGTCCGGAGTGAGCCCACACCGGGCCACCGTCGGAGAGCTTACTACAGGGTTCGTGGGATGGGATAGGGGCGGGCGGCGGCAATCGAGGGGTTGGGTGCCGCGACGGAGAGGGCGGCCACGGGGGGCCTGCCCCTACCGGGAAACGCGTATCCCCATCATGCGGTAGGGGCAGGCCCCCGTGCCTGCCCTGTCCCCCCTACGCCGAGGCCAGGGGATGAGGAAAGGCTGCTACCCCGTCGCCGCCAGCGTCTGCTCGATCGCCGCGCGGGCCTCGCGCAGCGCGTGGCGCACGCGGTTGCGCTCGCGGCGCAGCTTCACCTCCAGGAGCCGCCGCTCCTGGCTGTCGGGCGGGAGCGCGGCCAGGTCGGCGGCCGGGCGCAGCCCCGGCAGCGCGGGGTATTGCAGCGCCAGGTCCTGCTCGAAGGGGCCGTTTGACGTGTAGTTGACCGGGATCAGCAGGCGGCTCAGGCGCATCAGGCAGGCGTTGAGCTGGTGTGCCTGCTCGTCGCTCACCGGCTGGCCGCGGCGCTCCTCTAGCCGGCGCGTGGCCGCCAGCAGCTCCTCGGCGTCGGCCGCGACGGTCGAGAGGTCGAGCGCGCCGCCCGCCGCCGCGGCGATCTCGCCCAGCGACTGCTGGATCTCGCGCACCGCCGCCGTTTGGTCGAGGGCTACCACCGGGTCGGTCACCAGGCGGTAGACCACGGCCAGCAGGATGCGGCAGTCGCGCGCCAGCAGCTCGGGGTCGAGCTTGTCGATGGTGTCCTCGGTGGTGTGCCACCACCAGGCGGTGCCGCCGCGGCGCCGCCCGCTGCCGTGCGAGCGCCCGGCGGCCAGGGCGTCGGACTCCGGCGACGGCCCCTGCGAGGAGAGACCGCAGAAGAAGGCGGGGATGCCGACGCCCCAGAATGACTGGTCGCCCATACGGCCGATGCGGCGGTACTCCAGCTCCTGGCCGCTGAGCGCCTGGATCACCTCGCGCGCCAGCGGGTACGACTCGGCCATGGTCGGGGCGTTGGTCAGCACGGTGGCGTTGAGCGCGCCGGGGCCGTCGATGTTGACGTGGGCCACGCAGTGGTCG
>DASSHC010000473.1:0-2107 GCA_035693105.1 Thermomicrobiaceae bacterium | reverse complement strand
ATCCGATGCAACGATGGTGTAGAATACCGGGGGCAGACGAACAGCACGGCGAGGACGGTACAGGTGAGCTTCGGCACGGTCAGCGAGCGGCAGTGGGCGCGCGGGCGCCTCGCCGCCGTTTCGGCGTGCCTCAGGCTGGGTTGAGCCGCGCCCGTCCCCCCGCCGGTCAATCAGTTAGTACGGAGCGTGACGATCGATGTACTTCGGGAATAGGCAATTCGGCGCTCAGGCTCCGCGGCACCACTGGCACCCGGCGCCGCATCAGGCACGCTTTCCCGCTTCCCCCTACCGCGCGGCGCAGCCCCCGCATCACTATCATGGTCCGGTTCGTGCTGGGTACCCCGGGCAGAGCGTGCCGCCCGCGCGCTACGTCGCGGGTAGACCGAGCCGGAAGGGACAGCCTATGGTGCGACTTGCCGCGATCGGCGACATCCACGCTCGCGCCGGCGCCGAAGAGACGCTACGCGGGGTCTTCCAGCGGGCGCAGGCTGAGGCTGATCTGCTGCTGATCGCGGGCGACCTGACCGACGCGGGGCTGGAAGAGGATGCCAGGCGGCTGGGCCGCGTCATCGACGAGTTCGATATTCCCATCTTCGCCGTCCTCGGCAACCACGACTTCCACCAGGGTCAGCAGAACGCCATCCGGCGCATCGTCGAGAAGCACGGCGTCCACATCCTCGACGGCGAGGGCGTCGTCTTCGAGCAGGACGGCGTGCGCCTGGGGATCGCCGGCGCGGTCGGCTTCGGCGGCGGCTTCCGCCCCTACAATCTCACGCCCTTCGGCGAGGGGGAGTGGAAGCAACTCTACGGCAAGATTGTTGAAGAGACCAGGAAGCTCGACCGCGCCTTCGCGGCGGTCAGCGGCGCCGACTACCTGGTCGGGCTGACGCACTACGCGCCGACGCCCGAGACGATGGGCGAGGAGCCGGAGCAGCTCTTCCCCTACCTGGGCAGCAGCGAGCTGGGCGACGCGCTGGAGCGCTTCAACGCCTTCATGGGCATCCACGGGCACGCGCACCGCGGCCGGCTGGAGGGCTGCACGGCCAACGGCGTCCCCGTCTTCAACGTGGCGATGCCGATCGTCGACTGCCCCGTCGTCTGGGAGTTCAAACCGGCGGCCGAGTATCAGCAGCCGCCGAGCGCGACACCGCGCCTGCTGCGCGAGGTGGAGGCGGAGAGCCAGCCTGTCAGCGCCGGGTCGGAGCGCGCCTGAGAGAGCGATCGGTGGGATCGGCTGGGCGGCAGCGGGTCGCCCGGCGACAGAAGCATCAGGGAGGGAAGCCATGCCCTACGAGCTGCCGAATCTACCGTATCCGTACAACGCGCTCGAGCCGTACATCGACGAGCAGACGATGAATATCCACCACACCAAGCACCACCAGGCCTACGTCAACAACCTGAACGCGGCCCTGCAGAACAATCCCGAGCTGGCGAACCAGCCGATCGAGCAGTTGATGCGCAACATCAACCAGGTGCCGGAGTCGATCCGCCAGGCGGTGATCAACAACGGCGGCGGCCACGCCAACCACTCGCTCTTCTGGACCATCATGGGGCCGAACAAGGGCGGCCAGCCGACCGGCGCGCTGGCCAACGAGATCAAGCAGGACTTCGGCTCCTTCGATTCGTTCAAGGACGAGTTCACCAAGGCCGCCTCGGGTCGCTTCGGCAGCGGCTGGGCCTGGCTGGTCGAGAACCCGCAGGGCAAGCTGCAGATCATCTCGACCCCCAACCAGAACAGCCCGCTGATGGAGGGCAACACCCCGCTCCTCGGGCTCGATGTCTGGGAGCACGCCTACTACCTCAAGTACCAGAACCGCCGGCCCGAGTACATCAACGCCTGGTTCAACCTGGTCGACTGGGACGCGGTCAACCAGCGCTACCAACAGGCCAAGCAGCAGTCGAAAAGCAGCTAGCGGCGAGCGCCGTTGACGCACGGAGCCGGGGCGTTGGCCCCGGCTCTTGTGTTGTCACCCAGCATTTCAGCCATTGCCATGTGTCCGCTGTTCGAGGCGGATGTGTCTTTGGCGCTCTCCATGGAAGCTCGGTGCCGCCCGTCGCGCGGCTCCGTCCGGGCTAAAGCCAACCGCGCTAACCTTCACGAAGCCCA
>DASSHC010000472.1:0-3520 GCA_035693105.1 Thermomicrobiaceae bacterium | reverse complement strand
TGGCCGGACTGGCCCCGCTGCCCGCGTTGCCCCTGCTGCCCTTGCTGGCCCTGTTGTCCACGCTGGCCACGCTGGCCCTGCTGGCCTTGTTGCCCTTGCTGTCCGTCCTGGCTCTCTTGCCCTTCAGCGCCCTCCTGGCCGGACTCGCCCGGCTGGCCCTGCTGCTCCAGGCGCTCGCGGCCCTCCTGCAGCCGGCGCTCGATCCCCTGGCGCTCGGTCTGGATAATCTCCTCCAGCTTCTGCTGGATGTCGTCGAGCACCGAGCCGAGGTCGTAGCGCTGCATCTCGCGCTGGCGCATCTGCTTGATGCGCTCCAAGAGATCGCGCATGCCGGGCATCTGCTGGCCGTCGGGCTTGTCGCTGCCCCAACGGAAGAGGCGCTGCAGGGCGCGCGTCAGGTCACCGTCGGCCAGCACGTCATCGGAGATCGCGTCCATGATCTGGTCGGCATCGAAGGGGTCGATCTGCTGCGTGCCGTCCCAGCGCGAGTAGCGGTAGTCCCAGGCGAATTTGTCGGGCATCTGTTACCCCCGATAGCGCGTGCCGTCCCGGCCGTTGCCACGATCCTTGTTGAGCCGGCGGCTCAGATGGAGCCCCTCCAGCACGAACTCGACCGCCGAGGCGATCGCCTGCGGGTTGCCGCTGGCGCCCAGGGTGCTGACCGCGTCGCGCATCCCGTCCATGTGCGAGACCTGATGCACGTAGCTCATGGCGGGCTGCAGGTCCGAGACCTCGACCACCAGCCCGTTCTCGAAGCCGAGCACCAGGTCGTCGAAGTCGCGCGGCGAGAAGTAGCGGTTGAAGGTGGTCAGCACCGCCCCCTGCACCAGCTTGTCGACCACGCGGTCCTCCTGCACGTCGCCCATCGTCTCCAGCTCGATCTTGCCGGTCGTGGAGGCGGCCAGCGCGTGCAGGTCGCTGACGCGCGGCACGGCCTGGCGCTCGTTGAGCCGGATGGCGCGCTTGACCGAGTTGCTGACGATGTTCTCGTAGTTGGCGATCGACATGCGCACGCTGACGCCCGAGCGCTGGCTGACGTCGTGGCTGCGGCGCGCCAGGTGGGTCAGCTCGGCCACGATCTCGCGCATGAAGGCGGGCACGGTCACGTCGATCCCATCGGTCGGGAAGGCGACGTGCTCCTGCTCCATGATCGCGATCTCCAGGTCGATGCTCTCGGGGTAGTGGGTGCGGATCTGGGAGCCGTAGCGGTCCTTCAGCGGCGTGATGATGCGGCCGCGGTTGGTGTAGTCCTCGGGGTTGGCGCTGGCCACCACGTAGACGTCGAGCGGCAGGCGCAGGCGATAGCCACGGATCTGCACGTCGCGCTCTTCCATAATGTTCAGCAGGCCGACCTGGATGCGCTCGGCCAGGTCCGGCAGCTCGTTGATGGCGAAGATGCCGCGGTTGGTGCGCGGGATCAGGCCGTAGTGGATGGTCAGCTCGTCGGCCAGATAGCGCCCCTCGGCCACCTTGATCGGATCGACCTCGCCGATCAGGTCGGCGATGGTGGTATCCGGCGTGGCCAGCTTCTCAGCGTAGCGGTTCTCGCGCGGCAGCCAGTCGATCGACGTCTTGTCGCCCTGCTCGGCGATCAGATCGACGGCGTAGCGGCTGATCGGGGCGAAGGGGTTGTCGTTGATCTCGCTGCCGGCCACCACCGGCACCTCGGGATCGAGTAGATTGGCCAGGGCGCGGGCCATGCGCGTCTTGGCCTGGCCGCGCTCGCCGAGGAAGATGATGTCCTGCCCCGAGAGGATGGCGTTCTCCACCTGCGGCACGACGGTCTCCTCATAGCCGATGATGCCGGGGAAGATCGGCTCCTCGGCCCGCAGCTTCGCGATCAGGTTCTTGCGCATCTCCTCGCGCACCGGGAGAACCGTATAGCCGCTCTCGCGGAGTTCGCCTAGCGTCCGCGGCTTCGTCATCTGCTCCGGCTCCTTTTCCATGCGTTTAGGGGGACCGTATCTCCGCGCGTGGCTGAGAGGCGTCGCCCGCCGAGCCCTCAGTCCGGCTGAGACGGTTGTGTGGCGACAATCGTACTACCAGCGAGGCATATGTCAATCGCCCGACTCGCTCTGACGGCCTTCTCCTGGCCGTCAAGCTGCGAGATGATCACGCGCGCCGGCGTGGTCGCCGTGGCGCGTCTCACGTAACCTTATGTCATGTTACCGCATCCGGCCCGAAAGGATGGAAACCGATGACTGCTGAGCTTGGCGGGCTGCACCACGTGACGGCGGTGACGGCCCGCGCACCCGAGAACCTGGCGTTTTACACCGATGTGCTCGGCCTGCGGCTGGTCAAGAAGACCGTCAACCAGGACGATGTCTCGGCCTACCACCTCTTCTACGGCGACAAGGTCGGCAATGCCGGCACCGAGGTGACCTTCTTCGACTGGTCGCAGGCAGCGCCCAACCAACCCGGTCACGGCGAGACGGCGGCGGTGGCGCTGCGGGTGCCCAGCCGCGCGGCGCTGGAGTGGTGGCGGCGGCGCTTCGACGAGCGCGGCGTGCCGCACGGCGACATTGAGGAGCGCGGCGGGCGGGCGCTGCTCAGTTTCACCGACCCCGAGGGACAGCGGCTGGAGCTGATCGAGGACAGCGGCGCGGCCGTACCCGGCGGCACCCCCTGGAGCGGCAGCGACGTGCCAGCCGAGTACGCCATCCGCGGCCTCGCGGCCGCCACGCTGACGGTCGCGCGCCTGGAGCCGACGGCGCGCATCCTCACCGAGCTGCTCGGCTTCCGCCAGACCGGCGAGTACAGCTCGCCTGCCAATCCCGATGAGCGCACGGTCGTCTTCGAGATGGGCCCCGGCGGGCCGGGCGCGACGCTGCTGGTGCAGGTGCGGCCCAACCTGCCGCGCGCCCGGCAGGGCGCCGGCGGGGTGCATCACATCGCCTTCCGCACGCCGACGGACGAGGAGCACGAGGGCTGGCAACAGCGGCTGGCCGCGGCCGGCGTCGGCGTGACGCCGGTCATCGATCGCTACTACTTCCGCTCGATCTACTTCCGCGAGCCGGGCGGCGTGCTCTTCGAGATCGCGACCGACGGCCCCGGCTTCGCCACCGACGAGGATGAAGCGCACCTCGGCGAGCGCCTGGCCCTGCCGCCCTTCCTGGAGCCCTACCGCGCCCAGATCGAGGCCGGGCTGCAGCCGCTCGACACCGCGACGGCCGGCGCCGCGCGCCGGTCGCGGCAGGGCTCAGACTAGCCGGCCGGCGGCGAACTCCTGGCGCAGGGCCGGCAGCGTCTCCGCGGAAAGTCGTCGGAGCGCGTCCGAGATCGGGCCGTACGGCGCGTCGAAGAGGAAGGAGCGCACGCCGATCTGGGCGTACGCGGCGACGTGGGCACGCAACTGGTCGCTCGACTCCAGCGGCGCTGGGCCGGTCGAGAGGACCTGGCGGATCGCGCCCGGGTCACGCCCGATCTCGCGGCAGAGCGCGTGCAGCCGGGCCGCCGTCGCCGCGTACTCCTCCGGCGTGCCACCGCCGTCCCACAGATCGGCGTAGCGCGCCACGAAGCG
>DASSHC010000471.1:0-4138 GCA_035693105.1 Thermomicrobiaceae bacterium | reverse complement strand
ATCGAGCCCGGCGCGCCGCAGCCGCCCGCTTACCGCCCGCAGGTAGGTTCTGACACGATCCTCCTGGCGAGTATCGCGCCGCAAGGTCTCGCGATCGTAGGGGAGCAGATGGCGGGAGGCGATATCGCGCGGCAGCTCGTCGCGGGTGGTCTCGGCCACGCGGACGAGCTGCAGGGCGGCACCGGAGGCTCGGGCAATCGCACCCGCCAGCGGCAGCGCCCGCTCGGAGAGCGGCGATCCATCGAGCGGGACCACAAGGCGCCGGAGTTGGACCGGCTCCGGGGGCATCGTCTGGCCCTGTGGGCGCACGATCAAGACAGGGCACGAGGCGTGGCGCAGCACCCGCGTCGCCACGCTGCCCGTCACGACCCGGCCCAGCCCACCGCGGCCGTGGCTGGTCATCACGATCGCCGGGTGTGGCTGCTGCGCTGCCTCGGCGAGAATCTCCTCGGAGGGGTCTCCCAGCCGCACGACCGCCGACGGCTGGAGCCCTTCTCCGCTGAGCCGGGCGATGACCGGCGCCAGCATGGCCGGTGACTGCAACTCGATGCGCGGGTTGTTCTCGTCAAGCGGGATCATGTCGCGGCCGGCGGTATCGAAGACCGGCGCCGTCTCCTCCAGCACGCGCAGCAGCACCAGGCGCGCGCGCGTCAGCCGCGCCAGCGCAACCGCGTAGGGCACTGCTGCCTCGGAGAGCGCCGAGCCGTCGAGCGGCAGCAGGATGGTCTCGAAGGGGGCGATTTCGTCGTGATCGCTCGCCCCGGAAGGATGGTCCTGGCTCCGTTCGGTCACCTTCGCCTCCTTTCCTGGTTGATGGTGTGGAAGTCGGGCGCGTGGAAACTCGGTCGCGCGCCGGGCGTCGAGCAGGCGCCCGTTCGGTTCGGGGATTATTCGGCGCAACTCGCGTGCCGTTTGGAGCCAAGCTGAGCGGGGTGGCGCTCAGGCGCTGCTCTCCCAGCCGTCCAGCAAGGTGTAGTGCCAGCCCTCCTGCCATTGGAACGGCGCGTCGACCAGGTGCTCCAGCGGCACGCCCCTGAGCAGGTGGTCGAGCGCCCAGCGGTTGGCGGAGTGGGCGATGATCAGCACCGACGCGCCGTCGTAGCCGGCGGCGAGATCGCGCAGGAAGGCGCGCGTTTGCTGAACCACCTGGCGGTAGCTCTGGCCGCCGGGGAAGGGCGCGTCGATGCGCCGGCGCCGCTCGGCCGCGAGCTGCTCCACCGGCATACCGTTGAGCGCGCCGTAGTCGCACTCGCGCAGCCGCGCGTCCTGGAAGAGCGGGATGTCGCGCCCCGCGAACGCCAGCTCGGCCGTTTCGACCGCGCGGCGCAGGTCGGAGACGAAGATGGCCGCCAGCGGATCGTCGCGCCGCCGCCGCCCCAGCTCGCGCGCCAGCTCGCGGCCGCGCGGCGATAGCTCGCCCGGCAACCAGCCGGTGGCCAGCCCGGCCTCGTTGTCGCTGCTGATCGAGTGCGTCTCGTAGACGATCGCGACCGCCATCAGGCTCCTCCGCCGCGCGCCCGACTTCGGGTACGCTAGAGCCCGATTGTGGCGGACGTGCTCGGCCGGCGCAACGCCGGCCGGTATGAGATGGCGATGGACAACGGCAAGGAGTGGGAGCGGCTATGGCGCTGAGCACGACCGAGATCATGGAGCTGGCGCTGGAGATGGCCGGCATGTCGCGCGTGCCCGGCGACAGCGCCATCTATGTCGAGGGGGACGAACTGCGTCGCGTGCTCTTCGGCATCGATATCGGTCCCGGCGAACTGCTGCTGGCCAGACAACTCGGCTGCGATGGTGTGATCGCGCATCACCCCGCCGGCGGCAGCGCCGCGCTCAACTTCCCCGAGGTTCTCACGCGCCAGGTGGAGCTGATGGTCGAGCACGGCGTGCCGGTCGAAACGGCGCGCGATGCCATCCAGCCGATGCTGACGCGCGCCATCCTGCGCGCCCAGGCCGAGAACTTCGACCGGGTGCCCTCGGTGGCCCGGCGCCTGGAGTTGCCCTTCCTCAACGTCCACCTGCCGTTGGACGAGGTGGGCCGGCGGATGCTCGTGCGGCGGGTCGAGGAGCACCTGACGACACTGGACCGCGAGCCGCTGGTGCAGGACGCGATCGACGCGCTGCACGAGATGCCGGAGTTCGCCAACGCACCGACGCGCATCATGGTGCCGGTCGGCGCCATCGACCGGCCGCTGGGCAAGCTGGCGGTGGTGCACGGCGCCGGGACCAATGGCGGCGCTGCCGTGGCGCGCGCCTACTTCGAGTCCGGCGTGGGCACGGTGCTCTACATCCACGTACTGCCCGATCAGGCGGAGATCCTGCGCCGTGAGGGGCGTGGCAACCTGATCGTCAGCGGCCACATCGCTACCGATCTGGTTGGCATCAACCCCTTCGTCGCCGCGCTGGAGAGCCGTGGGGTGGCCGTACTCCGGGTCAGTGGCCTCTAGGGCACGGGAGTGGGTCAGCGCGCGAGCGGCGGCCCCATCATGTTGTCGCGGCGGTTTGCGGGGCTGGAGGCAAATGCCGCAGCGAGGGTGCGAAGAACATCGCTACGGCGACGCTCTCGGCCGTGACGGCGAGCGCCAGCGCCGCGGGGTGCAGCCCCCAACCGGCGATGGCGAACCCCGCCAATACGATGCCCAGCGGCGTCACCAACTGGCTGATGGCCGAGTAGGTCGCGAAGACGCGCCCGCGAAGCTCAGCGGGAATCCGCTCGTGCCGGATCGTCACCATCAGCGGATTGATTGGACCCATCGCCAGCCCCATCAACAAGAGCACACCGAGGAGCATCGGCGTCCCCGGCCGCGTCAGCAGCACCCAGTAGACCAGCGGCGCCAGCAGGTAGCCGCTGAACCAGACGAACGGGCGCGGAATCCGCGGCGCCAGCACACCGAAGCCAAGCGCGCCGGCCAGCGATCCCGCGCCCACCGCGGTCGCCATCAGGCCGAGATCGGTCGCGCTTCCGAGGTCGCGCTGCGCGTAAACCGGCAGGACCACGGCGAAGAGCGGAGCCATCGTGGCGTTGCTCAAGGCCAACCCGATCGCCATCGCTCGCAGCAGTGGCTCGTGCAACAGGAAGCGGATGCCGTTGAGCAGGGCGTCGCGATATCGCTCGCCGGCGACAGCGACCGTCGCGCCGGCGCGGGCATAGGGGACGAATAGCCCGACCAATAGCGCGCAGATGATGAAACTGGCGGCGTCGAGCCAGAGCACCCCGGCGGTGTCCAACCAGATGATCAAGAGTCCGGCCAGCGGCGGCCCGAGCAACAGCGCGAGACTGGCTGTCGACTCGAAGGCGGCGTTGACGCGCTCCAAGCGCACGCCGGCGCTCGCGGCAAGCTCCGGCAGCATCGAGCGTCGCCCCGTGACACCCGGGATCTCCAGCAGCGAGCCGATGAAGATCAGTCCAAGAAGTAGCGGGACCGGCAGGCCGATCGTGAAGTAGAGCGCCGGGATTGAGGCGATCGCCAGGCCGCTGACGGTATCGGCCACGATGCTCGAGCGACGGAAGCCGAGCCGATCGATCAGCGTGCCGCCGAAGACTCCAGCCAGGAATCCCGGGAGCGCCACGAAAAAGCCGGCTAACCCGGTCAATGCCGCGCTGCCGCTGGTCTGTAGCACAAACCAGGGCAAGGCGATCATCGTCAGCGCGCTGCCGGTTTGGGAGATCGTCATCGCGATCAGCAGGGCGAGCAGCGGCGCGCGCTGGACGTGGTTTCCCTTGGGAGTCACGGTCGGCTCTTGCGCGGACTCGGCGATGGTCATCGATCCCCTCCAATTCGTCCGGCCGCGTCCGGTCGAGTGAAGCCATTCTACTCCCAGATATTGCCGTTAGCAAGTAATCGCTTTGAAATGGGAAGTGTTTGATAGCAATCATTTAGTTGACCGCGCCTACCCCCATCCGAGAGGTGTCGCGTGAGCGGAGGGCCGCCCTGGCGCTGTCGCGGATGCACAGGGCGGTAACCGCGCGATACTGTCAGAGGTTGGGGCGCCCGCATGCGCGGTCTTGTCTTGCGACAGCGGAAAGGAAACGGGATGATGGTCGAGGAGCGCGTGGCGATCGTGAGCGGTGGGGCGCGCGGCATCGGCCGGGCGATCGCCGACCGGCTGCTGGCCGACGGACACCGCGTGGCGCTGG
>DASSHC010000470.1:0-11298 GCA_035693105.1 Thermomicrobiaceae bacterium | reverse complement strand
AGCTCGATCGCGACCCTCGCCTCGAGCGCCACCACCCGCGCCGCCCGGCTGGCCGCCTCGGAGACCAGCGCCGGGTCGCGGCTGACGACCGGCGTCTGGCTGAGCGCCAGCAGCGCCGAGGTGCGCGCCTGCTGCCGCCGGGCCTCGCTGGAGGCGCGCACGAACTGGCTGCCGAGGTAGACGAGCAGCAGCAGGTAGGAGACGAGCCAGAGGAAGTCGGCGGTGGTGATGGCTGGGTGAAAGGGCGCCGGGTAGAAGACGAACTGCACCTCGGCCACCGCCGCCGTGATCAGCGACAGCGCCAGCCAGGCGTTCTCCCCCTCGCGCACCGCGGCCGTCAGCCGCACCGCCAGCCAGCAATAGAGCAGCGCGACGATCGACTCCAGCACGATGCCCAGCTCGGTCTGCCCGGCCAGGATCGGGATGGTGATCGGGTCGCGGCGGAATATCAACGGCGCCCAGGCGTCGCGCCCGAGGAGGCGCGGCAGCCAGCCACGCCCATACCAGAGGCCGACGTCGACCGCGGTGACCAGCAGCACGACCCCCGCCAGCCAGAGCTCGGCGCGCCGCAGCGGCATGCGATCGGGCGTGCGCAGGACCAGGCCGAGCAGCAGCAGCACCACCACCACGAAGCGGGTGAAGAGCCAGCCGTAGAGCGCGGCCGAGGCCGAGCCGTGGAAGGGGTGGCCCTTGAAGGGGAGAATCAACCCGAACCAGAGCGAGCTGACGGCCACCGCGCTGAAGGCGGCGGCGATCGCCAGGTCGAGCGGGCGGCGGTCGAAGACGTAGCGCGCCAGCCCGACGAAGGCGACCATCGTCGCCACCAGCGCGGTGAAGGTGTCGATGGTGAAACTGAGCGCGTCGTGCCGGAAGGTGACGCGCAGGCTCGGATCGAGCACCAGCAGGAGGGTGCTGACGCCGAGCACGAGCCACCAGGCGCGGACCAGCCGGACCGCGCCGCCCGCGCGCTCATCGCCGCTACTGCCGATGCCGATCCCCAGCGGCGCCAGCCGCGCCGCCACGTTTCTCGCTGCCACGCTCACCGCCAGCCGTAACGTCCACTGCGCAGTATACGCCGTACGTCGACGTTGGAGGCCGGAAACGGCAGCTTTATACCCCCTTTGGCGTATCCCTCCTGGCGCCGTCCACGATCCATACTTCGCCGGTCCCTGTCGGCGCGGCGCGTTCCGGCGCGAACGCGGGGACGTGGAGACGCGGCTGAACGGATAGCGGCACGGATACGCAAACCGGCGCGACACGAGGAGTCATCTTCCCATGATCTCACGACGTGAGCGGCTTGGCCGGCTTGGCCGGCTCGACCGGCGCGCCGCGCTCGGCTGGCTGGCCCGCGCGCCCTTCACGCTGGCGCTGCTGGCGACGATGCTGGCGCTGGGGATCGCCACCGGCTCGATCCGGCAGCAGTTGCCGGGCACCCAGCTCCTGGCGCGGGTCGGCTTCGGCCTGCCCGCTCTGCGGCACGGCCAGCTCTACACCCTCCTCGCCTGCATCCCCTTCGCGCTCTACCCCTGGATGCTGGCGACGATCACGCTACTGGTCGTCCTCTTCATGCTGCCCTACGAAGTCGTGGCCGGCACCCGGCGCGCGGCGCTGGTCTTCCTCACCTGCCAGCTCGCCGGCTACCTGCTGGCGGCGCTGCTGGTCGCCTGGCCGCTGAGCGCGCTCGGCCTCGGCTGGGGCCGTTACCTGGCAAGCGCGCGCGACGTCGGCCCCTCGGCCGGGGCCTTCGGCGCGGCCGCCGCGCTCGTCTGGTACCTGCCGGGCCGGCTGCGCCTCCCGGGCGGCCTGGCGCTCTTCGCCTATCTCGGCGGTTTCCTGGCGCTGACGCACCGCGTCTGGGATGTCGAGCACCTCATCGCCGCCGCGCTCGGCCTCCTGCTCGGCGCCGTGCTGACGGGCAACGCCCCGCGGGTGCACCTCCCGCGGCGGCGCGGCTTCCACGCGCTGCGCTCCACCCCGCGCCTGATCATCGCCGGGCTGGTGGTGTTGACCGGCTGCCTGAACGTCATCTGCGCCTTCAGCCCGCGCGCCGACGCGCGTTTCGACCCCCTCAGCGCCCGAGTGCTCCCCTTCGCCCTGGCCGAGGGCACGACCACCTCGATCGTGCTGATCGGCCTGGCGCTGATCCTCCTCGGGCGGGGCCTGCTCCACGGCCGGCGCGTCGCCTGGCTGGCGACCCTGGCGCTGCTGCCCAGCTCGCTGGCGCTCCACCTGCTGAGCGGCGCCCGGCCGCATGACTTCGTCTTGAAGGGGGTGCTGATCGCGCTCCTGCTGGCGCGGCGCGATGATTTCCGCGCCCGCGCCGACGTCGTCACCGTGCGCCGGGCGGTGCGGATCGCGCTCGGCGCGCTGGCGCTCCTGCCGCTCTACGCCGCGCTCGGCTTCCTGCTCTTGCGCCACGGCTTCGATGTGCCGCTCAGCCTGCCCCTGGCCGCGCGCGAGACGCTGGCACGGATGGTCTTCAGCACCACCCACGACCTCAACGGCGCCAGCCGCCACGCCCGCTGGTTCCTCGACTCGATCTCCTTCGCCTGGGCCGCCGTGCTCGCCTACGCTCTCTGCGCCGTCCTGCGCCCGGTGCTGCGCCCAACCCGCGAGGCCGCGTCCGACCGGGAGCGGGCCGACGCGCTCCTGCGCGCCTACGGCGAGGCCGGCACCTCCTACATGACGCGTTGGCCGGGCAACGTGCGCCTGCTCAACGGCGCGCGCGACGCCTACCTGGCCTACCGTCTGATCGGCGATGTAGCGCTGGTACTGGGCGATCCGATCGGCCCGGTGGAGGGCGCCGCCCGGGCCATCGACGAGTTCCTCGACATCTGCGCGGTCAACGGCTGGACGCCGGCCTTCTACGGCGCGAGCGCGCGCTATCTCGACCAGTTCGCGCGGCACGGGCTGGCCGCGGCCCAGGTCGGCGAGGATACGGTCATCGATCTGGCGACGCTCGCATTTCGCGGCAAGGGCTGGCAGAACGTGCGCACCGCGCTCAACCGCGCCGCGCGCGAGGGCATCGCCTTCACTTTTCTCGATCCGCGCAAGGCCGACCCCGCCATCGTCGCGCAGCTCTTCGCCATCGATCGGGCGTGGGTCGCGGCCAGGAATCTGCCTGAGATGGGCTTCACCCTGGGCAAGCTGGCGCTCCCGCTCGATCCCGAGGTGCGCCTGGCGGTGGCGCTCGATGCGGACGGGCGGGCGCTCGCCTACGTCTCCTGGCTGCCGGTCTACGCCTGCCGGGGCTGGGTGCTCGACCTGATGCGGCGGCGCGACGACGCGCCCCACGGGGTGATGGAGTTCCTGATCGCCAAGTCGGCGCTGGCCTTCAAGGCCGAGGGCGCCGCCTCGATCAGCCTGGCGGTGGCGCCGCTGGCGCGCGTGGCGCGGCCGGAGGGCGAGACGCGGCTGCTGGAGCGCGCGCTGGTGACGCTGGGTGAGCGGCTCGACGGCTTCTACCACTTCAGCTCGCTCTGCGATTTCAAGCGCAAGTTCCAGCCAATCTGGCTGCCGGTCTACCTGGTCTATCCCGGCGCGGCCAGCCTGCCCAGGATCGGCTACGCCGTGCTGCGCGCCTATCTCCCCTCGCTCAGCGCGCACGATCTGCGCACGCTGCTAGCCCACGCCGCGCCGCGCCCGGCCCTGCGCCCCCACCGTCCCGCGCCGGCCGCGCCGCCCGAATCCGAACGCACGGCAGAGCCCGACGCGCTCGCCACAGCCGGGCGGCGGTAGCGGGCCCGCGTATTGGCATAACGTTTGATACCGCTCTGGCAACGGGTGGCGCGTGCCGCCCCGAGAGGAGCGGTCGGTGTGGGCGTGAGCGAGATGACCGGTGGCCAGGCGCTGGCCGCGCAGTTGGCGCGCGAGGGGATCGACATCGTCTTCGGGCTGCCGGGCATTCAGCTCGACTGGGCTTTTGACGCGCTCTACCAGGCGCGCGACCGCATCCGCGTCGTCCACACCCGCCACGAGCAGGCGACCACCTACATGGCCGACGGCTACGCGCGCACCACCGGCAAACCCGGCACCGCCATCGTCGTGCCCGGCCCCGGCCTGCTCAATGCCATGGCCGGTCTCTCGACCGCCTACGCCTGCAACTCGCCGGTCCTCTGCCTGGCGGGTCAGATCGACTCGGCCTGGATCGACCGCCAGTGCGGCGTCCTCCACGAGATCCCCCACCAGCTCCAGACCGCGCGCACTGTGACCAAGTGGGCCGGGCGGGCCGAGCGTCCGCAGGCGATCCCCGGCCGCATCCACAGCGCCGTGTGCCAGGCGCTCGGCGGCCGCCCGCGTCCGGTGGTGGTGGAGCTGCCGCCCGACGTGCTGCGCGACCGCGCCCCGATCCGGCTTCGCCACGCCGCACCGGTGACCCCGGCGGCCCCCGATCCCGACGCGGTGACGCAGGCAGCCAGGCTCCTCGGCCGGGCCAGGCGCCCACTGATCCTGGCGGGCGGCGGCGCCAACCAACCGGAGGCCGCCGCGCCGCTGCGCGAGCTGGCGCGGCAGCTCGAAGCGCCGGTGGTGATGACGATCAACGGCAAGGGCGCGCTCTCGGCCCGCGATTATCACGCCCAGACGATGCTGGCGGCGCGCGAGCTGCTGCCGCACGCCGACGCGGTGCTGGCGGTCGGCACCCGCCTGGTCGAGCCGGCGACCGAGCCCTGGGGGCTGAGCGGTCAGCCGCTGATCCAGCTCGATATCGACCCGGCCGAGATCGGGCGCAACCACCGAGCAACCGTCGAAATGGTGGCCGACGCGGCGCTGGGACTCAGCGCGCTGGTCGACGCCGTCGGCAGGCACAACCATACGCGCGCCTCACGGCGCGAGGAGTTGAGCGCCCTGCAGGAGCGCATCGACGACCGCCTCTTCGAGGTCCAGCCGACCGCCTCCTACGCGCTGGCGATCCGCGAGGAGTTGCCGGACGAGGCGATCGTGGTGGTCGACAGCACCCAGGTCGGCTACTGGAGCTGGGCCGGCTTCCCGGTCTACCAGCCGCGCACCTACCTGACCGCGGGCTACCAGGGCACGCTGGGCTTCGCCTACGCCACCGCGCTCGGCGCGAAAGCCGGCAACCCCGAGACGCCGGTGGTCTCGATCAGCGGCGACGGCGGCTTCCTCTACACCATCCAGGAACTGGCCACCGCCACCCGGCACGGTCTCAACGTGGTCGCCATCGTCTTCCGCGACGACGCCTACGGCAACGTGCGCATGATCCAGCGGCGGCAGTTCGCCGGGCACGTGATCGCCACCGAGCTGGACAACCCCGACTTCGTCAAGCTGGCCGAGTCGTTCGGTGTCGAGGGCCGGCGCGCCACCAACCCCGAGGGGCTGCGCGTCGCCCTGCGCGAGTCCCTGGCGGCCGACCGCCCGGTGTTGATCGAGGTGCCGACCGGCGAGATCGCCAGCGTCTTCCCCATCCTGATGGCCGGCCGCCGCAAGCCGACCTGGTGCTGGACCGGGGAGTAGCGACGAGCCCTCACCCCCAGCCCGGACGGAGCCTCTCCCAATGCTGGGAGAGGGGAGAACGTTGGGGGAACATCTCTGTGTTCCTGTAGCGAGCTCCCCTTCTCCCAGTATTGGGAGAAGGGGCGGGGGGGATGAGGGCTTCCCGTGGCGGGGGGGATGAGGGCCCGTCGGACCTACTTCCCCTGGAACGCCGGACGGCGCTTCTCCAGGAAGGCGGCCACGCCCTCCTGAAAGTCGGCGCTCTGGCTGGCGATGTACTGCAGGTGCGCCTCGAAGCCCATGGCCTCGCTGAAGGAGGCGCCCGCGCTCTGGCGCAGCGCCCGCTTGATCAGCCCGTAGGCCCTGGTCGGGCCGGCGGCGAACTCGGCAGCCACATCATGCACCAACGCCGCGAACTCCGCGGCCGGGCTGACCTGGCTGACGATGCCCAGCGCCTGGGCCTCCTCCGCCGAGAGCCGGGGCGAGCGCGCCAGCAGCTCGAAGGCCCGGCCCCAGCCGACCAGCCGGGGCAGGAAGTAGCTCATGCCGGAGTCCGGCGCCAGGCCGATGCGGCTGAAGGCGGTGGTGAAGGAGGCCGCGTCCGAGGCCAGGCGCAGGTCGCAGGCCAGCGCCAGCGCGAAGCCGGCCCCGGCCGCCGCGCCGTTGACCGCCGCGATCACCGGTTTCTCCAGCTCGACGATGCGGCTGATGGTGGTGACGTAGCCATTGAGAACCTCATCGAAGCCGCGCTCGCCGCTCTGGACTTCCTTGAGGTCCTGCCCGGCGCAGAAGCCGCGCCCGGCGCCGGTCAGCACCACCACGCGCACGGCCCCATCGCGCCCCGCCTCGCCCAGCGCCTTGCCCAGCGCGCCGAGCACTTCGCCGGTCAGCGCGTTGAGCGCCTCCGGCCGGTTCAGGGTCAGCGTCAGCACGCCATCGGTAAGCTCGCGCTCCAGCACGCTCATGTGGGCTACTCCCTTCCGAGGGTTGGCTCGTGGCCGTCGAGGTGGTTGGCTGCCGCTGGTCGCCCGGGAATCGAATTCCCGGGCTGAGTCCACGAAGCCCACTGAAGGGGCTAGGATTGCAGTTGGTCGCGGACCAACTTTGATCGATTTCCAACAGCCGCGGTCATATGCGTTCCGATTGGGCCTAACGTTGCCGATAGCGACAACTGGCTCACCGGCGCTTCCCCAAACCCCAGCCCCTTCAGTGGGCTTCGTGGATTCAGCGCGGCGACTTTAGTCCCGCGCGCCACGCGGCACCAAACCTCCACGCCAGCCCGCAACCATGCCCGCTACCGCCCGCGCCACTCGGGTTGGCGCTTCTCCAAAAAGGCCTGGATGCCCTCGCTGTGATCCTCGGTGCCGAACAGGAGGTAGAAGTTGTGCCGCTCGTAGCTCAGGCCGACCTCCAGCGTCGTGTCCTGCGCCTTACGCACCGCGTCCTTGGCCAGACGCACCGCCACCGGGGGCTTGGACGCCACGTCGCGCGCCAGCTTCAGCGCCTCCTCCAGATACAGCTCCTTGGGCACCACCCGGTTGACCAGGCCGTGCTGCCGCGCCTCCTGCGCGTCGAGCGTGCGCCCGGTCAGCACCATCTCCAGCGCCAGGTACTTGCCCACCTGGCGCGTCAGGCGCTGGGTGCCCCCGGCGCCGGGCATCAGCCCCAGGTTGATCTCCGGCTGGCCGAAGCGCGCCGTCTCGGCGGCTACGATCATGTCGCAGAGCATCGCCAGCTCGCAGCCGCCACCCAGCGCCCAGCCGGACACCGCGGCGATCAGCGGCGTGCGCGCCTGCCGCAGGGCATCCCAATCCTCGAAGCGGTACTGGTCGACCATCCCCGGGACGCTCATGCCCGCGAACTCGGTGATGTCGGCCCCGGCGGCGAAGGCGCGCTCGTCGCCGGTGATGACGATGGCCCGCACGGCATCGTCGTCGTCGAAGGCGCGCACCGCCCGCGCGACCTCGGCCATCGTCTCGCGGTTGAGGGCGTTGAGCTGCTTCGGCCGGTTGAGCCGGATCAGCCCGACGCCGCCCTCCTGGGTCTCGACCAGGATCGAGCCGTAGCCGCCCTCCGGCTGCGAACCGCTCACTCCAGCACCTCCGTGATCAGCACGGTAATCAGGTCCCCGGCGAACTGCCGCACGTCCTGCATCACCGCCTTATTCGCGTCGGAGCGAATCGCCGCGCGAAACGTCTCCTGATCGGGATAGACCATCCCGGTGATCAGGAAGTACTCCGGCTCGCCGCCGGCGCCCGAGGCGGTGACGCGGTCGACCTCCAGCAGCTCCAGCCCCGGCGTCTGCCGCACCAGCGGCAGGTGGACGGTCTGGTAGTGCTGCATGAACGCCGCGACATCGTCCGGCTTGCGGTAGAGCGCGACGACCTTCACTTTGGGCATGACGCTCCCTCTCTCTGGCGGGCCGCCTCCCAGCGGCGCCGCTGCGCCGCGAAGCGCTCGCGAATCTTCTCCGCCGGCAGAATCACCTGCACGGTCTCCCCCTCGCCGATGACCTCCGCCAGCTCGTTCTCGGCCCGGCAGCGCACCCGCACGCGGTTCCCCTCGCTGCCCAGGTACTCCCCGACAATCCGCACGCGCATCCCCAGCAGGGCGGGGGCCAGGTGGCGCACCTCGACCGCGTAGCCGATCCCCTCCTCGCCCTCTTCCAAGAAGGGGAGGATGATCTTGCGGCCGACCAGCTCCATGTGCTTGGCCAGCCAATAGGTGGCGTAGACCGGGTGCACCGCCCCCAGCTCCTCGAAGTCGACCAGCATCTCGGGCGTGACCCGCGTCTCGAAGCTCGCCTGGTAGCCGGGCGGGATCGGGCGCACGGCGCGGACCTACAGCTGCCGCTTGTCGACCACCCGGCGCAGCTTGCCGCCCTCGCTGCGCGGCACGCTCCCGGGCGCCATCAGCGTGGCGGTGATGCGCAAGCCGAGCGTCTCGCGGATGCGGCGCACGACCTCCTGGCGCAGCCGGCGCAGTGGCTCCTCGGCGGCCGAGAGCTCGCCGGAGAGCGCCGCCTGGCCCGCCGCCTGGAAGAGCTCCGGCGCGACCTCGACCCGCAGCTCGGCCTCGTCCAGCGCGCCGTCGCGGGTGACGACGAGCTGGTAGTGAGGCACTAAGCCGTCGATCCCCCGCAGGATCAGCTCGAGCTGGGTCGGATAGAGGTTGATGCCGCGCACGATCAGCATGTCGTCGGTGCGGCCGAAGATACGCTCCATACGCACGTGGGTGCGGCCGCAGGAGCAGGGCTCGTGCGAGAGCGCGGTGATATCCCCGGTGCGGTAGCGCACGAGCGGCATCGCCTCCTTGGTCAGCGTGGTCAGCACCAGCTCGCCGACCAGCCCCTCGGGCAGCGGCTCGCCGCTGTCGGGGTCCACCACCTCAGGGTAGAAGTGATCCTCCCAGATGTGCGCCCCGGCGCGCTCCTCGACGCACTCCTGGCTGACGCCCGGCCCGATGATCTCGGAGAGGCCGTAGATGTTGCTCGAGCGGATGCCCAAACCGGCGTCGACGTGCTCGCGGATCGTCTGGGTCCAGGGTTCGGCGCCGAGCACGGCGTATTTCAGGCTGATCTCGTCCGGCGCGACGCCACGCTTGGCGAACTCGCCCGCCAGCGTCTGCCCGTACGACGGCGTGCAGGCGATCATGTCGGGCTGGAAGTCGAGGATCAGGGTAATCTGGCGCTCGGTCACGCCGCCGGAGACCGGCACCACGGTCATCCCCAGCTTCTCGCCGCCGTAGTGCAGCCCCAGGCCACCGGTGAAGAGGCCGTAGCCGTAGGCGTTGTGCAGCATCGAGCCGGGGCCGCCGCCCGCCGCCGCCAAGCTGCGCGCGTTGACCTCGGCGAAGAGATCGATGTCGCCGGCGGTGTAGCTGACCACGGTCGGCTTGCCGGTGGTGCCGCTGGAGGCGTGGACCCGCAGGAGCTTATCGCGCGGCACGGCCAGCAGGCCGAAGGGGTAGTGGTCGCGCAGGTCGCTCTTGCGCGTGAAGGGGAGCCGGGTGATGTCGTCGATCGAGTCGATCTCGTCCGGCCGCACGCCGGCCTCGTCGAGCGCCTGGCGGTAGAAAGGGACGCACTCGTAGACGTAGCGCACGAGCTGGGCGAGCCGCTCGTTCTGCAGCCGCCGGAGCTGCTCGCGGGGCATCGTCTCCATCCGCGGGTCGAAGATGGGCATCGCAACCGCTCCTTTCCCGGGGCATTCAGGGGATTCCGATCACCGGGCTCCTTTCCGGTCTGGAGTAGGCGGGGTGGCTGAGGATGTAGGTTGGGTGCCGGTCGAGGACGGATCCCTCGACTGCGCTCGGGATGACCGGGGCAGATAGGGGATGACGACAACGGCATTCCTCGTCCGGTAGGCGCCTCAATAACCCTGTCATCCCGAGCTTGTCGAGGGATCGGTCCTCACCGGGCACCCAGCCCTCGTCGTCAGCCCGCCAGCGCGGCCCCCAGTTGCGTCAGGTGCGCCGCGTCGTGGTCGACCAACTGCTCGGTCACGTCCTCGACGCTGATCTCGCCCCGCTCGTCGTGGATGCCGCTCCGCTCCCAGCCCTTGAGCGGCAGGTTCATCAGCCGCTGGATCGTCTCGGCACGCTCGGTGGCGAAGTCCTCCAGCGCCGCGCGCAGCTCCTTGTCCGCGTAGCCGCGCTCGCCGGCCAGCGCGTCGGGATCGAAGCTCTTGAGATACGGCGCCTCGCGGGTCAGCATCTGCTCGATGCGCCCGCGCAGGATGCGCTCGGTGTCGGCCAGGTGGGCGATGATCGCCGCCGGCCCCCAACCCTCGGGGCCGATCGCGGGCTTCGTCGCGGCCCCCGCCCCCGCCCCTTCGACCAGCTCCTGGATACGCACCGGGGTCTCGGCCAGCGCTTCGAGCAATTCGTGGTAGATGTCGGTCACGATGACGCTCCTGCCTGGTTGCCGTCGCTGCCGGTCGTCAGGTGCCAGGTGATGCCGTAGGGGTCGGTGAAGCGGAAGGCCGTGCGCGCGTCCTCCTCGACCGCGAAGTTGCGCACCAGCGCGATGCCGCGGAGCGCGGTCAGCGTCTCCGGTGACACCCGCAGCCCGACGTGGCCCAGGCGCGGCTCGGCCAGCACCGCGCCCCGCCCGCCGTTGATCAGCACCAGCGCCAGCGCGCCGTTGCGTAGCTGCACGATCTCGGGGTAGTAGCCGCTGGTCAGCCCCTCGATGTAGTCGAAGGTGCTGGGCAGGACCTCCCAGTTGTCCTCGAAGCGCCGGGCGCGCAGCACCACGTCCATCTCGAAGAACTCGTGGTAGAAGGACTCGGCGCGGCGCACGTCGGCCACCCGAATCGCCAGGTGGTCGAAGCCGAGGAATTCCAGCGTGCGCTCCGGGTGCAGCACCGCCATGCTGGAGGAGAGCGTCACGCCGTAGGGGAGGAGCGTGCGCTCGCCGCCGGTCCCGACCGGCTCCGGCGGCCCCGACTCGACCGGGGCCTCCATCGCCCGTGGCTCGTGCCGCCCCTCGCTCCGCTGTGCCATGCGCTCCTCCTGGTTGGTCGCCACCCGTCTCACCCCGCCATTCTCGCACCGTGCTTGCCGAGATGCGAGTCCGGCGCGCGGCTGGCGCGAGCGACTAGCGGTACCAGCCGGGCGCGGCGAGCACTTGATTGCCGAGGAGGCCCAGTTGCACCTCGAAGGACGTGCCCTTGTGCTCGGGGTGGTACTCGAAGCGGGCACGCTCGAAATACTGCACGGTGTAGGTCTTGCCGTCGGCGGGGTTGACCTCCTGGATCTCGCCGCTGATCGGGTAGCCGTAGAGCGCCAGGCCGCCATGCTTCTGCCAGTAGTCGCGGAAGCCAAACGAGAGGTAGTGGCCGGTCT
>DASSHC010000469.1:0-16131 GCA_035693105.1 Thermomicrobiaceae bacterium | reverse complement strand
CTCGGATCTCATCCAGCGAACCGAGACGATCTACCAGTACCCCATGGTCGAC
This sequence comes from Thermomicrobiaceae bacterium, assembly GCA_035693105.1. Taxonomy (GTDB): domain Bacteria; phylum Chloroflexota; class Chloroflexia; order Thermomicrobiales; family Thermomicrobiaceae; genus DASSHC01. The sequence continues at coordinate 16,079 of DASSHC010000469.1, read as the reverse complement.
CGAGACCCGCTCCCCTCGTGGGATTTTGGCCGCGTCACCCTGCTGGGCGATGCGGCGCACCCCATGCATCCAGTCGGGGGGAACGGGGCTTCGCAGGCAGTTCTCGATGCCCGCGTCCTGGCGCGCGAGCTGGCATTGCAGCCAGCGATCGAGGCCGCCGTAACGAGCTATGATGCACAGCGACGACCGGCGACGGCGGCGGTGGTGCAGTCGAACCGCCGAGACGGCCCGCACCGCTGTCAGGATCTCGTCGAAGAGCGGGCGCCCGATGGATTCAGCCACCTGCATGACGTCGTGAGCCAGCAGGAGCTGGAGGAGATCGCCGCCGGATACAAGCGGATCGCGGGCTTCGACGTCGAGCGACTGAACAACCGCCCATCGCTCTCGGTGGACGGCGAGCCGAACCGGCATGGGTAATAGTGTGTCCCTGGAACGACTGCGGGCATAGGAGGACGGAGAACCCGATGGCAGGGATCGCGATCCACGGCTTCGGCCGTATCGGCCGCTCGGCGCTGAAGGCCGCGCTCTCCCACGAGCTCTTCGTGCCGGTCTCGATCTCGGATATCCGCGACGCGCAGACCTTCGCCGCGCTCTTCAAGGCGGATACCAATTACGGCCTCTGGCCGGAGGCGGTCGAGGCGACCAGCGACACGATCCGCATCGGCGGGCGCGCGATCCGCTACCTCAACTCGGCCGATGCGCTCCCCGACTGGGCCGCGCTCGGCGTCGATCTGGTGATCGACTGCACTGGCCGGGCGACGGTGCGCGCCGGCGCCCAGGCGCACCTGGACCGGGGCGCCAGGCGCGTGCTGGTGAGCGCGCCGAGCAAGTCGATGGGGTATTCGACCAAGCTCGCCGTGACGGCCGAGCGGCTGGCCCGGAACGACTAGCGCCTGGCGAACAACTTGACATCAAACGTGCTTGCTTGATACCCTCTGCGGGTCGTGTCGCGGCGTTTGCCGTTTGAGAGGTGTGCCTGCCGATGCTCTACCGTATGCCCGGACGCGCCAGGCGGCGCTAGCGGTCGCTCCCCGTCTTGCCGGCGCACTTTTGGACATACGTGTCAGAGGAGAACAGCAGTCATGCCCACGCCGAACGGCTCCGACGTGAAGAAGGTCGTGCTCGCCTACTCGGGCGGCCTCGACACCTCGATCATCCTCGCCTGGATCAAAGAGAACTACGGCTGCGAGGTTATCGCCTACACCGCCGACCTCGGCCAGGGCGACTCCTTCGAGGGCCTGGAAGCCAAGGCGCTCGCCAGCGGCGCCTCCAAGCTCTACGTGCGCGACATCAAGGAAGAGCTGATCAAGGACTACGCCTTCCCGGTGCTGCGGGCCGGCGCCCTCTACGAGCGCAAGTACTTGCTCGGCACCAGCTTGGCGCGCCCGCTGACCGCCGCGCATCAGGTGGAGATCGCCAAGCTGGAGGGGGCCGACGCGGTGGCCCACGGCGCCACCGGCAAGGGCAACGATCAGGTCCGCTTCGAGCTGACCTACCAGGCGCTGGCGCCCCACCTCACGGTCATCGCCCCCTGGCGCGAGTGGAACCTGCGCTCGCGCGAGGACCTGCTCGACTACGCCCACGCCCACGGCATCCCGGTCAACCAGAGCAAGACCAACATCTACAGCCGCGACCAGAACCTCTGGCACCTCAGCCACGAGGGCGGCGGACTGGAGGACCCCTGGAGCGCGCCCAACGAGGACATGTTCCAACTGACCAACCACCCGCTCGACGCGCCCGACAAGCCGGTCACCATCGTCATCGGCTTCGAGGAGGGCTACCCGGTCAGCCTCGACGGCTCCCCGGTCGCCCCGGTGCAACTGGTCAACCTGCTCAACGAGCTGGGCGGCGAGCACGGCATCGGCCGTATCGACCTGGTCGAGAACCGCCTGGTCGGCATGAAGAGCCACGGCGTCTACGAGCAGCCGGGCGCCACCATCCTCTCCACCGCCCACAAGGAGCTGGAGTCGATCGTGCTCGACCGCGAGACGCTGCACTACAAGGACCAGATCGCGCAGAAGTACGCCGAGCTGGTCTACAACGGCCTCTGGTTCACCCCGCTGCGCCAGGCGCTCGACGCCTTCGTCGACGTGACGCAGCAGCCGATGAGCGGTGAGGTGCGGCTGCAGCTCTACAAGGGGAACGTGATCGTCACCGGGCGCCGCTCGCCCAACACCCTCTACCACATGGACTACGCCACCTTCGGCCAGGACGAGGTCTACAACCAGGCCGACGCCAAGGGCTTCATCACCCTCTTCGGCCTGCCGCTGAAGGTCGCCGCGCTGGTCAAGGAGCAGAAGGAGCAGGGGCAGGCGAGCGGGGAGTAGCGGCCCGCACGTGATAGGTATTTGACCCGCATGGTGGGCGGCGGCCACCGAATTCATTTGGCCGTCGTCCACGACCGCGCGGGGTTGAAACCACCGCGCTAGCAAGCGAAGCCTGCTGAAGCAGGCTGAGAACGAATAAACCTGTCAGCCTGCTTCAGCAGGCTTCGTCTCTAGCGCGGCGGCTTCAGCCCCGCGCGAACCCCAGCGCCGAGGCCACGGGGATCACGCCCAACCGTCCGCTAACCGCGCGCCGAATGGCGCCGAGCCTCCACGGCCGGCGCCAAGCGCGTCCATCACGCCCACACCTACGACTGCGGCGGGATGTTCTGGTTGAAGCGGAAGAGATTCTCCGGGTCGTACTTGGCCTTGATCGCCGCCAGCCGGGCGTAGGTCGCGGGCGGGTAGGCTTCGTGGATCCGCGCCTCGCCTTCGTCCTCCAGGAAGTTGACGTAGACGCCACGCGCCTCGGGGCGCAGCTCCTGCCAGAGCGCGTCCGTCCAGCGGCGATACGGGACGCCATCCTCGGCGGCATCCAGCCAGAGACCGAGCAGCGTCACGAAGTAGCGCCGCTCGCGGTGGGCGAACGCGGTGGCATCGGCGGCGACGCGCGCCATCGCGCCCCCCAGGCCGCGGAACTGGACGATGCAGAAGGGCGAGGGAGCCTGGCGCACCGCCTCCAGCGCGGCGTCGAGCGACGCGTCGCTCAGCCTGTCCGCGAACAGCATGCGGGCCGCGGCGGCGTGCGGCGGCACCGCCGTGAAGCGGTAGATCGCCGGGTAGGGGATCGGCGCCACGACATCGGCGATCGGCGTCGCCAGCGCTCGCAGCGGCGCCAGGGCCCGCTCGCCGTCCGCGACACTCCCCGTCCAGCAGACGAGGATCGAGAGCGCCAGCTCGCCGACGCGCTCCCGCGGCACGTGCGGCGCCGGCGGCGCGTGCATCAGATTGGCGATGGTCGTCAGGTCGTCCGGCGCGGCGGCGACGTAGTCGAGATACCCGCGCAGGACCTCACGGCTGGCGGGCAAGAGCAGCTCGCCGCCGAGAATCTCGCCGACCGGCGCCAGGCGAAAGGTGAACTCGGTCACGATGCCGAAGTTGCCCCCGCCGCCACGGATGGCCCAGAAGAGGTCCGGGTGCTCGGCGGCGCTGGCCGTCACGATCTCGCCCGCGGCGGTGACCACCTGCGCCGCGAGGAGGTTGTCGATGGCGAGGCCGTACTTGCGCACCATGAAGCCGATGCCGCCGCCCGTGGTCAGGCCGCCCATACCGACCGACGCGGTGTCGCCGGTGCTGAGCGCCAGCCCGTGCTGATTCGCCGGGCCGGCGAGGTCGCCGGAGCGCGCGCCCCCCTGCACCCGGGCGATGCGCGCCTCGGGGTCGACGTCGACCTGGCGCATGTGCGAGAGATCGACGAGGACGGCGTCGTCGATGACGCTGTAGCCCGCCAGGCTGTGGCCGCCGCCGCGCACGGCCAGTGGCAGGCCGTGGTCGCGGGCGAAGTTGACCGCCCGCGCCACATCGAGCGCGCTGGCCGCGCGTACGATCGCCAGCGGGTGGCGGTCCAGCGTGATGTTGACCACCCGGCGCGCCTCGTCGTAGCCGGGGCTGCCGGGGAGGAGCAGCGTGCCGTCCAGCCGCGCGCCGAGCGCATCCAGCTCGCTGGCGGCGGGGGCGAGCCCGTCCCCCGCAATAACCTGCCGAGTCGCGACGATCATGGTGCTCTCCTGTCATCGTGTGCGGTTCCTCCGCCGGAACCTTCCTGCGCTTCAGTCTGAGCCGGAGGCCCCTGCCCCACCACGCACGCGCCCTCCACGCTCGCCCATCACTCCCGCCACAGCTCTCCAGCGGTGCGGACTGTGGGGCCGCCGGAGGGTGGTATCATTCCGCCCTCGAAACGGCGTCGAGCGACGCGGCAGGAGGAAGCAGAGTGGCGCGGCGGCCGGGATCGTTCGGCGAGCAGCTACGGCGCTACCGCGAGACGCGGGGGCTGTCGCAGGAGGAGCTGGCCGAGCGCGCCGGGCTGTCGGCCAACGCGATCGGCGCGCTGGAGCGCGGCGAGCGCCGGCGCCCCTACCCCGACACGCTACGCCGGCTGTGCGACGCGCTGGAGCTGGACGAAGCGCAGCGCGCCGAGCTGGCCGGGGCCATCGCCCGCCCGGACGAGGACGCGCCCGGCCGTACGGTTGCGGCGCCCGCCGAGCTGCCGCGAGACCCCACCCCGCTGGTCGGCCGCGAGCGCGAGGCCGAGGCGGTGCGGCGCCTCCTCGGCCGGCCGGAGGTGCGCCTGCTCAGCCTCACCGGGCCGGGGGGCGTGGGCAAGACGCGGCTGGCGCGGCACGTCGCCGCCGGGCTAGCCGGGGCCTACCCGGACGGCGTCATCTGGGTGCCGCTCGGGTCGCTGAGCGACCCCGCGCTGGTGCTGCCGACGCTAGTTCGCGCGGCGAGAGCCGGGGAAACCACCAGCCGCGATCCCCGCGAGACGCTCCGCGCCATTCTCTCCGGCCGGCGCGCGCTGCTGGTGCTGGACAACTTCGAGCACGTCCTCGCCGCCGCCGCGGAGGTGGCGGAGATGCTGCTGGCCTGCCCCACCCTCGACCTGCTGGCCACCAGCCGGGCGCCGCTGGGGGTGCGCGGGGAGCAGGAGTACCCGGTGCCGCCGCTCGGCCTGCCACCGCCTGGCCGCGTGCTGGAGCTGGAAGCGGTGGCGGAGGCGGCCTCGGTGCGGCTCTTCCTGCAGCGCGCCCGCGAGGCGTCCCCCAGTTTCGCCCTGACGGCGGAGAACGCCGCGGCGGTGGCCGTGATCTGCCGCCGCCTGGACGGCCTGCCGCTGGCGCTCGAGCTGGCCGCGGCGCGAGTCAAGCTCCTCACTCCCACCCAGTTGCTGGCCCGGCTCGATCGCGCGCTGCCGCTGCTGACCGGCGGCGCCCGCGATCTCCCGGCACGCCAGCGCACGATGCGCGACGCCATCTCCTGGAGCTACGACCTGCTCGCTCCCGCCGAGCGGCGGCTCTTCGCCCGCCTGGCGGTGTTTAGCGGGGGCGGCACGCTGGAGGCCATCGAGGCGATCTGCGCGGAGGCGGAGGGAGAGCCTGAGCCGGGCGCCGTGCTGGAGCAGGCGATGGCGCTGCTGAACAACAACCTGCTGCTGCGCGAGTCGCCGAGCGAGGACGACGATCAGGAGCGCAGCCCGCGCCTGCGCATGCTGGAGCCGATCCAGCAGTACGCGGCGGAGCGCCTGGCGGAGCGCGGCGAATGGGACGCGCTGCGGCGCCGGCACGCCGAGTACTTCCTGCGCCTGACCGAGGGCGCGTGGGCCGAGCAGGCGGCCTGGCTGCGGCGGATCGAGCGCGAGCACGACAACCTGCGCGCGGCGCTGCGCTGGACCCTCGATCGGGAGGGCGACCCCGGGCGGCTGACCCTCGGGCTACGCCTGGCGACCGCGCTGTGGTGGTTCTGGGAGGTGCGCGGCTACCTCACCGAGGGGCGGGCCTGGCTGGAGCGGGCGCTTTCCGCCGGCGCGGACCTGGATCTGCCGGCCGACCTGCGCGCCGCCGCCTGCTACGGGCTCGGCGCGCTGGCGATCCGGCAGCGCGACTACGCGGCCGCGGATGCCTTCTATGCTGAGAGCCTGGCCCTGTCGCGGGCGCTGGGAGACGCGGCGGGCATTGCCCGGGCGCTCACCACGCTGGGGGAGGTGGCGCTGCGCCGGGCTGAGCTGGCGCGGGCGCGCGCCCTGCTGGCGGAGAGTCTGGAGCTGAAGCGCGGCCTGGGCGACAGCCCTGGGATCGCCGACGCGCTCAACATCGCCGGCCTGGTGGCTCGCGACGCGGGCGACGACGAGCGGGCCCGGGCGCTCTTCGAGGAGAGCCTCGCTCTGATGCGCGAGCTGGGGCAGCGCTGGGGCATCCTCATCGTGCTGGGCAACCTGGGGAACCTGGCGCTGCGGCAGGCCGACGACGCACGGGCGGCGCTGCTGCTGCGCGAGAGCCTGGCGCTGGCCCAGGAGCTCGGGGCGAAATGGAGCATCGCCTACTGCCTGGAGGGGCTGGCGGGTGTGGCCGGGAGCCGCGGCGACGCCGAGCGCGCGGCGCGCCTCTGGGGCGCGGCCGAGGCGCTGCGCGAGGCGATCGACGCGCCCGTGCCGCCGAACCTGACGCCGCACCACGAGGCGCTGCTGGCCGCGGCCCGCGCTCGCGGGGACGAGGCGTCCTGGGATTCCGCCTGGGCGGCGGGACGCGCCCTGCCGCTGGAGGAGGCGGCCGCCGAGGCGCTGGGCGCCGTGTAATCGGCCGATCCAGCCGCGCGCGGCGTCCTTCCTCGCCGGAGGCCCAGGGGCACCCGCGCTTCGAGCCGGAGGGATTCCCGTGCGTATCGGCGTCAACCTTGGCCCGACGGCGGACTGGGCCGCGCTCCTCACCGCCGCCCGAACGGCCGACGCGCTCGGCTACGACGCGCTGGGGCTGCTCGATCACTATCACGCCCCCAATCCCGCATGGCGCTACCTCGGTGGCTGGTCGATCTACGGTGCGATCGCGGTTACGACCTCGCGCATTCGCCTCGTCCCGCTGGTGATCGACCGGCTGAACTACCTGCCGGGCATCCTGGCTCGAGAAGCGGCGGCGCTGGCGCTGCTGAGCGGCGGGCGCTTCGAGCTCGGCATCGGCGCCGGCGATTTCTTCGAGGAGGCGCGAGCCTGGGGAGTGCCGGTGCCGGACGCGCCCGCGCGCGTCACCGGCCTGCGGGAGACCGTGCTCGCCCTGCGGCGGCTCTGGAGCGGCGAAGTGGTGCGCTTTCAGGGCCAGGAGCTACGCCTGCTGGGCGCTGCCGGCGCCACGCTGCCGCCGGTGCCGCCGCGCATCGTCGTCGGCGCCGGGCGCTCGCGCCGGCTGATCCGGAGCGCGGTCGCCTATGCCGATGAGATCAACATCTACGCCGACGACGACCTCATCGGCTATGCCCGCGACCAGATCGACGCCAGCGGGCGCTCCGTCGGCCTGTCGACCTACGTCTGGGACTGGCCCGACGATATCGCGAGCGCGCTGGCGCGCTGGGAGCGGCAGGGGGTCGAGCGGGTCTTCCTCACCTTCTGGCATCCGTTCGACACCCTGGCCGCGGCCGTCCAGATGATGAGCTGAGCACCTCACTCAGGGGAGGCGCACGCGCAGCTCATCCGGCTCGCCGGCATCGTACGCGGCCCGCTCCTCGGCCACCGCGGCCAGGCCGTCGCGGGCCAGCCCGCCCACCAGCTCGCGCAGCCAGGGGAGGTGCTCGGGGCCGAAGTCGTCGCGCACCTGGGGTCCGAGGCTGGCCAGGTCGAGCGACTCGCCGGCCTCCAGCGTGCGCAGGGCGTGGATCACGCGGCCGCGGTAGAAGCGCGTCGAGCCCTCGAACGGCCCCTCCTGCTTGCGGCGCGTCCCCTTCGGCAGCGTCGCCAGCGCCGACTGAATCTCCGGCGCGGCGCGGCAGTCGTCGCGCAGCGGGCAGATGAGGCAGAGCGGCCTGCGCGCGGTGCAGACCAGCGCGCCCAGCTCCATCAGCCCCTGGTTCCAGTCGTAGCCGGCGCCGGGAGGCACCAGCTCGGCCGCCAGCGCCTCGATCTCGCGCGGCGTGGCCCGCTCCTCGGGTAGCTCCGCGCCGTGGAAGACGCGGTGCAGCACGCGGCGAATGTTGGTGTCGACGAAGCCGGCGTCCTGCGCGTAGGCGAAGCAGGCGATGGCCCCGGCGGTGTAGCGCCCGACGCCCGGCAGCATCTCCAGCGCGGCCCGCTCGCGCGGCATCACCCCGCCGTGCCGCTCGACCACCGCCTGAGCGGCGCGCTGCAGGTTGACCGCGCGGCGGTTGTAGCCCAGCCCCGACCAGGCGCGGATCACCTCGGCGGCCGGCGCCTCGGCCAGCGTCTGGAGCGTCGGAAAGCGCGCCAGGAAGTCGTGGTACTTGGGGATGACCCGGTCGACCTGCGTCTGCTGCAGCATCACCTCGGCGACCAGGATGTGGTAGGGGTCGCGGGTCCGCCGCCAGGGGAGATCGCGCCGGTTGGCGCGATACCAGTCGAGCAGCTTCTGGTGGACGCGCTGGACGTGGTCGGGGTCAGGGTCGGGCCTCGTCATCACGGGGACAGTGTACCGCGCGGGCGAGATCGGCGGCTGAAGACGACGCTTGGGTGCTAGACCAGGACGGATCCCTCGACTGCGCTCGGGATGACAGGGGTAAGTCGGGGCCCATAGGACGACACTGATCGTCCTCGTACGCCCCTATCTAACCCTGTCATCCCGAGTCGTCATGAGCCTCGGCTCGCCACAGCGGCATGAAAACGGGCGTCCTCCGGGGCCGCTATTTTCACCGTAGCGCAGTCGAGGGATCCGTCCTGGATGGCACCCACCGTCGTCGAGCGGCTGGCGATGAGCGGACCGTCACAGGCTTCCGCTGAAGGTGTCGCACGAGCCCATGTCGCCGGACTGGTAACCGACGCTGAACCAGTGCTGGCGCTCGGCCGAGGAGCCGTGCGTCCAGGATTCGGGGTTGACGTGCCCCTGGAACTCCTGCTGGATGCGGTCGTCGCCCACCGCCGCGGCCGCGTTCAGCCCGTCGGCGATGTCGGCCTGGCTGAGCTGGGTGATGATGCCGGTCTGGGTGGCGTGGTCGGCCCAGACTCCGGCGTAGCAGTCGGCCTGCAGCTCGATGCGCACCGAGGTGCCCTGGGCTCCCTGGGTAGGGTTGGGGTAGCGGTCCAGCGTGCCGACCAGGTCCTGCACGTGGTGCCCGTACTCGTGCGCCAGCACGTAGGCCTCGGCGAAGGGGCCGCCCTGCGCGCCGAACTGCGAGCGCAACTCGTCGAAGAAGCCGAGATCGAGGTAGACGGTCTGGTCCACCGGGCAGTAGAAGGGGCCGACATCGGTGGTGGCCTGACCGCAGCCGGTGGAGGTCGAGCCGGTGAAGAGGACTGTCTTGGACTTGGTGTACTGCATGCCGCGGCGGGTGAACTCGCTGCCCCAGTACTCCTGAATGCTGTCGACGTAGGCCACGATGCGGCAGTCCTGCTCGGCGGCGGCGTCGGCTCCGGTCTGGCAGTTCTGCGCCAGGCTGCCGGACACGGGCGCGGCGGCCGGATTCTGGCTGACCGGCTGGGAGGATGGGCTGCCGGTATCGATCGGCACGCCGAAGATCAGCGAGAGGACCAGGGCCAGGATCACCAGGCCGCCGCCGGCTCCGCCGACCGCCACCCCGCGTCCCACACCACCGCCACCGCCCATGCCGCGCCGGTCCTCGACCTGCGAGGTGTCGAGACGCGCGTTGGGGTCGAATTCCGGCATCGTCGTTCCCTCTCGCGTGATCGTGTCGTCGCTCCCGGCGGGGATTATCGCGCTCCGGCCGGAAAATGCGGAGCCGGCGCGCCAGGCCCGCGCGCGTAAAGCGACAGCGATGGCGCGGGAGCCGGCTCCGCGAGGCAAGGCCGATGCATCCAGCGTGCCGCCGTTCGCGCGGGCGAAGGGACTGCCCGTCGAGGACGTTGGCTGCCGCGTGCGGACGGATCCCTCGACTGCGCTCGGGATGACAGGGAGAGTTCGAGGCGTACGAGTACGACGTGATGTCGTCGTCGTACGCCACTCTGCCCCATCGGTATCTCCCCTTCTCCCAGCATTGGGAGAAGGGGTTGGGGGATGAGGGCGCGAGCGGTACCATGCGCTGGATGGAGAGGAGGCTCCGATGCCACGCTTGAGAGTGGGCTTGATCGGCGCCGGCACGATCGCCAACAGCGCCCACCTGCCGGCCATCGCGCACCTGCACGACCAGTTGGAACTGATCGCCGTGGCCGACGTGCGCCCCGAGGCCGCCGAGCAGGCCGCCCGCCGCTACGGCGCCGCGTCGTGGTACAGCGACTACCGCCAATTGCTCGCGCGGCCCGATATCGACATGGTCGACATCTGCACCCCGGAGTTCTTGCACGGCGAGCAGGTGGTCGCCGCCGCCGAGGCCGGCAAGCACGTCCTCTGCGAGAAGCCGATGGCCAACTCGCTGGCCGACGCCGACGCCATGATCGCCGCCGCCAAACGCAACAAGGTCAAGTTCATGGTCGGCCACAGCCGCCGCTTCACCGCGCGCTACCGGGCCATCCAGCAGGCGATCGGCGAGGGCGCCATCGGCGAGGTGCGGCTGGTGCGCGAGAACGAGCGCCGTGCCGCGTCGATGTACAACGTCATGCGGCGCTGGGCCGGCTACTGGCGCCCGGTCGACGAGCGCCCCTGGATCCTGCTGGCCGAGTTCACCTACGGCGCCGCGCTGACCAACGCGGTGCACGAGACCGATCTGGCGCGCTGGTTCGTGGGCGCCGAGGCCGCCTCGGTCTACTCCGCCTCGCAGATCACCGCGCCGGAGGGCGAGGTGCCCGACTTCATCAGCTACACCATCTCCTTCCAGAACGGCGCCATCGGCGCGGCCGAGGTGGTCAACAACCTGCCGCCGCGCTACCCCTACTTCCATATGATGGAGGTCTTCGGCACCGAGGGGATGATCCGCGCCACCGACCCGCCGATGTCCCCGCTGGAGCACTGGACCGGCGAGGGGATGCGCTTCCCCGAGAACTTCAACACGCTCCTGCACGTCGACGACGCCTACGTGCGCGAGATCGAGCAGTTCGCCCAGGCGGTGCGCGACGACACCCCGGTGCCGCTCGACCCCTGGAACGCGCGCCAGGCGCTGGCGATCGCGCTGGCCGCGGTGGAGTCGAGCAAGACCGGCCAGGTGGTCAGCCTGCCGCGGGAAGGAGGCGCCGCATGAGCGCGCCGGAGCAGCTTCAGCCGCTTGAACCAGGGATGGAGCGTATCGCGATCGTCGGCCGGGGCGACTTCGCGGACGAAGTCGCGCGGGCGGTGCAGGCGCTGGCCGAATTGACGCTCGCCGGCCGGGTCGACCCCGGCGCGCCGCTGCCGGACGGCGCCGGGCTGGTGCTCTGCCTGGCCGAGCCAGAGGAGCGCGTCGCCGTGATCCAGCAGGCGACCGGCGCCGGACTGCCGGTGGCGACCCTGCCGCTGACCGAGACCGGCGACGCGCCGCGAGGGGCGCTGGGCGCCGGCCGGGTGGCGCAGGTGAGCGCGCTGCGCGGCTACGCCGCGCTGGAGACGCTGCGGGCCGAAGTGGCCGGCGGCGCGCTCGGCCGCCCCTACGGCGTCTTCGCCAGCCATCGCGTACGCCCGGGCCAGCAGGGGCTTTTCGCGTCGCTGGGCGTGCCGCTGCTGCACTACGTCTACGCGCTGGCCGGAGCTCCGGTCAGCCTGGCGCAGACCACCCGCGCCGCCATCCACGGCGGCGAGCCCGACGCCTGGTTCGTGATCGCGCAGACCAGCGGCGGGCCGCTGCTGACGGTCGAGTTCGGCGCCATCCTGCCGGCGGAGTCGCCGGCGCCGCAGGAGCTGCTGGTCGAGGCGACCGGCTCCGAGGGGGTACTGCGCGGCGAGCCGCTGCGGCAGTCGGTGGTGGTGAGCAATCAAAAGGGCACGAGCGCGCGCCCCTGGTGGAGCGCGCTGGGGCCGGGCTTCCTGGGCGCGGCGCTCGGCGCCATCCAGGCGCACGACCCGGCGCGCGAGCAGGGCTTCCTCGACTTCCTCGGCGCCGTCTACCGCGCCGTCGAAGCCGGGCAACCGGCCGCGGTGGCGTGATCCGCCGGCAACGCCGTAACACTCGGGACGGTCAACGCGTTTTAGCCATAGGCGCGCCGTGACGACGCCGGGAAGGAGACCGCGATGCGCGACTTCGGCCGCAGAGCGAGAACGGGAACGACGGTGCGGGGAGCGGCAGCTTGCGCCCTGCTGGCGCTCGCGCTCGCGCTGCTCCTCCCGGCAACGGCGCTGGCCGCGCCCGCCCCGAGCGCCGATCCCGCTCCCCGGCTGGTCTACTTCCCCGAGACCGGGCACTATCTCGCCTACGGCTTCCTCGACTACTGGCTGGAGCACGGCCAGGTCGCGCTCTTCGGCTACCCAATCTCCGAGGAGCTGACCGACCCGCAGAGCGGCCTGACGGTGCAGTACTTCGAGCGCGCCGTCTTCGAGTACCACCCCGACAACCCGCCGGAGTGGCGCGTCGAGCCACGCCGCCTGGGCGCGCTAGCGACGGCCAGTCGCCAGAGTGAGCCGCCCTTCCAGCCGGTCAACGCGCAGAGCGACGACAACTGCACCTACTATCCCCCGACCAGCCATCGCCTCTGCTTCGGCTTCCGCGCGTTCTGGCAGCAGAACGGCGGCCTGGCGATCTTCGGCTACCCGATCTCCGAGGAGTTCCAGGAGGGCGGCTACACGGTGCAGTACTTCGAGCGCGCGCGCTTCGAGTACCACCCCGACAACCCGCCCGCCTGGCAGGTGGAACTGGGCCTGCTCGGGGATCAGGCGGCCCAGCAGTCCGGTATCGCGACCGCCCCACTGGCGCAGTCGTCCGGCGTGCCGGCCTACAACCTGGACCTCTGGTCGCGCTGCGGCGTGTCGCAACTGGCGGTCATGCCGGGGCCCAGTTTCGCCGCCACCGGCCACATCCTGACCCGCTTCGTGCTGCAAAACACTTCGCCCGACACCTGCTTCCTCTACGGCTATCCGGGGATGCTGATGCTGGACGCGCAGGGCAACCCGCTGCCGACGCAGGTGCACCGGAGCGGCGCGGGCTCGGTCTTCGCCATCCTCAGCGTACCGCCGGGGCTGGTCTTCCTGCCGTCCGGCGCCCAGGCCTCGTTCGACGTCGGCTACAATCACATCCCGACCGGCTCGCAGAGCTGCCCGACCTCGGCCCAGCTGGAGATCACGCCGCCCGACGACTTCGACCAGCTCGTCGTCAACGCGCAGCTCATGGCCTGCGGCGGCGATCTCTATGTTTCGCCGGTCGTGCTGGGGGACCAGGGGGTGGACGCCGGAGGGTAGAAGGCGGCCTTCAAGCAGGATTAGTGATAGGGCCACGAGGGCAGGCACAGGGGCCTGCCCCTACCGGAAAGAGGGGCCGCGTTCCCCCGGTAGGGGCGGCCCCCCGTGGCCGCCCAGCCCACGATGGCCCGTTACTCCACCTCGATGATCGCCTCGATCTCGCAGGCGATCTGATTGGGCAGCGAGCCCATGCCGATCGCCGAGCGGGCGTGGCGCCCGCGCTCGCCGAAGACCTCGACGAAGAGGTCGGAGCAGCCGTTGATCACCTGGGGCTGCTGGCCGAAGTCCGGCACGGCGTTGACCATGCCGAAGACCTTGAGCACCCGCTTGACCTGGTCCAGATCGCCGCCGACCGCATCCTTCATCACCGCGATCAGCACCAGACCGGTCGAGCGCGCCTGCTGGTAGGCCTCATCGACGGTGATGTCGCGCCCGACCTTGCCGGTCTTGGGGCGTGAGCCGTCGGCGTTGTAGGGGCCTTTGCCGGCCAGATAGACCTGATTGCCGGAGCGCACCCAGTGGACGTAGGTGCCGGCCGGCTGCGGGACCGGCGGCAGCTCGATACCCAGTTCCTTGAGCCGGTCATCCGTCTTACCCATCAGCGCATCCCCTTCCCAATACCCGGACCGGTCGACCCTGGACACCGTGTCCGCCCAGGTTGCCGGCCAGCATACGGTACGGCTCGCGCGTGGTCCAGACGGGCCCTCACCCGGCACCTAAGCTATTCGGCAGTCACCTCCCCTCTCCCGCGCACGGGAGAGGGGTCGGGGGTGAGGGCTCGCCCGCACCGCTACGCCGTGGGGATATGCGTGTCGTTGGCCTCCGGCTCGGGGGGCAGCTCGTCGCCGAGGGCGGCGAAGCGGGCGCCGTCGCGCCGCATGATCGCCTCGGCCCTGGCCTGCTGGTCCTCGTCGCCGGTCCGCACGGTCACGATCGCGTGCCCGGCGCGCAGCTCGGCCTCGATGAAGCGCGCCTGGTCTTCCGAGAACCCCAGCCCGATGACCGCCCCGAGCAGCCCCGTGCTAGCCGCGCCGGTGAAGGCGCCGAGCGCTGCCGCGGTCAGGATGCCGGCCGAGAGGATCGGCCCGATGCCGGGGATCACGCCGGCTAGCGCCGCCCCGGCCAGCGCGCCGCCCAGGCCGCCGGCCGCCGCGCCGATCGCGGCGCCCTCGGTCATATGGGTGTCGCCGGGGGCCAGCGCGCCGCCGCCCGCCGTGCCTTCGCCCTTGACCATGAAGCCCAGTTCATTTTCGGGGAACCCGGCCTCCGCCAGGTCGCTGGTGGCCCGCTCGGCCTGCGCAACCGTGTCGAAGACACCGACGACGACCGAGTGGTCTGTCACTGCCATGTCACGCTACTCCAAAACGCGGGCGGGTTTGAAACCCGCCCCTACAATTCCTCTTCTCCCCTCTCCCAGCATTGGGAGAGGCTCCGTCCGGGCCGGGGGAGGAGGGTGCGCCCTACGGCATCTCGCGCTCGACGACGCGCGGGCGCTCGGTGTCGGGGTTGTCGACCTGCACCTGGGTCTGCGTGCGTGGGTGGCTCTGCGGCACCAGCCGCACCCAGCGCGAGCGCGTCACGACCTGGTCCTCACCCTGTACCCGCCCTTCGGGCTGCACCGGGTTCGCCTCGCCGACCGGGCCCTCCTTGAAGGTGATGCGGTCCCAGGCATCCTCGACCGCGCCCTTGAGCTCCTGCCAGATACTCTCGTTCTGGCGTTGATTCTTGCCGCGGGGGTAGCCGCGCTGCTGCGCCCAGGTGGGGTAGTCCGTCTTGAGCTGGGGCTCGGCCGCGGCGAAGACCATGCGCTGGTAGCCCGGCTGCTGGCGCATCTCGTGGGCGTAGCGATAGCCCGGCTCGACCTGCTGCCACTGCTGCGCCGTGCCGCCGGTCCGCTGCTGCCATTCCTGGCGATAGCGCGGGTGCAGCGCCTGCCAGCTCCGCTGGTCGCCGGTCACCGCACCGAGCTGCTCGGTCGGGATGTTCTGCCCGCCGGGGATGGTGGCGCGGGTGCCGACGGCGGTGTCGTAGCCGGTGGTGGCGGCGAAGGCCTCATAGTCGGCCGGGGAGATGTTGCCGAAGATCTGCGCGCCGAAGTCCTTGAAGACGCGCGCCGCATCCTGCTGGCGCGAGCCGGGCCGCGTGACGACCAGCGCGCGCGAGGTGGTGACGTTGTGGACGATGCGATCGGTCACCTCCTGGTCGAGCCCCCACTGCCGCAGCAGGTTGGCCAGCTCGACCGTGCCGCTCTGCTCGGCGCTGGAGACCGGCATGCCGCGCGGCGCGGCCTCTTCCTCGCGCGCCAGCAGCAGCATCTGATCGTCGCTGAAGCCGACGCTGCGCAGCTCGTCGACGGCGCGCTCCGCCTCGTCCGGGATATCGAACGTGCCGATCAGGACTGTGGTGGTCTCCGCCATCGCTCTTTCCCTTCGGTGAAGCCAGGTTGGGCGCTGCCGCGCACCCGCGTCACCAACCCTTCGGCAATCTGTATGCCGTAAGCTCAGACGCCGGATTCAGGGTAGGATTAACGGCAGCATGCCGCGACGGCCCCGCCCGCCTGCACGTCAGTAAAGGATGAGCCATGCCCGCCCGCAGCCCGCGCTTCCAGCAGCGCCTCGACGCCGCGCTCGACGACAAGAATCTGGCGATCGCCCTCCACCGCGCCCTCTCCACCTTCCGCGACCGGCGCGCGGCGGCCTTCGCCCAGACCGACTTCCCTGGGCTGCGCGCCGAGCTGCACCGCGTCAAGGCGGACGCCATCGCCAATCTGCCCGAGCTGATCGCCCAGTTTACCCAGCAGGCGGAGGCGGTCGGCGCGGTGGTGCATCTGGCGCGCGACGCGGACGAGGCCTGC
>DASSHC010000468.1:0-3379 GCA_035693105.1 Thermomicrobiaceae bacterium | reverse complement strand
GAGCAGCGGTAGCCCAGGACCAGCTCGTCGTCGGCCAGGGTGATCAGGTGGCGCCGCAGCGCCTCTTGAACCTGCGCGTCCAGCTCACGGCTCACCGGCGCCCGCCTCCTTCAATTGCCGCCGCTTGGCCACCGTCACCCGGTAGCCCTCGCCCAGCCGGTAGCTGCGCTCGACCACCGGGTGGAGGAAGTCCTCGTCGACCACCTCGACGATCGCGGCGCGGGGCACGATCCAGAGGCGCGTGGCCTCGCCGCGGCGCGAGTAGACCTCGCGCGCGTACTGGATAGCCAGCGCCTCGTCGGGCGCGTCGACGCTGCCGGCGTGCCGTAGCGCCTCGCCCTCATCCTCCTGCCGGAAGACCTCGAAGACCTGCACCGCTCCGCTCGCTTCCTTCGCTCGAATCAGGCGGCCGCGGCCTGCCCGGCCACCGCCTGGCGCACCCAGTCGCTCTCGCCGTAGGAGAGCCGGCGGAACCCGAGCCGCTCGCGCGAGGCCGGGCCGTTGCCGGTGACGATCCAGTAGAGCTTGTCCCAGTCTGGCTCGCTGTACTGCCAACGGCCGCTGGCCTCATCGAAGCGCAGCTTCGGATCGGGGATCTTGAGCCCGATCTCGTTGATCTTGCGCACGTAGCGGGTCAGGAAGTCCTGCCGCAGCGCCTCGTTGGGCCGGCTCTTGATGCCCCAGGCCAGGTCCTTGTCCTTCTCAACCGGCGTCGGCGGGCCGTGGAACATCATCAGCGGCTCCCACCAGCGCTCGATGGCCTCCTGCATCAGGTGCCGCTGGGCCGGCGTGCCCATCATCGCCGTCAGCACGATGTCCTCGCCGTGCTTGAGGTGGAAGGCCTCCTCCCAGCAGATGCGGCGCATGACGCGGGCGTAGGGGGCGTAGCTGGAGCGCTGCAGCGCGCTCTGGCTGAAGATAGCGGCGGCGTCGACCAGCCAGGCGATGATGCCGACGTCGCCCCAGGAGCGCGTGGGGTAGTGGAAGACGTTGTGGAACTTGGTCTTGCCGCCGATCAGGTCGTCGAAGACCTGCTCGCGCGGCTTGCCGAGGTCCTCGACCAGGCGGTAGAGGAGCTGGGCGTGGCCCACCTCGTCCTGGATCTTGGCGGTGACGGCCAGCTTGCGGTGCAGCGTCGGCGCGCGCAGGATCCAGTCGCGCTCGGGGAGCGCGCCCATCATCTCGGAGTTGGCGTGCATCTCGATGAACTTGGTGAGCCGGGCGCGATACTCATCGGGCAGCCAGTCGGTCGCCTCGACCTGATGCCCCTCCTCGACATGCCGCCGGAAGCGCTCGGTCCGCTCCTCGATCGACATCACGCTCATTTCGCACCTCCTGGCGGTTGGCGGGACGCGAGATGCCCCAATCATACCGCTGCAAGCGGGTTGCCACCGAGCGGCGGGCGGCTGCCGACAGGCATTGGCGGCGCGTGCGGCGCGGATCCCTCGACTGCGCTCGGGATGACAGGGGAGGGAGCGGCCTACCGGGCGAGACAAGTCCTTGTCGTTCGCCCCATCCTTTACCCTGTCATCCTGCGCGCAGTCGAAGGATCCGTCGTGGGGCGGCACCCAGGCCCCAGAAGCACGACCAATCGCCCCTCGCCCTGCCGCCGCCGCGCGAGTACGATAGCGCCGTGACGGCGGAGCGGGAGCGCGTACCATCACTAGAGGCAGGGCTGGAGCGCGGCGATACCGCCGAGTTGACGGCCGCCCTGCGCGCGCTGACCGAGCAGGGCGGCCTGCCCGAGCGCCTCGCGCGCCTGACGCCCGCCGACGCGCGCCGGCTGGCCGAGTTGCTGGGCGACGACGCCCTGGGCGAACTGCTGGCCGAGATCGACCCCTACGACGCCGCCGCTCTCCTCAGCCGCCTGGCCGTGGTCGACGCCGCCGACGTGCTGGAGGCGATGGAGCCGGACGACGCCGCCGACGTGGTGGGGGAGTTCGCGCCCGAGGAAGCCGACCGCATCCTGGTGGCGATGGAGCCGATCGAGGCGGCCGAACTGCGCGACCTGCTCAGCTACCCGCCCGACAGCGCCGGCGGCCGCATGACCCCCGCCTACGTGGCGGTGTCGCCCGACCTGACCGTGCGCCAGGCGATCGCGGCGCTGCAGAAGCTGGCCGAGGCCGCCGAGACCGTCGCCTACGTCTACGTCACCGACGCCCAGGACCATCTGCTCGGCGTCCTCTCGCTGCGCCGGTTAGTGCTCAGCCCGCCCGACACCCCGATCGCGCGCGTCATCGACCGCGATGTCGTCAGCGTGCCGGTGACCGCCGACCAGGAGCATGCCGCGCGGCTCCTGATGGCCGAGAATTTCCTGGCGCTGCCGGTGGTCGACGCCGAGAACCGCCTGCTGGGGATCATCACCGCCGACGACGTGGCCGACATCATCGAGCAGGAGACGACCGAGGACATCGAGCGGCTGGGCGGCTCCGAGCCGCTGGAGGAGCCGTACCTGCGCGCGTCGCCCCAGCGCCTGTGGCGCAAGCGCGTCGGCTGGCTGCTGGCCCTCTTCTTCGCCGAAGCGTACACCGGCACCGTGCTGCGCCACTACCAGAGTGAGGTCGAGACGGTGGTGGCGCTCTCCTTCTTCATCCCGCTCTTGATCGGCACCGGCGGCAACGTCGGCTCGCAGGTCGTCACCACCATCGTGCGCGCCATGGCGGTCGGCGACGTGCGCTTCGGCGACATGTTCCGCATCGTGCGCAAGGAATTCATCACCGGCATCATGCTCGGCGTGGTGATGGCGGCGGCGACCTTCATCCGCGCCATGACGCTGCGCGTGGGGGTCGATGTCGGGCTGACGGTGGCGATGGCGGTGACCGCCATCGTGATCTGGGCGGCGATCGTAGGCGCGATCCTGCCGCTGGTGCTGCACAAGCTGCGGGTCGATCCGGCGGTCGTCTCGGCCCCCTTCATCTCGACCCTGGTCGATGGGACCGGGCTGGTGATCTACTTCAACGTCGCCAGGCTGTTCCTCCGCCTGCACTGAGCCGCCATGCGACCGAGGCTGCTGCTGGCCGCGCTGGAGATCCTGGCCGTCTACGTCCTGCTCGGCCTGATCTGGCTCGCCATCGAGGGTGCCGCCGGGCTGGGGGCGGTCCTTTTCTTCGCCCTCGCCCTGCGCCTGGCCGCTGGCGCCCTCTGGTGGAGCGCCCGTGGCGACCCGCCGCGCGTGCGGTAGATGTTCGAGGCCAACGAGATCGACGTAACACGTCGATATTTTGCGAGAAGTGAGACTGGTAGTGCGCTATTGTTGCCAGGCAATGAAAAAGAACATCGAGCATCGCTGCCCCGTGCACTCGGACCCGTTTGACTGCCCGGATCACTTCGTCTCGTACGACGCCCGCTTCGACGAGTACGGCCTCATCGTCCATGATGG
>DASSHC010000467.1:0-68524 GCA_035693105.1 Thermomicrobiaceae bacterium | reverse complement strand
CAAAGCGGTTGCCGACGGCGCCCGGGCTGCCGGCCTCGAGTTCTAGTTCGACATAGCGAGTGAGGAACGGACAGCACGTATGGTAACGAGGACGCAGTCGCGCCGCGACCGAGGTGACGAGGGGAGCGGGCTGGAAGAGCGGGTGGTGCAGATCAACCGCGTGGCCAAGGTGGTCAAGGGCGGGCGCCGCTTCAGCTTCAGCACGGTCGTGGTCGTGGGTGATGGTCATGGCAAGGTCGGCGTCGGCGTCGGCAAGGCAACCGAAGTGCCGGAGTCGATTCGGAAGGCGACCGAGACCGCCAAGAAGAACATGATCGAAGTGCCCCTCTCCGGTCGCACGATCCCGCACCCGGTCGAGGTCCGCTTCGGCGCGGCCTCGGTGCTGATGAAGCCTGCCTCGCCGGGCACCGGCTTGATCGCCGGGGCCGGGGTGCGCGCGGTGGTCGAGGCCGCCGGGATCCACGACATCCTGACGAAGACCCACGGCAGCAATAATCCGGTGAACGTGACGCGGGCGGCGATTAAGGCGCTGAGCGAGCTGGAGCCGATCGAAGCCGTGGCGGCACGCCGTGGGTTGCCAGCCGAGCGCTTCCGCCGGCGGGAGAAGGCGGCCGACGCATGAGCGAGCAACGGAAGACGATTCGCGTCACCTATTTCAAGAGCATCATCGGTGCGCCGAAGGATCAGAAGGAAACCGTCCGCTCGCTCGGATTCCACCGGCTCTATCAAACACTCGAGAAACCGGACAACCCGTCGGTGCGCGGCATGGTGAATAAGGTACGTCATCTGGTGCGTATTGAAGAGGACGAGTCCGAATAGGGCGGCGCCGGCCTGTGCCGGGCGTCTGGTCAGGAGTCTAGGATCATGCAGCAGCACGACTTGCGCCCGGCCCCGGGTGCGAAAACCAACAAGAAGCGTGTCGGCCGCGGCACAGGCAGCGGCAAGGGCAAGACCGCCGGCCGGGGAACGAAGGGACAGAAGGCGCGCGGGACGGTGCGGCCCGGCTTCGAGGGCGGGCAGAATCCGCTCTATCGCCGCATGTCGTACAAGCGCGGCTTCACCAACATCTTCCGCACCGAGTACGAGGCGATCAACCTCGACCGCATCCTGAAGATGATCGAGAAGCACGCGGTCACCGAGCCGATCACGCCCGAAGTGCTCTATCAATACGGCGTGACGCGCGGGCTGGAGTTCCCGGTCAAGATCATGGGCGTCGGCGAGGTGAGCCAGCCGCTGACGGTGCGTGCCCACAAGTTCACCGGCAGCGCGCGTGAGAAGATCGAGGCCGCTGGCGGGACGGTGGAGGTCATCGAGTAATGCTCCAGGCAGCTGTCAACGCCTTCAAGATCCCGGACCTGAGACGGAAGATCCTCTATACCCTGGCGATCCTGGTGATCTTCCGCTTTCTGGCCACCATCCCGCTCCCGGGTGTCGATCGGACCGCGTTGAATGATCTGCTCGACCGCAACCAGTTGCTGGGCATGCTCAACGTGTTCTCCGGCAGCACGCTGCGGCACTTCTCGATTCTGGCGCTGGGGGTCTACCCCTACATCACCGCCTCGATCATCATGCAACTGCTCACGCCGACGGTCCCGCGCCTGGAGGAGCTCTCCAAGGAAGGCGAGGCGGGCCAGCGTAAGATCAATCAGTACACCCACTGGATCACCGTGCCGCTGGCGCTCCTACAGGGTTACGGCCAGGCGGTGCTGATGGCCAACAACGGCGTGCTGAAGAACTTCGGGCTCTTCCACGCCGACACGGCGCTGCGCAGCGCGGCCCTGCTTCTGACGATGACGGCGGGAACGGTCCTGCTCGTCTGGCTCGGCGAACTGATCACCGAGAACGGAGTAGGGAACGGCGTCTCGATCATCATCTTTGGCGGCATCGTCGCCAGTCTTCCTGGGGCGATCGGCCGACTGGCTACCGGCAGCAGCGCGACGCAAAACGTCATCGGCGCAGCCGCTTTCGTGGTGCTGGCGCTGGTCACAATCGTCGGCATCGTGCTGCTCAACGAGGGCATGCGCCGCATCCCGGTGCAGCACGCCAAGCGCATCCGGCGCGGTCGCGTCTACGGTGGCGGCAACACGACCATCCCGCTGAAGGTGAACTCGGCCGGCATGATTCCGCTGATCTTCGCCTACAGTATCATGGTCTTCCCGGGGATGATCGCCAACTTTATGCAGTCCTCGGGGCGTGACTGGGTCCGCAGCGTGTCGACGACGGTGAACTCCCTCTTCAGTCCGAACGCGGTCATCTATCAGGTGATCTTCTTCCTGATGGTGGTGCTGTTCACCTACTTCTACACCATGGTGCTCTTCCAGCAGCAGAATATCGCCGAGAACCTGCAAAAGCAGGGCGGGTTCATTCCTGGTGTGCGCCCCGGGCGCAACACCGACATCTACCTTACCCGGGTGCTGATGCGGATCACGCTCGTCGGCGCGCTGGCGCTGGGCGTCGTGGCGATCCTGCCCTACATCGTTTCGGCGCTGACCGGCGTGACCGAGCTGCTCTTGAGCGCGACCTCGTTCCTGATCGTGGTCGGGGTGGCCATCGACACGATGCGCCAACTCGAGGCGCAACTGATGATGCGCAACTACGAAGGCTTCATTCGCTAGGGAGGCGAGCGAGCAATGAGTGTCGCCCCCGCGACACACGTGTTGATCATGGGCCCGCAGGGCGCCGGCAAAGGAACTCAGGCTGCGCTGGTCGCGCCGCGCCTGGATCTGGTCCACGTCTCGACCGGCGACCTCTTTCGTGAGGTGATGGCTAGCGGCAGTCAGCTCGGCGAAGAGATTCGCGGCTATTACGACCGCGGCGCGCTGGTACCCGACGCCCTGACCGTGCGCATGCTGCTGGATCGGATCGACCAGATGCGCCGGGAACATCCGGCGCTGCGGGGGGCGCTGATCGATGGCTTCCCGCGCAACCAGGCGCAGGCCGAGGCGCTGGAGACGGCGCTGACGGCGCGCGGCGAGCGCCTGGTGGCGGTGATCTCGGTCGAAGCGCCGCGGCAGGTGCTGATCGAGCGCTTGAGCGGGCGACTGATCTGCCCGAACTGTGGAGCGACCTACCACCGCGAGTTCAATCCACCGCGAGTCCCAGGTGTGTGCGACGTGTGCGGCTCCGCGCTCACGCAGCGCAGCGACGACACGCCGGAGGCGGTGGCGCGGCGCCTGGCGATCTACGACGAGCAGACGCAGCCGGTGCTTGCGTATTACGAGCGGCAGGGCCTGCTCTTGTCGGTCGACGGCGACCGACCGATCGACGAAGTGACCACGGCGATCGTGCAGGCGCTGGCGACGCGGGTGGACTAGAGCTGTGGCGATCACGCTGAAATCAGCGCGGGAGATCGGCCTGATGCGCCAGGCAGGCGTGATCGTGGCCGAGACGCTGGAGCTGCTGCGACGCGAGGCGGTGCCAGGGGTGACCACCCAGCGGCTCGACCGGCTGGCGAGCGAATTCATCGTGTCGCGGGGCGGTGTTCCCTCTTTCCTCGACTACGACGGATTCCCGGCCGGCATCTGCACCTCCCTGAACGCGCAGGTGATCCACGGCATCCCTGGCCCAACCCGGCTCCAGAACGGCGACCTGTTGAAGGTCGACGTCGGCGTCTGGCAGCACGGCTATCACGCCGACGCGGCCGCTACCTTCCCAATCGGCGAGGTGACGGACGAGGCACGGGCGCTGGTCGAGGCGGTCGAGGCGGCATTCCGGGCCGGTGTGAGCCAGGCACGCGCCGGCAAGCGCATCGGCGATATTGGCGCCGCGATCCAGGCCGAAGCCGAGCGGCGGGGGTTCCGTGTGATCGAGGATTACGGCGGGCATGGTGTGGGTCAAGAGTTGCATGAAGAGCCGGACGTTCCGAATGAGGGCGAGCCGGGCACCGGGCTGATGCTGCGGCGCGGAATGACGCTGGCGATCGAGCCGATGATCGCGATCGGCGCCGGAGAAGTTGACGTGCTCGACGATTACTGGACGGTCGTCACGCTCGACGGTGGGCTGTCGGCCCACTACGAGCACACCGTGGCAATCACCGAGGGTGAACCGGAGTTGCTGACCGTTGCGGCCCCGCCTGTGGTATAATTGAGCGTTGTGGCGCGCACGCCAAGGCTTGAACGCGCGCTAGTTCGTTTACCCCGGCAGGGCCACGCGAGATGCGGGTCGCATCACGATACGATGGCCGAATGCACGGGGCGACTACGAACGCGACGGCGGCCACGGCGTGGTCGTGGATGTCTCCGGCATGGCTCGCCTGACCAGCGTTCGGATTCTACCAGGCGATCTGGTGCGAGCCGCGGGCGGACGAGCAGCCGCTCGCCGGGTCAAGTGGGCGAGAGCGTGTGGGTCACCGTGAATCGTGGAAAGGGCGAGGAATCATGAAAGTAGCGGCTTCGGTCAAGAAGCGTTGTGACAACTGCCGGATCATTCGCCGGCGTGGCGTGGTGCGGGTGATCTGCACCAACCCCAGGCACAAGCAGCGGCAGGGCTAGGAGGCAGCGGCATGGCACGAATCGCGGGCGTCGATCTTCCGCGCGAGAAGGTGGTCGAGATCGGCCTGACCTACATCTATGGCGTCGGCCCCAGCACCAGCCGTGCGCTGCTGGAGCGGACCGGGATCAACAGCACGACCCGCGTGCGGGATCTGACCGACGAAGAGGTTGCCCGGCTGCGCGACATCATCGAGAAGGAGATGGTGGTCGAGGGCGACCTGCGGCGTGAGGTCAACATGAACATCAAGCGACTGATGGACATCGGCTCCTACCGCGGGCTGCGCCATCGTCGTGGACTGCCGGTGCGCGGTCAGCAGACCAAGACCAACGCCCGGACGCGCAAAGGTCCGAAGAAGGGCATCGGCCTGAGGAAGAAGGGCCGCTAGGACAATCCGGCGCGGACGCGGCGCCAGCGCTAGGCGCTAAGGGACTCAAGCGGCTCGCGGGCCAGCTCAGCGTAGCGGACAAGAAAGGAACCAGGCTTCATGGCAGATCGACGGCGCGGCGCGGCGCGGCGCGGAGCGGCACGAGGACGGCGGCGTGAGCGGAAGAACATCCCGCGTGGCCGGGCCTACGTGCAGTCGACCTTCAACAACACGATCGTGACCCTGACCGATCAGGCCGGCAATGTCATCGCCTGGTCGAGCGCTGGTTCCTCTGGCTTCAAGGGCTCGCGTAAGAGCACGCCCTACGCGGCGCAGGTCGCGGCCGAGAACGCCGCGCGCAAAGCGATGGAGCACGGGCTGCGCCAGGTCGAAGTCTTTGTTAAGGGACCGGGCGCCGGGCGCGAGATGGCGATTCGTTCGCTGCAAGCCGCCGGTATCCAGGTGCTCTCAATCGCGGACGTCACCCCGGTTCCGCACAACGGCTGCCGGCCGCCGAAGCGCCGGCGCGTCTAACGCCGCGAGGCTCCGCCAGCAATCGGGAATACGTCATCAAGAGATAACATCGGCGGCTCTCAGCGAGTCGCCGAAGGAGGCGGAATCGGGTGTTGGAGATTGCTCAGCCGCGTGTGCAGCAGACGCACACCGGCGAGAACTATGGGCGGTTTGAGATCGAGCCGCTGGAGCCGGGCTACGGTATCACGCTGGGGAACGCGCTGCGGCGCATTCTGCTGCGGTCGTTGACCGGCGCTGCCATCGTGCGCGTGCGCATCACCGACGTTTGGCATGAATTCTCGACCATCGAGGGCGTGCGCGAGGATGTGACGGAGATCGTCCTCAATCTGAAGCAGATTCGCCTGCAGACTCAACTCGACAGCTTCCGGGAAGCGCGCGCGAGCCTCTACGCTCGCGGGGAGGGCCCGGTGCGGGCCGGCGATATCGATTGGCCGGCCGAGGTCGAGGTGGTCAATCCGGACCAGATCGTCGCGACGCTCGACAACGAGCGCGCGCGGTTGGAGATGGATTTGGTGGTCATGCGCGGGCGCGGCTACCAGCCGGCGGAGGCGCAGGAGATTTTCTCGATCGGCGAGATCCCGGTCGACGCGATCTTCACGCCGATTGAGAAAGTCAACTACGTCGTCGAGCACACACGCGTCGGCCAGATGACCGACTTCGACCGGCTGATCCTGGAAATCGTCACCGACGGCACGGTCGATCCGGGCGAGGCGCTCAGCACCGCGGCGCAGATCCTGGTCGATCACGGGCGCTTGATCGCCGACTTCAACCGCCAGCCGGCCGAGGCGACCGAAGAGGCCGCGCGGCCGATGACCGAGGCGGACAACAAGCCGCTCTCCGAGTTGGGCCTGTCGCCCCGGGTGCTCAACGCGCTGCGTAGCCGGCACATCGAGCGTGTCGGGCAGGTGCTGGACATGGATCCGGACCAGCTCCTCTCGATTCGAAACTTCGGACCGCGCTCGCTGCAAGAACTGAAGGACAAGCTTGCGGAGCACGGCTACACGCTGGAGGTTCCGACCGGCCTCGGTGTCGAGGGTCTGGAGGACAACGACGCCCTCGAGGACGGCATGGCTGAGGGTGCTGACGACGAGGAGGAGCAGGAGGAATGAGGCACCGCGTAGCCGGACGGAAGTTCGGGCGGAATACCAACCAGCGCAAGGCGCTCCGGCGCAACCTGGCCGTGTCGTTGATCCTGCACGACCGGATCACGACGACCGAGGCCAAGGCCAAGACGATTCGGCCGGTGGTGGAGAAGCTGATCACGCTGGCGCGCACCGACGACCTGCATCACCGCAATCTGGTGATGGCGCGCCTGGCGGACGAGCGCGCCGCGGCCAAGCTGTTCGACGTGATCGCCCCGCGCTTCGAGGGGCATCCCGGCGGCTATACCCGGATCTACAAGCTCGGCCCGCGCCGGGGCGATGCC
Organism: Thermomicrobiaceae bacterium; assembly: GCA_035693105.1. Lineage (GTDB taxonomy): Bacteria > Chloroflexota > Chloroflexia > Thermomicrobiales > Thermomicrobiaceae > DASSHC01. Next base: position 61,709 of record DASSHC010000467.1, on the reverse strand, counting down.
GCGCCCATGGCGATGATCGAGTTCATCGCCTAACGGCGTTGGGAGAGACGCGGCCATGGAGCGCCGCGTCTTTCGCATTGATCTGGGCTACGACGGCACCGACTTCGCCGGCTCGCAGGTACAGCCGGGTGTGCGGACCGTTCAGGGGGTGCTGGAAGAGGCGCTGGCGCGGCTGACCGGGGAGCCGGCGCGGCTTGCCCTGGCGGGGCGCACCGATCGCGGTGTGCACGCGGTGGGTCAGGTGGCGAGCGGGACCCTGCGCTGGGAACGGCCGGCCGCGGCGCTGCTGGCGGGGCTGCGGGCGCTGACCCCGCCCGACGTGGCGATCTACCGCGTCGCGCTCGCCCCGGCGAGCTTCCACGCTCGCTTCGACGCGGTCGCGCGGGAGTATCGCTACCGCGTGTGGTCCGGTGGGACGCCGCCGCTGCTCCTGCGGCGACTGGTCTGGCACCAGCGCCGCGCGCTTGATCTGGAGGCGATGGGGCGCGCCGCCGAAGCGCTGCCGGGCGAGCAGGACTTCGCGGCGGTGGCCGGAGGCGGCGCGGGCGTGCCCTGGGCCGAGATCGACACCACGCGGCGCGTCAACTCGGCACGCTGGGTTGTGCTGCAGCAGTCGATCGAGCCGGGAGAGGGCGCACGGCTGTTGGAGTTTCGCATCGTCGCGAGCGGCTATCTGCCGCAGATGGTGCGCAACATCGTCGGCGACCTGGTGCAGATCGGGCGCGGCGAGCGGCAGGTGGCGTGGATGGCGGAACTGCTGCGCGGGCGCGACCGGAGGCTGGGCGCGGCGCCGGCGCCGCCGGAGGGGCTCGCGCTCTGGCACGTCTCGTATACTTAGGCTGGACACTGACGCCGGGAATGGTCAAGGCGTCGCAGATCGATTGAGGAGCTCGTAACGCATGAACACCAAGACCTATTCACCGACGGCGTCGGAGGCCCAATCCCAACGGCAGTGGTACATCGTCGACGCGGAAGGCAAGACGCTCGGGCGCCTCGCCAGCCAGATCGCTCCGATCCTGCGCGGCAAGCACAAGCCGACCTTCGCGACGCACATGGACATGGGTGACTACGTCATCGTGATCAACGCCGCGAAGTTCAAGGTGACGGGCACCAAGGAGACCAGCAAATTCTACTACCACCACTCGCAGTATCCCGGCGGGCTGCGAGCGACCGCCCTGCGCGACGTGCTGGCGAAGCATCCGACGCGCCCGGTCGAGCATGCCATCAAGAAGATGCTGCCGAAGAACGCGCTGGGCGAGGCGATGTACAGGAAGTTGAAGGTCTACGCGGGGCCGGAGCACCCGCACGCGACGCAGAAGCCGACGCTACTGCAGATCGAAGCGTAGAAGGTTAGAGGAGAAGAGTACCCAGTGGAGACAGGAACGGCACCGACCAACACCGAGCGTAGGCTACGCTACTATCAGGGCGTGGGGCGGCGCAAGAACGCCGTGGCGCGCGTGCGCCTCTACCCCGGCAGCGGCGACATCGAAGTCAACGCCAAGACGGCGCGCGAGTACTTCGGTGGGCGCGACATCTACCAGGTGATGCTGGGCGAGCCGTTGCGCCTGGTGAACATGATCGACCGCTTCAACGTGCGGGCCAAGGTGACCGGCGGCGGGTTGAGCGGGCAGGCCGGCGCGGTGCGCCATGCCGTGGCGCGGGCGCTGCTGCACTTCGAGCCGGAACTGCGTCCGGTGCTGCGGCGGGCGGGCTTGCTGACCCGCGACGCCCGTGTCAAGGAGCGCAAGAAGGTCGGCCTCAAGCGGGCGCGCAAGGCACCGCAGTACACCAAGCGGTAGGACGAGCCCTTAGTTCGGGAAGGCACCCATCGATGTCGTTGGGTGCCGCATGAAGACGGATCCTTCGACTGCGCTCAGGATGACAGGGTTAGGGTTGCAGCGTACGACGACGACCGGCCGCACTCGTACGCCCCTCCCTTTTCCGGTCATCCCGGGCGGAGTCGAGGGGTCCGTTTTGCCTCACGTCTCAGCGTCGTCGTGCGCCACCGTCTGACCCCGTTGTTCGCTCGTGGAACGCAATCACCCGCGGGGGTCGGGGCCAGTGGTGGGGTGCGAGGACGGCTGCGACGAATGGGTGTGGACGCGGCAGTTCAGCACGGCCGCGCGGAGCCGCGCCAGGGTTGCCGGTCGCCACCAGGCACGCAGCGCCAGGGGGCTCAACTCCAACGTAATCAGGCCGGCGTAGCGGTTGGCCGTAAGATGCTCCAGCAATGGGCGGAGGGGGAGCGTGCCGCTGCCTGGTAACTGGTGGTCGCGCACGAGCGCGTTGACCAGTGCCCATGGGTAGGTGTGCGCGCCCAGATCGCTGAGATGAACGTTCGCCAGGCGCGGGCCGAAGGTTTCGGCGACCTCCAGCAGATCCCAGCTGCGGCTGCCGGCGTGCGCGGTGTCGAAGGTCAGTGCAACGTCCCACTCCTGCGCCAGCCACTTGAGCCGACTCGGGTGGTCGAGCGCCGAGGGCGTGCAGCGCCGCGTCAATTGCCCCAGATTCTCTACCGCGATAACGAACCCCGAGCGTGTCCCGATCTCGGCCGCCGCTTCCAACGCTTCGAGCCAGTGTCGTCCAGCCGTGTCGTGCAGGCTGTCGACCTGGGGCGGATGCACCACCAGCACCCGGCAGTGATGCAACTGCGCGGCGAAGCGAGCGGAGGTGATGATGTCGTCGGCGGCTTGTTCGGAGGAGACCTCCCGCAGTCGCAGCACGCTGTGCACCGAGCGAACTGGGGTATGGTGTTCATCCTCGAGCCGGCGCACCTCACGCGGTTCGCCGCGCGCCAGCCGCGGGCCGAGCATCAACTCGACGCCGTCGGCCCCGGCCTCGCGCGCCAGGCGAAAGCGCGTGCTCAGCCCCTGCCCGGCAAACGAGCCGGTGGAGCAGATGATCGTCGGGGTGGACATCAAGTCACTCATCATTCGAGCACTCGATCGTGGGCGATGATGCGAATGCCGTTGGCTCCAGTCTAGCATGTCCTCCGGCGTGCGGGAGCGATGCGTCGGGTTCCGTCACGATGTCGCCGCCCGAACCACCGCCCGCGCGACGGCATCGGCGGCTGCCATGCCGAGCACGAGTACCTCCTCTGGCGTCGGTCGTGCCTCCTGTGTCGTTAGGGCAAAGATCGTGTCGCCGTCGAAGACGGTGTGCGCCGGCCGGATGGCTCGCGCCAGGCCATCGTGCGCGGCGATCGCCAGCCGCACCAACGCGGCGCGGTCGAGCGGAACGGTCGTCGCCAGGACGCCGATGGTGGTGTTCTCGCCGGGTGTTGGCAGGGTCTGGCTCGTACTGCCCGAACTAGCCGCGCGCAGTGGCCGGCCGATGTCTGGATCCACGACTTCGCCGAGAGCGTTGACCACGATCAACGCCGCCAGCTCGCCTCCCGGCACGGATACGCGTGCCGCGCCGACGCCCCCGCGAACCGGCTGGCCACCCAGCTTGCCCCATGTCGCGCCGGAGCCCGCGCCGATGCGGCCGGAGCGCCAGCCGTCGGTCTGCCCGCCGGCGGCGGCCGCGTAACCGGCCTCGGCATCTGGCCAGGGCGGACTGGCGCCGGCCAGATCGAAGATGACCGCGCCGGCGACGATCGGGACGGGTATGCTGCGCGTCGCGAAGCCGCGCCCCTGCTCGCGCAGCCAGCGCATCACCCCACCGGCGGCGTCGAGCCCAAAAGCGCTGCCGCCGGTCAGCAGCACCGCGTCGAGCCGCTGCACCAGGCGGCCCTCGCCAAGCACGGCCAGCTCGCGTGTCCCCGGCGCGCCGCCGCGCACGTCGGCCACGGCGAGCGCGGGCTGGTCGCAGAGCACGACCGAGCACCCGGTGGCGCCGCTGGGGTGAGTCCAGTGCCCGACGCGGAAGCCTGGAATGGAGAAGCCGGGATCAGCGGACATAGGGGATGCTCACAATTCAACCATCAGCCCCGGCCGAGCCAGCAGGACCTCGCCGGGGAACTTGGCCGCCGCCACTTCGACCAGGTGTTCGGGCCCCAGTTCGGCCCAATAATGGGTGAGGAGCAGGCGCCGGGCCCGTGCCTCGGCGGCCAGCCGTCCAGCCTGCGAGGCGCTGAGGTGCCCGGCTCGCTCGCCGCTCTGCTGCTGACTCTCGGGCATGGTCGCCTCGAGCACGACGAGGTCGGCGTGCGCGGCGAAGGCCGCCAGCGGCGGGTACGGTCCCGTATCGGCGCCGTAGACAAGAGTTTGACTGTCGGCGACCAGGCGCATGGCCCAGGCCGGAATGAAGTGCTGTGTCTCGTGAAACGTGATGGTGAAGCGGCCGAGATGCAGTGGCTGCCCGGGATCGTACTCGGCCACGTCGAAGACCTCGTCGAAAAAGGCCATATCCCGCTCGCTGCCGAGCGCGAAAACGCTGCCGAGATCGTTCAGGAAGGCGCGACCGCCGGGAGGCATCCAGAGCGGCACACGCGCTCCGCGCGGCCCGGGCGCGTATTTCAGTCCGTAGCGGTAGGGGACGAGATCGAGCGTGTGGTCGGAGTGCAGGTGGGAGATGAGCACCGCGCGCACCTGGCGAAAATCGGCGTGCTGGCGCAGGACCGCCAGCGTGTCGGGGCCGCAATCGAGCACGAGTTGCTCGTCGCCGCTCTGGACGAGGTAGCCGGCGCAGCCCTGGCCGGGGTTCGGGCTGGCAGCCGCGCCACCGAGCACCGTCAAGCGCATCGTCAGTCCCGATCCAGCATCATCACGGCTTCGAGGTGGTCAACCTCGTTCCAGCAGTGCAGCGTGAACTCCCCGACGCCATTCCACGAAACCTGCGTAATGCTGCAGTTGTGGACCAGCCAGCGGGACCAGTCGTTGATTTCGCCGCCCGTCAACTGAGCAATCGTCGAGGCGATGACGCCGCCGTGCGCCACGACGATCAGACGGTCGGACGGATGGCGCGCGGCAATCTCATCGAACGCGCGACGCACACGCTGGTTGAACTCGCGGCGCGTTTCACCGTGCGGAAAGCGGAAGTCGTGGTCGTTCGCATCCAGGATGCGTGCGAACAGCTCGGGAAACTGGAGCTCGATGGCGCGCAGCGTCAGCCCCTCGAACTCACCGAAGTCCAGCTCGGAGAGCGCGTCGACCAGCACCGGGGATAGATCGAGCCGCTGTCCGATGGCCCGCGCGGTATGCGCGGCGCGCTGCAGCGGGCTGGAGTAGAGCGTTGCGAAGCCGCCGATATCCGCCAGCCGGTCGGCCACCGCGGCGGCCTGCGCCGCGCCGAGCGTGGTCAGCGGCACGTCAGTCCGGCCGTGCAGCAGAAAGTCGACGTTGCTGGCGGTCTGTCCGTGCCGCACCAGGAAGATCTCAGCCATGGGTCTCTGCGCTCCGTCGTTGGCTCAGGTAATAGACGCACTCCCCAGCCAGCGGGCAGCGTTCGCAGGCGGGGTTACGGGCGTGGCAGATCTCGCGGCCGTGCCGGATCATATTGACGTGGAAGCTGTAGACTTCGTCCGGCGCAAGCTGCCGCTCCAGTTGGTCGTGCGCGGCCTCCGCGCTGGTGCCCGGCGGGATCAAACCGAGCCTGCCCGCCACGCGGTAGACGTGGGTATCGACCGGGAGCGCCGGCCGCCCGCAGGAGAAGAGCAGGACGCAGGCCGCGGTCTTGGGTCCGACGCCGGGAAGCGAGGTCAGCTCCAGCTTGGCTTCGGCCAGCGGGAGATCGGCGAGACGGTCCATCGTCCCGTTCTGGAGCACACGGTCCAGCACGCGCTGGATGCGCGGTGCCTTGACCTCGGCCAGGCCGCCGCGGCGAATGGCGTCGGCCACCGCGGCGACCGGCGCATCGCGCACATCGGACCAGGAGGAGAAGCGCTCCTTGAGCGAGCGAAGCGCACGCTCGGAGTTCAGATCCGAGGTGTGCTGCGACAGGATCGTGCCGATCAGGCCATCGATCACGGGTTGCGCCGGCCCCGGCTCGGGCTGGCCGTAGAACGCTTCGAGTTGTCGCCTGATCTCGGAGGGCGTTGCCAGCGTCGGCTCCTTTCGCAGAGAAGTCTACCGCCAGTAACTGGCGCGCGGAATGGGAAAGCGAGCGTTGAACGGTGAGTTGGAGCGGGATCGCGTGCGCCAGGAACGATTGAGCGGCATTCTCTGCCATCCCACGTCGCTGCCGGGGATGAACCCCATCGGCACGCTGGGCGCCCAGGCGCTGGCCTTCGTCGACTTTCTGGCCGCGGCCCGGCAGGGTCTCTGGCAGATCCTGCCACTCAACCCAACCGGCCCGGACGGCTCGCCCTATAACGCCCGCTCGGCGCTGGCCGGGAACCCGCTGCTGATCGACCTGGAACGTCTGCTCGCGCGGGGCCTGCTGCGCGACTGCGATCTGCCCGGCAACGGCGACTCCGGCATGGCGGAGGTCGACTTCGCCGAGGCGGACGCGTTCGCCGAACCGGCGCTGCGCGCGGCCTTCGCGCGCTTTCGCGAGATGGCGCCGTCCGAGCTCACCACGCGCTTTTTGGCCTTTCGCCGGGCGCAACAGGACTGGCTGGAGGACTACGCCCTCTTCGCCGCGCTACGAAAGGCCCACGCCGGCGTGCCCTGGTGGGGGTGGGACGACGAGCTGGCGCGACGCGACCCGGCGGCCATCGATACCTGGCGGCGCCGGCTGCGGGACGAGATAGCGTACCAGGCGTTCCTGCAGTTCCTCGTCGACGACCAGTGGGCGACCGTGCGCCGCTACGCCAACGCGCGCGGCGTGCGCATCATCGGCGACATCCCAATCTATGTGGCACTTGATAGTGCCGATGTTTGGGCCAACCAGACGCTCTTCGCGTTGACGCCCGAGGGGCAACCTTCGGTCGTTGCCGGCGTGCCGCCCGATCTCTTTTCGGCCACCGGTCAGCTCTGGGGGAACCCATGCTACCGCTGGGACGTCATGGCCGAGCAGGGATATCGCTGGTGGGCCGCGCGCTTTCGGCGCGCGCTGGAGCAGTGCGACCTGGTGCGCCTGGATCACTTTCGCGGCTTCGCCGCGGGCTGGCAGGTGCCGGCCGGGGAGGAGACGGCGATCGGCGGGCGCTGGGCTCCCGGCCCAGGCCGGGCGTTCTTCGAGCGTCTGGCGGCCGCGCTCGGCCCCCTGCCGATCATCGTGGAAGACCTCGGCGTGATCACCGACGATGTCCACCAGCTGCGACAGGAGCTTGGCTACCCCGGCATGAAGGTGCTGCAGTTCGCGTTCGACGGAACGGGTGATAACCCGTACCTGCCCCATAACTACGACCCGAATTGCGTCGTCTACACCGGCACGCACGACAACGACACGACGAATTCCTGGTACCAATCCCTGGATTCGATGGCCCGTGCACAGGTCGACCGCTACCTCGGCCCGCACGACCCGGATGCCGCCTGGGCGCTGCTGCGTCTGGCGCAGGCGAGCGTGGCGCGCTCCGCCATCGCGCCGCTGCAGGACGTGTTGTCGCTGGGTGCGGAGGCGCGTATGAACACGCCCGGCACCGCCGAGTGCAACTGGCGCTGGCGCTATCGTCCGGGGTATCTCACTTCAGGGCTCGCGCACCGGCTGTCCGAGCTCAGCGAGTGCTACGGGCGGGCACCGAGGCGCTGACAATACCGGCCGGCGTCACTTGACCAGGGTTTGATACTGCCGGCGCTCCTCCTGCAGCCGCTCGACCTCGTGCGACTCGACCGGCTCCAGCGGGTGGAGCACCAGGTCGAGCGCCATCCAGAAGGTCTTACCGATAGGGTAGAAGATCAGCGGGACGATCACGTTGACCGCGATCGCCGCCGCCAGCAGCTTGAACATCGGGATATCCGGCCAGGTCGCGATGACGACGCCGGCCACCAGCAGCACGAAGAAGAACTCGGTGATCAGCAGATTGATCGCGATCGCGCCGGTCCAGTAGCCCTCTTCACGCTCGAAAAAGAGGCCACAGTTGGGACAGCGGTCGCGCAGCGTCCACCAGTTGGTGGTGATGTGACGCTCGCCGCAATTCGGACAGCGTTTGAGCGCCCCGTTCAACAGTGTCCTGGAATAGCTCATGGTTCGCCTCCCGGCGCGTCGGCACGCGCGACCTAAGGATAGCAAGGATCATTGCCGGGTACGACATTTGCCGCTACGCTCCGGAGCGACGGGAGGTCCGATGGAGAACCGCACCGACGAGATCGCGCTGGCGACCGACCTGTACGAGTTCACCATGGGCGCGAGCTACCTGGCGCTCGATATGGAGCACGAAGCGACCTTTAGCCTCTTCGTGCGCCAGCTTCCGGCGGGCCGCGCCTTCCTGGTCGCCGCGGGGCTGGCCGAAGCGCTCAAGCGCCTGAAACGGCTCCGCTTCGACCCTGCCACGCTCGACTACCTGCGCTCGACCGGCCAGATTCGCCAGGACTTTCTCGCCTGGCTGCGCGACTTCCGCTTCACCGGGGAGGTGCGCGCGGTGCCGGAGGGCCGCGCCGTTTTCGCCGGGGAGCCGCTGCTGGAGGTACGCGCGCCCATCGCGCAGGCGCAACTCGTCGAGACGTTGCTGCTCAACGCGGTGCACTATCCCACGCTGGTCGCCAGCAAGGCGGCGCGGTATGTAGCGGTTGCCGGTGGGCGGGCGCTGGTGGAGTTCGGGCTACGGCGGACGCCGAGCATCGACGCCGGACTAGCCGCCGCCCGCGCCGCGTACCTGGCCGGCTTCGTGGGCACCAGCAACTTGCTGGCCGGGACGCGCTACGACATCCCAGTGAGCGGCACGATGGCACACTCGTTCGTCCAGGTCTTCCCCAGCGAGCGCGCGGCCTTCCTGGCCTTCGCCGAGACCTTTCCGGGGCCGGTCACACTCCTAATCGATACCTACGACACGCTGCAGGGAGCGCGCCACACAGTCGAGGTGGCGCGCGAGTTGGCCAAGCGCCAGCGGAAGATTGCCGCGGTGCGGATCGACAGCGGCGATTTCTTGACGCTCAGCCGCGAGGTGCGCGCCATCCTCGACGAGTCGGGCTTCCCGGAGATCCAAATCATCGCCAGCGGCGGGTTGGATGAGCGCCATCTGGCCGAACTGGTGCGCGAAGAGGCGCCGATCGACGCCTTCGGCATCGGCACGCGGTTGGGTGTGGTGGCCGACACGCCCTCACTGGAGATGGTCTACAAGCTCGTGGCGTACGCCGGGCACGGCACGGCCAAGCTCAGCCGGGGCAAGGCGACCATCGCCGGGCCCAAGCAGGTCTGGCGCCGGCTTGGTGCGGACGGTCGCTACGCCGAGGACATGATCGCGACCGCGGCTGAGCCGGCGCCGGGCCCCGAGTGGGAGCCACTACTGGTGCCGGTCATGCGAGGGGGCGAGATGGCCGAGGCGCCGCTGCTGGCGGAGTCGCGCCAGCGGCACCGCGAGGAGATGGCACTGCTACCGGACTGGCTCAAGCAGCTTGATCCGGAGCGAGTCTACCGGGTCTGCCTCAGCGCGCGGCTGCGGGCCGAACACGAGGCGACCATCGCCGCGATCCAGCGACAGGCGGAATAGCCCTGACTGCCGCCGCGTTGCCAGCGGAGACCGAGCTACGAGATGCGTGTGTACGAGCGAGAGCGAGAGTGAGAAGTGATGATTCAGGCGCAGGGAGAGCGTCCCGAGGTTCCCGAGATCTCGGTGCAAGAGGCGGAGCAGCGCGCGCGCAGCGGCCAGGCAGTGATCGTCGACGTGCGCGAGCCGGAGGAGCTGGAGGAGGCTTCCGTGCCGGGGGCGCTGCATATTCCGTTAGGGCAGCTCGCGCAGCGCGCCGGCGAGTTGCCGCAAGACCGAGAGCTTCTTCTGTTCTGCCGCTCCGGCAATCGCAGCTCGTTCGCGACCGCCTACCTGCGCCAGGCCGGGCGGAATGACGCGGTCAATGTCGCGGGCGGTATTATTGCCTGGGCGGAAGCGGGCCTGCCTTTGCGACTCGGCTCGTGAGCCAGTCTTCCCAATCAGCGCGGTACCGTCGGCCAGGGGATGGCCTAGCCGATCGGGCGGGCGGCGCCCCTGATCGCGGGCGTATAATGCACCTGCGGGTTCGCGTTTTATGGAATGAGACACGGCAATGGTAGCTCCCGTAGGTCGAATGGCTCGCTGGGGACGCGATCGAGGGCTGGCCTTTCGCATGTTCATCGTCATGGCCCTCCTGTCGCTCGTCTACCTGGCGTTCATGGCGGTGCTGGTCTATGTCGGCTTCGACTGGATCCCCATTCTGGTCATCGCCGGCATTCTGGCTGTCGTGCAGTACTACGGCTCGTCCTGGCTGGCCCTGCGCAGCATGGGCGCGCACGAGGTCAGTGCGGAACAAGCACCGGAACTGCACGCGATCATCGAGCGCCTATCGCAGGTCGCCAATATTCCCAAGCCGCGCGTCGCGATTTCGAACACCGACGTGCCCAACGCCTTCGCCACCGGCCGCAATCCGAAGAACGCGGTGGTGGCGGTTACCACCGGACTGATGCAGCGGTTGGACACGCCCGAGATTGAGGCGGTGCTGGCGCACGAGCTGTCGCACGTGCGCAACCGCGACGTGATGGTCATGACGTTGGCCAACTTCTTCGCGGTGGTGGCGCAGTTGCTGACGCGGTCCTTCATGTGGGGCGGCTTCGGCGGCTACGGCCGGCGCGACCGGGATAATGGCGGCTCGATCGCGCTGGTTTACCTCGCGTCGATTCTGGTCTGGGTCATCAGCTTTTTCCTGATCCGCGCCATCTCGCGTTACCGTGAATACGCGGCGGACCGCGGCTCGGCAATCTTGACCGGGGCGCCTACGAACCTGATGTCGGCGCTGGTCAAGATCAGCGGGGTGATGCAGCGCATCCCCGAGCGCGATCTGCGCGAGGTGCAGACGATGAACGCCTTCTTCATCATCCCGGCGCTCAAGGGCGACGCGATGTCTGAGCTATTCTCGACACACCCCTCGCTGGAGAATCGCCTGGCGCGGTTGCGGACGCTGTCGCGCGAGATGGAGGGGCTGTGAGATCGTTCTTCGACGCGCTGCTGGGACGTACGCGCCCGGAACCGCCGAAGATCGAGCGCCTGTTCGCGATGTCCACGGCCGAGGTCGCCCTGGAAAGCCAGCTTCGGCTGGCTCCAGGCGACCACGCCGGCATCACCTTCCGCCCCGTCGAGTCGGCCTACTTCGAGCAGATGAGTACCGACCTCCAGCAGTTGTTGCAGATCAGCGCCAAGGACACCGGCACCGAGGTCAAGACACTCACCGACGAGTATGGGTATCGCTGGATCGTGCTGGCCGACGCGCAGTTCGAGGACCTGGTGGCGACAATCCACATTATCAGCGAGACGTTGATCGAGCAGCAGTTCGGAGAGCAGTTGCTGGCCGCGGTTTTCCGCTTCAGCACGGCCGAGGGTAGGCCGGTCTACTGGATCTACAACTACAAGCGCGGCATGTTTTACCCCTTCGTGCCTGAAGGCACCGGGCGGAAGCGCGACAACGCGTTCGAGCTGCGTCTCTCCAGCGCGATGGAAAAGGAACTCCCAGTCGAGACCGAGCTGGAACGCTGGTACCCGATCTGGGATATCCCGTTCTAGAATCGTCGTACGTGGCGGATGCTAGCCGGTGAATAGCCCCTCACCGACGAAGAGTTCCTCGGCCTCATCGAAGCTCGTGTCGGGCGGCGGCAGGACGACCTGCGACTCCACCAGTTCATCGACATCAACCGGCTGGCCGTGCTGGCGCACCAACTCCAGCAGTTGCTTGAAGAGCATTTGGAAGCGCTGCCGGTCGCCCGCCGCGATGGCGTGCACGAGGTCGTTATCGATCGCGTTGAGCTGATCCAGATACGAGCTATCGAGGTTGTACTGGCCCTCGGTCGCGATCCGGACGATCATGACGGCTGACCCTCCCCCAACTGCTTGGCCTGATCACCGGCGCCCAGCTCTTTCTTGAGCGCGGCCAGCTGGGTGTCGACGCTGTCCTTGACTGTCACACGCTGCAACTCGCGGTCGAGCACGTCGCTACCGCTGGTGCTCGTCGAGGTGAAGTCCTCCAGCGCGCCCGAGTCGATCAATTCGTCGATAGCACCGGCACGCGCCTGGAGCGCGGTCGTCTTCTCCTCGGCCCGGTCGAGCGCCATGCCGACGTCGGCCATTTCCTCGGAAAGCCCGGTGACCGCCTCGCCGATGCGCACCTGCGCCTCGGCCGCCGAGTACTGCGCCTTGACGACCTCCTTGCGGGTGCGGAACGACTCGATCTTGGTGCGCAGCCGGGTCTCGGCCTGCTCCAGCTTGGCCTGCTCACCGTCGAGCGTTTGAATCTGGGTGTCGAGATCGCCCATCTGGCCCTGGAGCACGTTGCTCCGCTCCAGCGCCATGCGCGCCAGATCGTCGCGTCCCGCGCCGACCGCCTGCCGCGCCTGGCCCTGCAGCTTGTCGGAGCCCTCCTGCAGCTTGGCCTTCTGCAGCTCCAGCCGGCGGCGAGAGGTGGTGACCTCGACAATGCCGCGTCGCACGTCCTGGAGCATCTTGAGCTGGCGCTCGTAGGAGTAGTCCAGGACCTCACGCGGATCTTCGGCAGCCCCCAGCAACTTGTTGATCTTGACTTTGATCAGTGTATTCATCCGTCCGAGCAGCCCCATCGCCCGTCCTATCTACTGCGCAGCGAGCCTGCAGACACATTATAGCCGCGGGCAGTTCATCAATGCACCGGCAGGAAGCGCAAGCGTCTCGCCTCGCGCGCTACGACGCGCAGCCCGCCGCCAGGTCAAACTGTTGATCGCGGTCAAGCAAGCGGTGAGCCGGGGCGGTGCATTTCGGGGTCGAGACACTCAGGTTGACCGGCGTCAGGCCCGCTTGGCGGCGCAACAGCAGGTGCGTGGCAGCCGGCATCTCGAAGGTGACGGTCAGTTGCCGGCTGGCGGCAGGCTGCAATTCGACCAGATAGCTACCGCCGTTCGGCGGGCTGGGGTCGGGGGCGGCAGCTTGACTTGCACTCAGGATCTTGCTCCCCTCGGGCAGGTAGAGCCCGATCCACCAGAGCTGCACGCCACTATAGAAAGGATCGGAATTCCCGGGAGGGCCGGAGTGGTGCAGGTCGAGACGTAGCGTGACGCGCTGCGTGCCATTCGACGCGGGCTCAACCGCCAGCGATTCGGTGGTCTGGAGCAAGCGGCTCGACTTGCCGAAGGCCATGTTGCCGTAGGCGACGGCGATCGTCGCGTCGGCCGAATCGGGCACCAGCTTACCGGTCCAGGCGCGCTGGTCGAGGAGCGACTCGACCGAGGGGTCGGCGGAGTACGCCTGGATGTCGCGCCTCGTGGCTGCGGTACTGAGAATGTGGACGGCCTGACGCAGCGTTGACGGGTCGGCGCCGCGCAGGCGCGCGATGATTTGCTCGCCGACCGCCGCGACCATCTCCTTATGCTTTGAATCCGGCTTCTGGCCCGAGATGAAGAGCTTGCGCTGGCGCTCGATCTCTTGCAGCAGGTTATCCGCGCTGACCACGCGCGACTCGCCATCGACGTCGACCGTGACCGGGCCCGTGAGGCGCAGCAGGTCGCTGACGAGCGCGGGGTCGATGGCGATCACGCCCGAGATGGACGGCCAGCCGCTACTCGCATACATGCGCATCACGGTCGCCGCGCTGGTCGGGAAATCCGGCCACCAGGTGGCGTCGAGCATCGAGAGCTCGCCGGAGGGGGCGTACTGTGACAGCGGCCAGGGCTGCGGGATCGGCGTGTGCTGGCTGGCCACGTAGGCGCCGTTCAGATCGTAGATATCGTGGAACTCGTAGCCGCGAAGCTGGCCGTGGTCGAAGGTGACGATGGCCACGGTGCCGGGGAACCCGCCGCTTGGGCGCATCTCTTCCGAGTTCTGAATCAGGATCAGATAGCGGGTGGGCCCTTGGCCGCCGAGTGCGGCGTTGACGGCGGGGAGATCGGTCTGCACTAGCGGCTCCAGCTCACGTCGCGCCAGCAATTGATCGACAGTCTCGAATTGCGTGCGTATGGAGGCGGGTAACAGAGTAGTGTCGATGCCCGCGCGCAGCCCTCGCGCCTGGTCAATCTGCGCCAACGCCTCCGTGAGCTGCGCCTGATGCGCGTTGAGCACATCGAGCCAGGTCGGTGTGGCGGGCGCCTGGTCGGCGCTCAAGCCCGTCTGTTGGTAGGCCGTCAACGCCTCATGCGCCACACCGCTGAGCGTCTGTCCAGCCTCGCCGAGTTGAAGGCCGAATGCCAGCGTCTGCCGGCCGGCGTCGTAGCGCTCGCCGATCCAGGGCAGCCGCGAGACGAGCGAGCGCGCCGGATCTGGCAGCGCGGTGGCTCGGTCCAGCGTGCGCAGATCGCCGTTGAGCGTGGCGATGTGTGCCTGGATACGTGCCAAATCGTCCGGCGACAGCGTTGCTGGATCGAGCTTGACCTGGCGGTCGGCTTGCAGCGCGTGGACGTCGACCCGCACGGCCTGGTAGCCGTCGCGAGCCGCCAGCGCGCGGCGGGCGGCAAAGACACCGGCGGCCAGCAACACGACGAGGACCACTAACACGGGGACGAGCCACCACCGAACGCGCAAGCGGCGGCGAGCCACCGGCGGATGGTCAGCGACGTTCTCTGTGTCGGCTCCAGCGCGAGTGACCGAGTGGGTGACGGCAGGGTCAGCCGCCGCGGCGCTGCCGGATGGGGCGTGAACGCCGGCGACATTACCGGCGCTGGAATCGGCGCTGGAGCTCCCCCCGCGACGCGCTCCCAGCCGGTCCAGCCGGATGTTTGATTTGGCATTCGGATCGCGCGAAATGACTGTCCATCCTCTCGCGGCGAGCGACGCGTTGAGCGTAGGCACTTCGGATCACAGCATCAGCCTAGCAGCCGCCAGCAACGGTACCAAGCGTCGAGTCTGAGACATAGGTGGGGGATTCGGAGATGGGTGCGCCGGTCGATTGTTGATGGACGTGGCCGGCGCGCGAGGGCCAGGGGCGATTGTCGGCTGGCGAAGACGATGATGGCCGCTCCACGCTGGATACAGCGACAAGCTCAGGAAGACAGGGCGAAGGATGCGGCCTTCCGGATGACGATGATCGTCGTCGTACGCCACCCACTTACCCTGTCTTCCTGAGTGCAGTCGATGGATCCAAGCCGCCCGAACCACGCAACGCTCTCGATTGGACGCGTTGCCGCCGTGGTGCTCCCCTCTTTGCTGTCGCCCAATTTCGGCCCCGCAGCCTTCAGGCGCCAGGGCCTGAAGGTGGGGACGGTACTAATGGCTACGGATCGATAGACCGTCGGCCATTGTTGCGCTAGGAGGGCGACTAGTACATTCGAGCTAGGACATTTGGGTGATGCGACCGTCGATTTGAGCATCGTGTTGGCTGCGATGTCGAACATCGTGCAGCAAGTGGGGGCTCAATGGATCTGAGGACGTTTCTCGCGGTGATCTGGCGACGGCGGTTGGTGGTCGCGATCACGACGATCGTCGCGGTCATCGCCGCGGCGGTTGGGCTGATGTCGCTGCCGCCGGAATACGTGGCCTCGACCACGCTGCGGGTCGGCACGGCCAGCACCGGCTCGCCCGACTGGCCCACCTACGACCTGCAGTACACCGATCGCTTGATGAACACCTATAAGACGATGGTTACGAGCGACCGCATGGCGACGCAGGTCATGCAGCAGTTGGGTCTGCAGAAGCGGCCGACGATCGCCGTCAGCATCCCCGCGAATACCGAGCTGATGGAGATCCAGGCGACTGATGCGGTGCCGCTGCGGGCGCAGCAGGTTGCCAACGCGGTCTCGAACCTGATCGTGCAGCAGCTCGACGCACAGTGGGCCAGCAGCGGTCAATCGTCAACGCAGATCCTGAAACCGCAGATCGACCTGGTGCAGCAGGAACTAGATCAGGCGCGGGCTCAGCTCGACCAACTGGTCAAGAACTCGCCCTCCGACACTGCCAGTATGCAGGCCCTGCAGGACTCAATTCAGCTCAAGACCCAGACGTACACCGCGCTTCTGTCGCAGTACCAGAGCGCGCAGAACGCCGAGGCGCTGCACTCGAATCGACTGACCGTGATCCAGGCGGCTATGGTCCCGACGGCACCCTCGCGGCCGAGCAAGCTGCTGGTGTTGCCGCTGGGCGCATTGCTGGGCCTGCTCGGCGGGATGGCGCTGACTTTCCTGCTGGAGAACTTCGACACCCGGCTCCATTCGACGCGTGAGATCGAGACGCTGGCCGGCGTGCCGGTGCTGGGCAAAATCCCGCAAGCCGCCGACACCCACGGGGCGCTCTACCCGATCCGCTCGCCGCAGGAAGAAGCCTTCCGCCGGCTGCGGACCAACCTGCTCGCGCGTGAGACGGACGCGCCGCTGGGAAGCGTGCTGGTGACGAGCTCGCAACCGGGCGAGGGTAAGTCGACGACGGTGGCGAATCTAGCCATGGCGCTGGCCCAGTCCGGCCGGCGGGTGGTCGTGGTCGACGCCGACCTGCGCAAGCCGACGCTGCATCAGATGTTCAAGGTCTCGAACGTGGTTGGCCTCTCCAGCGTGCTGATGCGCGAGGCGACACTCGACGACGCGATCCAGTTCAGCATGGTCCCTGGCATCCAGGTACTGGCCAGCGGGCCCGCGTCGAACAACCCGGCCGAGCTATTGGGGCTGCGGCAGATGGAAGACGTGCTGCGGGAGCTCGCGGGGCAGTTCGACCTGGTGCTGATCGACACCCCGTCGCTGGAGACCGTCACCGACGCCGCCCTCCTCTCACTGATCGTAGGCGGGGTGCTGCTGGTGGTGGCGCGCGGGCAGGCGCGGCGCGAGAGCGTGCTGGCGGCCCTGGGAGAGCTGGACAACGTGCAGATGGCGCCGCTGGGTGTGGTGGTGACGCGCGGAGAGACGAGCGCGCCGTACCGCTACGGTCAGCAGCAGAGCGCCGAGACTGGCGCTCGAGTCCGCACGGAAGAGGACCGCTCGAGCTGGAGCGTGCCGCTGAGCCCGTTGCCGGTTGCCGGCGGCGAGCGGCCGATGCTGCGACGGGTCGAGCGTGACGACCGCGAGTCGGTGGTCAACGGCTAGTGCCGACTGGTGCACGAGGGACAGGGAGGTATGACGATGCTGCGGCAGCGGGAAGCCGGATTCCACGACCGCGCGGTGGAAACGTGCGCTCCGGACGATGCAAATTACTTCGCGGTCAAGCGCCTCTTCGACGTGGTGGTGGCGGGCGCCCTCCTGGTTGCCTGCGCTCCCGCCCTACTCTTGATCGCGCTCCTGATCAAGCTCGACTCGCGAGGCCCGGTCATCTTTCGGCAGGAGCGCGTGGGTACGCGCCGGCTTGCGGGCGACCCGGCACAGTGGGAGACGCGGGTCTTCCGCATCTTCAAGTTCCGCTCGATGGTGCAGAACGCTGACCAGCGCGTGCACGAGGAGCATATTCGGGCCTTCGTGGCCGGCGAGATCGCGGCGCAAACAGACGAAGACGCTGCATTCAAGCTGCACCACGACCCGCGGGTAACTCGCGTTGGGCGCGTTCTGCGCAAGACGAGCCTGGACGAGCTGCCGCAGCTCATCAACGTGCTGCGCGGCGAGATGAGCCTGGTCGGCCCGCGTCCGGTGCCGCTCTACGAGGTCGCGGATTACCAGCCCCGGCACCTGGAGCGGCTGGCGGCGCTGCCGGGCATCACCGGCCTCTGGCAGGTCGATGGACGCAGCCGGGTCACCTTTGAGGAGATGGTCGAGATGGACATCCGGTATGTGCGTAGCCGGTCGCTGTTGCTCGATCTCAGGATTCTGCTGAAGACATTACCGGCGGTTGTTGCCGGCCGCGGCGCGGACTGAAGCGTGGGCGTAGGCGTGGGAGTGGAGGAGGAAACCGCGGTGAACGAACCAATCGGCGTGGCGGTGCTCGGCTGCGGCTACTGGGGCATCAACTATGTGCGGGTCTTCGACCAAGTGCCAGGAGCGCGCGTGGTGGTTGCCTGCGACCAGCGACCGGAGCGGCTGGCCGAGGTCAAGCGGCAGGTTCCGGGCGTGGCAATCACCGACTCGGTGGAGGAGATGCTGGCGACGCCGGGAGTCGACGCGGTCGTGGTTTGCACGCCGGCGACCGGCCACTTCGCGGTCACCAGCCAGTGCATCGCGGCCGGCAAGCACATTCTGGTCGAGAAGCCGATCGCGACCACCGTGGCCGAGTCCGACGAATTGATCCGCCAGGCCGATGCCAGGGGCGTGCTGCTGATGGTGGGTCACACCTTCGTCTACAACGCGGGCGTGCGCAAAGTGAAGGAGTATCTGGACGCCGACGAGATCGGCACGGTCTATTACCTCTACTCGCGGCGTACGAACCTCGGCCCGATCCGTCACGACGTCAATGCCCTCTGGGATCTCGCGCCGCACGACATCTCGATCTTCAACTTCCTGCTCGACAGCGTGCCGGAGTGGGTCAGCGCGGTCGGGGCGCGGGTGCTCCAGAACGGACGCGAAGACGTCGGCTTCATCTCGCTGGGCTATCCCGACGGCGTGGTGGCGCATGTCCACGTGAGCTGGGCCGACCCGCACAAAGTGCGCGAGGTGGTGGTCGTCGGCAGCGAGAAGCGGATCGTCTTCAACGACCTTCTGACGCCCGAGCAGGTGAAGGTCTTCGAGAAGGGGATCGCTCCGGCCCCGCCGGAAGCGCCTTCGTATGGCGAGTACCACTTCACCGTGCGCGACGGCGCCATCATCTCGCCGCGCATCGACGTGAGCGAACCGCTGAAGACCCAGAGCCGCCATTTCCTGGAGTGCATCGCGACCGGTAGCACACCGCTCACGGACGGCCGTGCCGGGCGGGACGTGGTCGCGGTGCTGGAGGCGATTGATCGCTCGATCGCCAAGCAGGGCGCGCCGGTCGATGTCGAATGGGGCCGTCTGTACGACTACTCAGCGCGGCGGAACGCGGCGCGCCTGAGCGAGACCGCTAACTGAGCGTGTGGGTCAGTAGCATGAAGGGAAGGTCCGGTGTGGAGAAGATGCAGGTGCCGTTCGTCGATCTCGGCGCGCAGTACGCGGCGATCGGACGTGAAGTCGACGCGGCGATGGGGGCGGTGCTCCAGCGCGGCGACTTTATCCTCGGGCGCGATCTGGAGCGCTTTGAGGAGGAGTTCGCGGCCTACTGCGAGGCGCCGTTCGCGGTAGGGGTCGACTCGGGCATGTCGGCGCTGACGCTCATCTTGCGGGGCTACGGCATCGGCCCTGGTGATGAGGTCATCACCAGCGCCAATACCTTCATCGCGACCGCGTTGACGATCTCGATGGTCGGCGCGCGGCCCGTGCTGGTGGATATCGACCCCGAAACATTGACGCTCGATCTGGAGCGCCTGGAGCGTGCCATCACCCCGCGCACGCGCGCCATCATGCCGGTGCATCTCTATGGCCACCCAGAGGACATGGATCCGATCAACGAACTGGCCGCGCGCCACGGGCTGATCGTGATCGAGGACGCCTGCCAGGCGCACGGCGCGCGCTACAAGGGCAAGCGTACCGGGGCGCTCGGCCACGCCGCGGCCTACAGCTTCTACCCGGCTAAGAACCTGGGCGCCTACGGCGACGGGGGGATGGTCGTAACCGCCGATCCGGAACTGGTGGCGCGGCTGCAACTGCTGCGCAACTACGGCCAGAGCGAGAAGTACCACCACGAGATACAGGGCTACAACCACCGGCTCGACACCCTCCAGGCGGCCGCGTTGCGGATCAAGTTGCGTTACCTGGATGACTGGAACGCGGCTCGCCGGCAACATGCCGCGCGCTATAGCCGGCTCCTCGCGGGAAGTGGGGTGATGTTGCCGCCGGTGATGCCGGAGGTCGAGCCGGTCTGGCACCTCTACATCATTCGCACGCGCGCGCGCGATGCCCTGCGGGCCTACCTCGGGGAGCGCGGCATCGCGACGGGTATCCACTACCCGATTCCGATTCACCTGCAACCGGCCTATACCGAGCTGGGCTATCGCGAGGGTGATTTCCCGATCTCGGAGGCCGCGGCGCAGGAGATGCTGTCGCTGCCGATGTACGCCGAATTGCAGGCTGAGCAGATCGACTACGTGGCCGAGGCCGTGCGCGCATTCATGGCCGAGCGCGGGGCTGCCTGCGCCATCGCGGCGAACTAGCCGGGCCGGGCGGGGCAGCGCGAGATGAGGCCGTACGGGCTGCTGGAGCGCGAGGCGGGGAGCCGGGCGAGAGCCTGGCTCTCCAGCGACAGCCTCCCGGTACAGGCTCTGGCGGCGGTGATTGCCGGCCTGGCGCTCGGCAGCTACATCGTGCTGGCCTCGGGCCTCCACTCGCGCTTCGCTCCGATGCTGACCGTGGCGCTCCTGGGCGCGCTGGTGGGGGCGATCGTCGGCGATGTGCGCCGGCTGTTGCTGGCCGTGGTCCTATTGGGCATCCCGTTTCGCATCGAGACCCACCTCGACTACCACCTGGCCGAAGCGCAGCTCGGCGCCATCGGCGGGCTCGGCCTCTCGGCCACGACCGCGTGCCTGGCCCTCCTCTACGCGCTCTGGCTCGGCGAGCTGCTGCTTCGCCGCACCGAAAACCGCCCCAATCCGCGGTCGGCGCTGCCGCTCTTCGTCTATGTGGGGTTCGCCGGTCTCTCGCTGCTGGCGGCGACCGAACGCTCGCTGTCGGTCTTTGAGCTGTTCATGCTGCTCCAGACGCTGCTGCTCTTCATCTACCTGGTCAGCACCGTCCGCACGCGCGCCGATGTCGAGTTCGTCGTCGGCGTGCTGTTGGCCGGCGTGCTGCTGGAGAGCATCGTCATCCTGGCCACCTTCGCGCTGCATCACGATCTGCATTTCCTCGGCATCAAGACACGCACCGACAGCAGCATCAACGGGAAGGTAGTCTCGCCGCGTTATGGGGGTACGATCGGCGGCCCGAACGGCGCCGCGGCCTACTTCGAGCTATTGCTGGTGCCCGCGCTGGCCCTGGCCTGGCGCGGTCGGTCGAAATTGTGGCGGCTGCTGGGTTGTTCCGCGTGCGGGCTTGGACTGCTGTCGCTGCTCCTGACCCAGTCACGCGGTGGGATGTTGGCGCTGGCCGTCTCGCTGGCCGTCTTTACCGCCATCGCGGTGCGGCGCGGCTGGCTCTCGCCGGTGATCCCGATCACGGGAGTTATCGGCGCCGCCGTCCTCCTGCTCACGGTGCACGGGGCTTTGCCGGCGCGTTTCTTCGACTCCGAGGGTGCTCAGGCGGCCGACGGCCGCTGGCCGCTGCTGAAGCTGGCGCTGCGTGTAATCCGCGATCATCCCCTCTTCGGTGTGGGCGCGAACAATTTCGCGGTGATACTCAAGCAGTACGCGACGCCCGACTTGTCGGCCGACTGGCTGTACACCGTCCACAACAAATATCTGCTGGTCTGGGCCGAGGACGGTGCCGTCGCCTTCGCCGGCTTCATCCTCTTCCTGCTGGCGAGCCTGCGGCGCGGGCTGCGTGCGAGCCGTATCCAGGACCCCACGATGGCGATCATCGCCGCGGCCTTGCTGGCGTCGCTTGTCGGCCACATGGTCCACATGGCGCTCGATATCTTCAACGACCGAACCCTGGTGGAGGAGCTCTGGGTCATCGCGGCCCTGCTGACCGCGCTCGTGAGCCTGCCGGCGATGGACGAGCCTCAGCCGCCTCCACTTCCGGTGCCAGTTCCGCGACGGCCGCGAGTGCGTGCCGCGCGGCCACTGCTGCGGCCGCTTGGAGTGCCGCTGGCCGGAGTCTCTCCCTCGCATCGAAGCGGTCAGACACGGGAGGTCGGCCCTACCGCAATCGCTCCGGCCGTCATTAGCATAGGCGGATCCCCGTTGCCGCCGTCCCCCACGCGAGAACTCTCCCGCCCCACCCCTCTCCTCATTCTGAGAGAGGGGAACAAGAGCGATGCCGCAAACAAGGAAGCTCGGCCGGAGCACAGCTGGCGGGTGATCGCGCACAACGCCGGGGCGATGCTGGCCAGCGACGCGGTCAATCGCGCGGCGACCTTCGTGCTCTATACCCTGGTGGCCCGCCGCCTGGGCGCCGAGCAGTTCGGGCAGCTCTCGCTGGCGCTGACGCTCTTCTACACCTTCCAAATTCTGGCGACGGCTGGGTTGAAGTCGCTGGTGATGCGTGAGGTGGCGCGGCGGCGGGAGCAGGCTGGCGTGGCGTTGGTCAACGCCAGCGCGGTGGTGCTGGCGACCTCGCTCCTCAGCATCGCGGCGGCGTCCGTCTTCGTGCGGCTGATGGGCTACGCCCCCAACACCGCCCAGGTCATCGTCCTCCTCTCGCTAGGGCTCGTGCCCTACGCGCTCTCGGCCATCTGCGAGGCGGTCCTGCAGGGTGTCGAGCGCATGGGACTGATCGCAGTCGCCAATGTCCCAATGAACCTGCTGAAGATCGCGCTGGCGTTCGCGGTGATCACGCGCGGGGGCGGACTGGAACCGCTGGCGCTCGTGCTGCTGGCCACGCAGACGCTGAGCCTGCTGCTGGAGTGGGGCTTTGTCGCGCGCGTTGTGGTGCGACCGCGCTTCACGCTCGACCTGGGCTTGTGCAGGCGCCTGCTGCATGCCACGTTGACCTTTCTCGGCATCGACGGCGTGATCGCGATCAGCAGCAGCCTGAACGTGGTGCTGCTGTCGCACTACCGCAGCGAGAGCGACGTAGGCTTCTACAACGCGGCGACCCAGTTGCTGGTGCCGGTCTCGCTGGTGCTGCAGAGCCTGGTGGTGGGAGTGGTGCCGGCGATGTGCCGCCGCTTCGGGCTGGCTGGCGGGGAGCTGCGCGGGTTGGCCGCGCCGGTTATCGAGGTGCTATTGGCGCTCGCGCTGCCCATGGCCGCCGGGTTGTACCTGCTGGCGGAGCCAGCCGTGCGGGTGCTCTACGGCCCCGACCGATTATCGCCAGCCGCCACCGCGCTGCAGATCCTTTGTTGGGGGCTGATCGCCAGTGCGCTGACCAGCGTTCTGGGGCAAGTGTTGGTGGCCAGCCTGCGCGAGCGGGTCGCGTTGCGGATCGTGGCCGTCGACCTGGCGGTCAGCATCGTTGCGGGCGGGCTCTTGATCCCCGCGTTCGGTTTCGTCGGCGCCGCGCTGGCGGCGCTGCTGGTTCGCGTCGTGGACCTGATACTCCATTACCGGCCGATCGCAAGCGAGTTCCCTCTTGGGCTGCTCGCGCGTGCCGCCTGGAAACCGGCGTTGGCGTCGCTGGCGATGGCGCTCGCGATTCAGCTGGGGCGGCCAGGCTCGCTGCCGGTGACCCTGCTGGCCGCGGCCGCTGTTTATCTGGTGGGGCTAGCCGGGCTGACCGTTGCCGAGAGTGGCAGTCCGGCGCGCGCCCGATTGCGCTACCAGACGGTTTGGAAGGGATAAGCGTGGTGCTGAAGCGAGGCGATTTCGACCAGCGTCTGGGCGTGGTGCTGATCGCGCGCGACCAGGAGTGGAACGTTCGCCGGCTGATCGAGTCGGTACTGGAGGAGACGCGCGGTCTGCCGGGGACTGAGATCGTGCTAGTCGACTCGGCCTCGCGCGATGGCACCGCCGCCGTCGCTTGCGACTACCCGATCGAGGTGATCCGCCTCGACGCCGAGCAACGGCTAACCGCGGCCGCCGGGCGCGTCGCCGGGATGGGCCGGCTGTCGGTCGACGTGGTGCTCTTCCTCGACGGCGACATGGAGCTGCGCCGGGGCTGGCTAACCGAGGCGCTGGGGCTGCTTCGACACGCCCCGGAGATCGCGGTGGTGTCGGGTCAGATCGTCGATTTGCCGCTGGGTGTGACGTTCTCGACGCGCGGCACGACAACGCAGGTCGGCGCCGCCGTGATCGACGTGACGCATGGCGGCGGAGCGGCGCTCTATCGCCGCGCGGCCCTGGACAGCGTTGGCTCGTTCAACGCCGCGCTCTACTCCGAGGAGGAGCCGGAGCTCTGCCTGCGCCTGCGCTGCGGCGGCTGGCGGGTGGTGCGCCTGGAGCGCCCAATGGTCAGTCACTACACCGCGCCGACCGATCGGATCGGATCGCTCTTCGGGCGCCGTCGCCGCCGGCTCTATCT
Organism: Thermomicrobiaceae bacterium; assembly: GCA_035693105.1. Taxonomy (GTDB): domain Bacteria; phylum Chloroflexota; class Chloroflexia; order Thermomicrobiales; family Thermomicrobiaceae; genus DASSHC01. The sequence goes on along the minus strand of DASSHC010000467.1, from coordinate 37,778 downwards.
TGGAGCGGGACAGGTAGTCCGTCTTCATGCTGGCACGCCGCTCACCTGGACGTATCTGCGTGAGCGGGGCTACGCGCTGCCCGCGGCGGCGGGGCTGGGCGCCAGCGGCTTGGCGCTCGTGGCAAGCGCGGCGCGCCGCGACGCGAGGCCGCTGGTGGCCTGGCTGGTGCTGGCGGCGCTAGCGCTTGGCGCCGACGCGGCGCGCAAGCGCAGTCCCTACCGCACGCTCCACAGCCTGGTGGTGCGTCTCCTCTTCCTGGAGGGGATGATCCGCGGCTACCGGCTCGGCGCGGACGCGCCGGCGCTGCCGCGCTTTGCCGTGCTGCGTGAGCGACTGCCTGAGGACTCGGACGCCAGCGAGCGGAATCTGGTGAAGGGAGTGTTGGCGTGAGAGTGCTGGTCGTGACGAACATTTACCCGACGCCGGACAAGCCGGTTTTCGGCACCTTCGTGCGCACTCAGGTGGAGTGCCTGCGGCGTGCGGGAGTCGAGATCGACGTCATGGCGATGGACGGGCGCTTCCGCAAGCTGATCTACCCCTGGGGCGTTGTGCAGCTGCAGCAGCGGCTGCTACGCGAGCGCTACGATCTGATCCACGCCTTCTACAGTTACAGCGGCATGGTGGCGCGCTGCCAGTGGAAGCTGCCGCTGGTCGTCACCTACGAAGGGGCCGATTTGACCGGCGCCTTCAGCTGGAATGGTCGCCCCGATCGCTCGAACGCGATCGTTGTGCCCGCGGGGCAGCTCCTGGCGAGACTGGCTGATGCCGCCATCGTGCAGAGCCAGGAGATGGCCGACAAGATTCCGAACACCAATGTTCACATCGTGCCGCACGAGGTCGACTTCGACACCTTCCAGGTCACGTCGCGCGAGCAGGCACGGCGACAGCTCGGTCTGGAAGCCGACAAGAAATACCTGTTGTTCGCCGCCGATCCGGACAACGGGCGCAAGAACTACGCGCTGGCGCGGGCGGCCGCCGAGCGGTTGGCGGCCGAAGATCCGTCGGTTGAGCTTCTGGTCGTGTGGCGTGAGAGCCAGGAGCGGCTTGCCCTCTACATGAGCGCTTGCGACGCGTTGGTCTTCCCCTCGTACTCTGAGGGCTCGCCTAACGTGGTCAAGCAGGCGCTGGCCTGCAACCTCCCGATCGTGGCCACCGAAGTGGGCGACATCCGCGAGGTGATCGCCGGGACGGACTGGTGCTACCTGGCGGGGTTCTCGGCCGATGAGTTCGCGATGAAGTTGCGTGAAATCCTGACCGTGCTGCCACGGACCGATGGCCGGCTACGGGCGCGACGCTACGCGCCCGAGGTGATCGTCGGGCAGGTGCGCGCGATCTACGACGACGTGCTGGCGCGCCGGGAGCGGCGATCGACGCGCGTCGTGCTCGATAGGGGCGAGTGATGTGCGGCATCTGCGGGATCTACGACTACCGGGATGGTCAGCCGGCCGAGCCCTTCACCCTGCGGCGCATGGCCGACGCCATGCGGCATCGCGGTCCGGATGACGACGGCGCCTTTGTCGACGGCGGGCTGGGGCTGGGATTCCGGCGCCTGAGCATCATCGATCTGGCCGGCGGGCACCAGCCGATGTTCAACGAGGACGATTCGGTAGTGCTCGTCTTCAACGGCGAGATCTACAACTACCGCGAGCTGCGGGATGAACTGCTTGCCCGCGGCCACGCCTTTCAAAGCAACAGCGACACCGAGGTGATCGTCCATCTCTACGAGGAGGTCGGCGAGGCGTGCGTCGAGCGCCTGCGCGGGATGTTCGGCTTCGCGCTCTGGGACAGCCGCCGGCGCCGCCTCTTGCTAGCGCGCGACCGCCTGGGGATCAAACCGCTCTACTACACCGATTTTGGCGGTCGGCTGCTCTTCGGTTCCGAGATCAAGGCGATCCTTGAGCACCCGGCGGTCGAGCGTCGCCTCGACATGGATGCCCTGGGCAACTTCCTGGCGCTGAAATATGTGCCGGCGCCGCAGACGATGTTTCAGGGCATCCGCGCGCTCGAACCGGGGCAATTCCTCGTCTGCGACGAGGACGGCGTACGGCTCAAGCGCTACTGGGATCTCTCGTTTCAGCCGCAACATCCAGCCCGGCGGGAGGCGGAGTACGCTGAGGAGCTAGGGGCGCTGCTGCGCGAGACGGTGCGGATGCACCTGATGAGCGACGTGCCCTTCGGTGCCTTCCTGAGCGGCGGGCTCGACTCCAGCACGGTCGTGGCGCTGATGAGCGAGGTCCTGGAGCAGCCGGTCAAGACCTTCGCCGTCGTCTACGAAGGCGAAGGCGCCGCGTACAGCGAGGCGCCCTACGCGCGCGCGGTGGCGCGTCGCTACGGCGCCGATCACCACGAGGTGACGCTGACGGCGCGCGATTTCATGACGCAAGCCGAGCGCGTCATCTGGCACCTCGACCAGCCAATCGCGGACGAGGCGGCGGTGGCGAACTTCATGGTGTCGCGACTGGCCGCCGAGCACGTCAAGATGGTGCTGACCGGCGAGGGTGGCGACGAACTCTTCGCCGGCTACGCGCGCTACTCCGGCGAGCGGCTCTCGCCACTGGCGCGGCGCTCGCCAAGCGTGGTGCGCCGTGCGGCTCTGGCCGGCGCGCGGCGCCTGCCGGGCCTGCGGGGACCGAAGCTGGCCCTCTACGCGCTGGCACAACCCGACGAAGTCCGGCGCTTCTCCTCCTGGTTTCCGCTCTTCAATGCCGAGCGGCGCGCGCAGCTGCTGACTCCCGAGTGCGCAAGCTCGCTTGACGCCGGCGGGCCGGAGCGCGTCATTGCCGCCGCGCTCGCACGCGCGGATGCCTCGGAGCCGCTCAATCGCATGCTCTACGTCGACAGCAAGCTCTGGCTACCGGACGATCTGCTGGCGCGCGGCGACAAGACCAGCATGGCGGCGTCGCTGGAGGCGCGCGTGCCGCTCCTCGACCACAAGCTGGTGGAGTTCGCGGCCGCGCTACCGCCCAGCCTGAAACTGCACCGGCTAACGCGCAAGTACCTGTTGCGGAAGGTGGCCGCGCCTCTCTTGCCGCCCGAGATCATCGAGCGGCGCAAGAAGGGCTTTGCCATTCCGACGTCGGTCTGGTTCCGCGGCGAAGCGCGCGACTGGGTGCGCGAAATCCTGGCGACGGATGTCCTGCGACAACGGGGACTCTTCGTGCCGGAGTACGTGGCGTCTCTCCTCGACGAGCACGAGCGCGGCTTCGCCGATCACGGTCAGTTGATCTGGGGCCTGCTGGGCGTCGAGCTGTGGCAGCGGCAGTACCTGGATGGCACGCGCCCGCGGGTCGAGTCCGCGGTGTTCCAGCTCTCGGGAGGTGGTGCGAATGCGTGACGCGCCGGGCAATCGCGTGCTGATGCTGGTCGAGAACCAGCCGTATCCCACCGACGTGCGCGTGCGGCGTGAGGCGCTGGCGCTGACCGAGGCGGGCTATCGCGTGACCGTCATCTGTCACGCGCGCCAGGGCCAGCCGTACGCCGAGGTGCTGGACGACGTTCGCGTGCTGCGCTACCCCGGCTTCTTCCCCGGTTCGGGCGCGCTCGGCTTCGCCTGGGAGTTTGGCTACGCCACGCTGGCGACGCTGGCGCTGGCGCTCTGGGTGGCGCTGCGCTACGGAGTCGACGTGGTGCACGCTCACAATCCGCCCGACACCATGTTCGTCATCGGCGCCCTGTTCAAGCTCGGCGGCAAGCGCTTCGTCTTCGATCATCACGACCTGGCGCCGGACATGTACCGCGCGCTGTTCGGTGAGCGGGCGAGCGACCGAATCTTCCGGCTCCTGAGCCTGCTGGAGCACGCCTCCTGCCGCGTGGCCGACCAGGTGATCGCCACCAACCAGTCGTACCGCGCGGTCGAGATCGAGCGTGATCACGTGCCGCCCGAGCGCATCAGCGTGGTGCGCAACGGGCCGGACGTCAAGCGGCTGCGGCCGGTCGCACCCGACGCGGATATGCGCGCCCGCGCCGGAACGATCCTGGGTTACGTGGGCGTTATGGGGCGGCAAGACGGGGTCGACTACCTGCTGCGGGCTCTCCGCATTCTGATCGACGACCTGGGGCGGCGCGACATCTACTGCGTCTTGATCGGGCCAGGCGACGCGCTTGCCGATCTCAAGGCGCTGACCGCGGAGCTGCGGCTGGAGCAGCATGTCTGCTTCACCGGTCCGATCAACGACCACGCGCGGCTGGCGAGCTTACTCTCGAGCGCGGACATCTGTGTCGATCCCGATCCGCAGAACTCGTACAACGACCGCTCGACCATGCTGAAACTGATGGATTACATGGCTGTCGCCAGGCCGATCGTCGCCTTCGACCTCACCGAGCACCGGCGCACGGCGGAAGGCGCGGCGGTCTTCGTGCCCGGCAACGACGAGCGTGCCTTCGCCCAGGCGATCGCGGCGCTGATCGACGATCCGGAGCGACGCGAGCGCTTGGGATGTGCCGGGCGGCGGCGTGTGGAGACGGAGTTGGCCTGGGAGCATTCGGTGGCGAATCTGCTCCAGGTCTACCAACGCCTGCTGCCGGCCGCCCGCGTCGTGCCGGTCGTCCGGCCCGCGGGCGAATTAGCAAATGACGCCTGATCGAAGGATCTGAAGGGTAATGGTGGGGAGCGAGATGGCACAGGGAACGCGCCCGCGGGTGGCGGTGATCGGCACCGGAGGAACCATCCAGTCGCTTGGCAAGGACAGCCTCGACCTCTACGAGTACGGGTCCAACAATGGCGTTCTCGACGCGGCACAGCTCGTCGATCAGGTCCAGGAACTCGCCTCGATCGCGGAGATCATCCCGTTCGCCAGTTGGACGAAAGCGAGCACGGCGGTCACGCCAAGCGACTGGCTGGTGCTGAACGATCAGATCCACCGCGTCGTGGCGGAGAACCCTGGCCTGAGCGGTGTGGTCGTTACCCACGGCACCGCGACGCTGGAAGAGACCGCGTACTTCCTCAACCTGGCGCTGAAGGTCGAGATCCCCGTGGTCGTGACCGGCGCGCAGCGTCCTTTCTCGGCCTTGAGCGGCGATGCCCGGCTCAATTTGGTCAATGCCGTGCGGGTAGCAGCCGACCCGGCCTCACGCGGGCAGGGTGTGCTGGTGGTGCTCAACGACGAGATCAACGCGGCGCGCGAGGTGACCAAGACCTCGACCTACCGCCTGGAGGCGTTCCGCACGCCGGATCTGGGGATGCTCGGCTACGCCGATCCCGACGCGGTCGTCTACTATCGCCGCTCCACCCGGCGCCATTACCCGGAGACCGAGTTTGACGTGCGTGGTTTGGCGGCGCTGCCGCGAGTCGACATCGTCTATGCCTATGCCGGAGCCGACGGCGCGGCGGTCGAGGCCGCGCTGGCGGCAGGGGCGCAAGCCATTGTGCTCGCCTGCTTCGCGCCGGCTGGAACCAGCCGCGAGCAGAGCGTCGTCTTGATCGCGGCGATGGAGCGAGGGGTGCCGGTCGTGCAGGCAGCGCGAGTCGGCAGCGGGCGCGTGCTGGCCGGGGCAGCGCTGCGGCGGCAAGGGTTCGTAGTGGCGGACAATCTCAACCCGCAAAAAGCACGGGTGTTGACGATGCTTGGCGTTTCGGCGGGGATGGAGAGCGAGGGGCTCCAGCGGCTGTTCTGCGAGTACTAGCCGACGGCGGGCGCGGCCTCGGGCTGCGGCTGGAGGGTGGCCAGCCGGGCGTCCTCGGCGATGCGGCCGGGCGAGCGCTGCGTGTCGGGATCGAGCCGGCGAGTGAGCAGGATTGTCAGGCAGGCGAACCCACAGGCGATGAGGAAGGGCACCTGATAGCCCACGAAGTTCAGAATGAAGCCGGTCGAGACCGGCACGATGATGGCGGCCGCGTGCTGCAGCGTGACCCCCATGGCCAGCGAGGGGGCGACCTCATCGGAGACGGCGATCTTGCGCAGGTAGGTGGCCGAGCCGACGCTGGAGAGTGGGAAGATCAGTGAGTAGATGGCGTAGCAGGCCGCCGCGATGATCGCGCTGTGGAAGAAGGCGTAACCGCCGAGCGCCGCGACATAGGCGACGTTGATGATGCCCAGCATGGCGCGCTCGCCGCGCGCGTCGATCAGCCGCCCCATCCAGGGTCCGACCACGATCCCCGAGCAGCGCACCAACAAGAGCAGCGCGCTGATCACCGGCACGGTCATGCCGAACTCTTGCACCAACACCCACAGGCCGAATGAGAAGAAGATCTGCTGGCGCGCGCCATCGAGAAGGCACAGGTAGTAATAGAGCCGGTAGGAGCGGCGCACCACGACGCGCTCGCGCCGCGGCAGATGAGGCGTCGCGACGCCGTCCTGCATGGTTGGGAAGGGGAAGATCGCGAACGCGGCGACCAGGGCGATGGCTCCGGCGATAACGAAGGTTGGACGGAACGAGAGCCAGCCGAAGTGGAAGGTGACCAGCACCAGGATCATCGCGAGCAGCCCGCCGCCGGCGTTGACTGCCGACATCAGCCCCAGGATGCGCCCACTGCGGTTCTGCTGCGTCAGGCTCATACCAAGGGCGTACTGCGTCTGCAGCACGGTGTGATAGCCCATCGACGAGATGACGACCCAGGGCGCCACCGTCCAGAAGGAGTTGGACAGGCCGAATAGGCAGTAGCCAACCGTGACCAGCACCAGCGCCATGGAGGTCAAGCGCGACACCGACATGCGGTAGAAGACCGCGGTGAGCAGGATCAGCAGGAAGCCTGGAACCTCGCGAATGGCGGTGATGTAGCCGAACTGCGGGCCCTGCAACCCGAGCACCTGATCGAAGTAGTTGGTGACGATGTTCTCCTGGATGGCCATCGACATACCGAAGGCAGCGGACATGATCGCGAGCATCAAGAAGGCACGCCGGACCGCCGGGCTCATCCGTTCATCCAGGAAGGACATTCGTGGTTCTCCGCGTGAAAGCCGAGGTCGCGCAACCCCCGAATTATCGCATATCGTGTTTGCGCTGCGAGACTATTTCGCCTAATCGAATCGGATTGCGATGTAACTGCCATTGATGCGAGTCTCGGTGCTGCCTGATCGAGGGAGCAGCTCGGAACAGATGCTGCGACGAGATGGCGGCGAGCGGTCGCGTGGGTACGATAAGTTGCGAATGTGGTATAATTGGGGATTCGGAAGCAGCCGATTCGCGTGCTTCCCGGCAGTCAGGAGTTGAGATGATGAGTATGACGTTTCAAAAGCCGCGGGCGGCGCGTGAGATCGAGGCGCGGGCGCGCGCTCACGAGCGGGGCGTGCGCGTGCGCGTCAGGCGGCCGGAGCGGCACTACACCAGCCGCAGCCAGACATACCCGAACGTGACCTATCACCTGGAGAAGTCGCCGGAGGGCTGGGCCTGCAGCTGCGAGGGCTACGGCTACACGGGTGTCTGCAAGCACCTCGCGGCTCTGGAGCGGCGCTCCGAGCGCGAGGGTTGGCACTTCGGTAAGATCGCCCCGATCTACCCGATCGTGCCGGCGCCGCGCATGGAGCTGGTCGATCCCACCCTCTACGCGTAGCCGCGCGGGATCGCCGGACGAACCTAGGTGCGGTGTAACTCGGCGATACGCTCCCGGCCCGGGAGCAGCGCGATGAGCGGCAGAGCCAGAAGCGCCGTCCCTGGTACCCACCAGAAGGCGCTGACGAGGCCGATGGAGTCGGCGAAGGCGCCGAAGGCGAAGGCAGCCACGCTCTGTCCCACGAACTGGAAGGCCAGGATCAGCCCGTTGGCGGGACCGGGCGCTTCCGGCACCATGTCGTGGATGTAGGCGAGTTGCACCGGGCGCAGCGCCGAGAGGACGATCCCGTTGACGATCAGGAGCGCGATCGCCAGCACCGGCTGCTCAGCCTGCCAGAGGTAGAGGTAGAGGAGCGGCGGGCTGATGATCGACGTCACGGCGAGGATGCTGCGGCGGCCATACTGATCGGAGAGCGTGCCGCCGAGGAAGCCGCCGAAAACCCCGGCGCCGAAGAGAACCGAGAGCGAGAAGCCTCCGTACCAGGCGCTGTGTCCCTGATCCTCCAGCAGCTTGACCAGGAAGAGCGTGAACGGAACGGAGCTGACGCTGCGGGCGAAACCGACCAGGACGAGGCTCGTGATCCAGCTCCAGCGGGCGCGCAACAGTGGGCGAAGGGGTACCTGAACTTTCGACCTGGTCCTGATATCGACCTCGCGTGTATCGAGCGTGAGGAAGAGGAGGACCGACGCCATCAAGCCGAAGATCATCACTACGAAGGAACCTTCAAGGGTAAACCAGGCGATGGCTGCGGTGATAAGCAGCGGGCCGAGCGTGCGCGCGAGCTGCCCGCCGGCCATGAACCAGCCCATGGCCTGGCCGGTCTTGCCGCCGGCGAACTCGCCGGCCAGCGTGACCGCCGGCGGGTGGAAGGCGGCCGAGGCGAACCCGGCGGTGAGGAGCAAGATGAGCACGATGCTGAAGTGCGGCGCAAGCCCGACCAGCGAGACCGAGACCGCCGCGACCGACGGCGCCAGCACTACGAACCAGCGCCGCCCGACGCGATCGGCGACCGCGCCCACGGCTGGCTGCACGACGCTGGGGAACTGCTGCGCGGGAGACATCAGCGAGACGACCGAGAGCGGGATGCCGAGCTTGTCTTGGATCGGTGGGATCAGCACGGGGATGAACGAGCCGTAGAGGTCGTGCGAGAAGTGGGCGAAGGCCATGGTGAGAATGGCTTTGAGGTTGAGGGTGCCGCTCTGGGAGGGCGTCGTAGCCTGGGACGCCGTCGTCGCTCCGGCGGCGCCCCCGGTCCGCTCCTCCGCCTGCACATCCCCCATCAGCCGGTCTCCTCGCACTGCGATCGAATCGCTTCCGGAGATGGTACACCACGGGGGGGCAGCGCGGGCGGTTGGGACGGGAAACACGCTCAGAGCACGGCCTGCAAGGGATGCAACACGCTTCCCGCGCTGTGCGAGACGGGAATAACCTCTCAAAGGCGCCTATCGAGATTGGTTCCCATCCGAAGGGATCGGGGGATGAACGACTTTACTCGCGCGACTCGTTCATTGGCTCTCCGGCGGCGCGTAGTAACTGGGCACGAACTGCATCATCGAGATACAGCCCGGCGCCATGCAACTGGTCAAGAATCGGCCTGACAAGTGCGATGAGACTCCGATTCTTGGCGAGCACGAGCAGGCCGGAATTCCCTATGATGTTCAGTTGAAGTCGGCGGGCAATCGCTCGAGCTTTTCGGTCATCGAGTAGCAACGGAATTTGGTCGCCAATCTCGAGTGCGAGTGCTATGGCCTCTGCTTCGCCATCGCCCAAACTTTGTGCTAGCTCCCGTGCAACCACGGCTTGTGCGACGGATCGAGGTTTGATCCAATGGGCTTCGACCACCTGCACCGCGTCGAGCCTTTCGCCACCGTCTGTTACAACCTCGCGCCACACGGCGTCCGGAACATAAATGTCGCCGAACACACCTTGAAGGAGATCAAGCCGACCGATGCTGGCAAAAAGAATGAGGGGGCTGCTATTGCTGACGGCGGGCATGCCGTCAGGGCTCTTGGGGCGCGCGTTGCATTCGATCAAGTTCCTCGCTCAACTCGTTAGGAGTCGCTGGCCCCGAGGAGATGTGATAACGGGCGGCCAGCGCGAGGATATCCCTACGTGTAACACCGAGCAGCCGAGCAGCTTGCCCCTGACTGATCCGCGCCTCTCGGAGCAGTTCGAGAACCAGTGCCTCTTTGGCCTTGGCTGTGGCGACCTCGTCGGATCCCAGCAGGAGCAACAGTTCTTCAGGCAATTCCAGAGACAGGATGCGCGTTGACATGCTTACACCTCTTCGAGGAGCTTGGAATGGGGAGCGGGAGACGGGACTCGAACCCGCGACAACCTGCTTGGAAGGCAGGAACTCTACCAACTGAGTTACTCCCGCGAGTCGGGGTGAGAGGACTCGAACCTCCGGCCCCAGCGTCCCAAACGCTGTGCGCTACCAACTGCGCCACACCCCGGAGCGGCCGTTCGCACCATTCAGTATAGCATAGCGGGGGCGCTCACTCAGGCATGAGGCGTACGAAGCGGCGCGGGCCGACCTGGAGCACGGTTGGCCCCGTGAGGACGATCTCGGCGTTGGGGTCCTCGATGCGTTCGCCGTCGATCCGCACGCCGCCCTGGGTGACATAACGCCGGGCCTCGTTGTTCTTCTCGGCCAGCCCGGCTTGCACCAGCAGCGGGATCAGGCGCACTTGGCGCGGCACCGCGATCTCGGGCATCTCGCGCGGCAGCTCATGATGCTTGTGCACGCGGTTGAACTCGTCGCGGGCCTGCTCGGCTTCATGGGAACTGTGCAGATCGGTCACGATCAGCGTCGCCAGGCGCTCTTTGGCCTCGCGTGGGTTGAGCGTGCCGGCGCCGACTGTCGCCAGCAAGGTCTCGATCTCGTCGGCCGGCAGCCCAGTTAGTAGCCGGTAGTAGTCCGGCATGGCGCTGTCGGGGATCGACATGAGCTTGCCGAACATGCTGTCGGCTGGCTCGGTGACGCCGATGTAGTTGCCCAGACTCTTGCTCATCTTCTGCGCGCCGTCGGTGCCGACCAGGAGCGGCAGTGTCAGAATGTCCTGCGGCTGCTGGCCGACCTCGCGCTGGATATCGCGCCCGACCAGCAGGTTGAACGTCTGATCGGTACCACCCAGCTCAACATCGGCGCGCACGGCTACTGAATCGTACCCCTGAAGAAGCGGATAGAGGAACTCGGTGACCGCGATCGGTGCGCCTTCGGCGTAGCGTTTGGCGAAGTCGTCGCGCGCCAGCATGCGCGCCACGGTGTAGCGGCTGGTCAGGTCGATGACGTCGGCCAGGGTGAACGTGCCGAACCAGGCGCTCTGCCAGTTGATCTCGGTGCGCTCGGCGTCGATGACCTTGAAGAGCTGGTCGAGGTAGGTCTGGGCGTTGGCTCGCACCTCGTCGGCGGTCAGCATCTGGCGGGTGGCCGAGCGGCCGGAGGGATCGCCGATCTGGGCGGTCCAGTCGCCGATGATGATGACGATCTCGTGGCCCAACGCCTGGAACTCGCGCAGCTTGCGGAAGACGACGTAGTGGCCGAGGTGCAGGTCGGGGCGCGTGGGGTCGACGCCGAATTTGACCCGTAGCGGGCGCGTGCCGAGCAGCCGAGCGCGCAATTCCTCGCGCACGATGACCTCGGCGACGCCGCGCGCCAGCAGCCGGTCGACCGCGGCCTCGCGCGCAGTCGGGTCACTCATGACCACGAATCGCTCCTTCAACCACACCCAGGATCGCTGCCAGCGGCTCGCCCGGCCACCAGGTGGGCAGCCCGGCCAGCTTTACGATCGACTCCGCCCGGTCCTGGTTCATTTGCTTGATGAGATTGTCGACGCTGTCGAAGTGGAGGTCGCCACGGATGCGGACGGCAAACACCACGGCGAGCCGGTGGCCGTAGATATCCCGTTCGAAATCAAGCAGATTGACCTCCACGGACCGCTCGTCGCCGTCGAAGGTCGGGCGCGAGCCGATGTAGATCATGGCCGGGATCAGGCGCGGCTCGTCGTCGAGCCGTGCCAGGCCGGCGTAGATGCCGTCGTCAGGAATCGCGAGCCGTTCGGCGATGTCGAGGTTCGCGGTCGGGAAGCCCAGCAAGCGGCCGCGTTGCTCACCCACAATGACAGTGCCGCGCAGGAAATAGGGACGGCCCAGGAGCGCCGCCGCCTGCTCAACCGCACCAGCCGCCAGAGCGACGCGCACCCGCGAACTGCTGAAGTCGGTCTCGACATCGCCAACGCGATCGAGCACCCGCACCTGGAAGCCGTAGCGCTCGCCCAGCTCGCGCAGGACTTCGACCGTGCCGGCGCGACGGTGGCCGAAGCGGAAATCGGCGCCGACGACGATCTCGACCGGCTGCAGCTCAGCCGCCAGCGTCTGCACGAAGGCCTCGGGACTCAGTTCCGAGAGCTCGCGGGTGAACGGGATCAGGCGTACGGTGTCGATTCCCTGGGCCGCGATCAGCGCCACCCGATCGTCTGTCGTGGTCAGGCGTGGCGGTGCAGCCTCAGGGCGCAGCAGCTCCGGCGGGAGCGGATCGAAGGTGATCGCGGCGCTGCCGCAGTGGAGACGGGCAGCCTCATCGATGACCAGCCGCAGCAGGAACTGGTGTCCCAGGTGCACGCCGTCGAAATTGCCGATGGTTACTACGTGGGAGGCCGATCTCTCGCGCATTCTGGGCTAGCTACTCCCCACGACCAGCCGCGGCAGCCACTGGTCGGCCGTCGAGTCGAGCGCGCCCACGCCCAGCCAGCGACCGCCGGCGTTGAAAGAGCCACAGCGTGCAGCGGTCCCGGCCGTGCCCGTCCGGCGCACCGGACGCCCATCATACCACGCGCCGGTCTGCGCCGAATCGAGCAGCAGCGTCTGTCGCTCCGGCAGCGCGTCGTCCGGGTGAAGCGCCATGCCACTGAAGCTCGCGGGCGAGAGCCGGCGCTCCAGCTCGTCCAGCGTCCAGGCCTCGGCAAGACCGAATCGACCTACACAGGTGCGCACGAGAGCGTGCAGGTAGGCACCGGTGCCGAGCGCCGCGCCGAGGTCGCTAGCCAGCGTGCGAATGTACGTGCCGCTGGAGCATTCGACCACGATGTCCAGCTCGGGGTAGTGGTAATCGAGCAGGTTCAGGCCGTAGATGGTGACACGTCGGCTGGGGACCGTGACGACCTCGCCACGGCGCGCGCTGCGGTAGAGCGGCTGACCCGCGACCTTGATGGCAGAGTGAGCAGGCGGCACTTGCTCGATCTCGCCCCGAAAGCTGTCGAGCGCGGCGCGAATCTCGGCCGCGTCCGGCGCCGTGTGCTCCGGGGAGGCCAGCAGCGGTCCTTCGAGGTCGCCGCTGGTGGAGACCTGGCCAAGCACCAGGCGCGCGGCGTACTCCTTGCGGCCGGCTTGCAGGCTCTCGATGAGCTTGGTCGCGCGGCCCACCGCGATCAGCAAGACACCTTCGGCGGCCGGGTCGAGCGTGCCGGCGTGACCTACCCGGCGCGTGCCGAGCAGGCGGCGAACGCGCGCTACCAGATCATGCGACGAGGGGCCGCGCGGCTTGTCGCAGACCAGAATGCCGTGGAGCGGCAAAGGCACCAATCACTCCGCGGGCGCCGGAGCGTGCACCAGCGCGGCGACCATCGCGGCCAGCTCGTTCAGGAACGCATCGCGGACCTCGACACCGCCGGTCAGCGTGCAGCCGGCGGCGCGGCTGTGTCCGCCGCCGCCCCAATGCCGGGCCAGTTGGGAGACATCGATGTCGGTGATCGAGCGCAGGCTGACGCGCCAGCCATCTTCTCGCAGGTAGAAGAGAACGGCCAGGTGCGCCTCGGCGCAGCCGGCGATGAAGTTGACAATGCCCTCTCCCTCGGCGGGCACCGCGCCGCTGGCGGCCAGCATGGCCGGCGTGATCTCGGTCCAGATCAAATCGCCCAGGCGCTCGGCCCGATCGAGCACCTGTCCCCACAGCTTGATAGTCGAGAAGGGCTTGAGCCGGAAGAGGTTATCCACGATCGCCAGCGTATCGGCGCCCCGATCGAGGAGATCGGCGGCGATGCGCATGGTGCGGCTGGTGGTGCTCGGAGTCTGGAGACCGAGCGTGTCGCCGTAGATGCCAGCGGCGAGCGCGGTCGCCAACTGGGGTCCAATCGGCGCGCCAACGGTCTCGAAGAGGAGCGTCAGCACCTCGCAGCTGGCGGCGGCGTTGGGATCGACGATGTGGGCCACACCGAAGCGCGCGTTGGTGACGTGGTGGTCGATGTTGACCAGCGGTCGCTCACCGTTGAACCACTCCGGGTGCTGCTGGTACAGCGGGCCGAGCCGCTGCGGCTCGGCACAATCCACCAGCAAGAGCAGGTCGAAGTCCTGGATCCTGAGCGTGGCGGGGTCGGTCAGCCGCGCGCTGCCGGGGATGAAGCGCAGGTCACCGGGCAGGACGCCGTCGCCAACGACCGGCACAGCTACCTGTCCACGCGCACGGAGGGCATCGTCGAGCGCACAAGCGGAAGCGATCGCGTCGGCGTCCGGGTTGGCGTGGGTCAGGACCAGCACGCGCTCCGCGGCGGTGATGACGCGCCAGGCATTCTCCATCTCGCGGGTCAGCCCGCCGGCCTCGTTGCCGTCAGGAACGTTACTCAGGCTCACGCTCTTCTCCTGGTTTGGCGCCCGTTTGCGCGGGCGGCAGATCGAGCGACCGTAGCGTGCGCGCCATCTCGGCGGCGTGCTCCATTGAATGGTCGGCCCGAAAGACCAACTCCGGGACGTGCCGGATGCGCATGCGTGGCTTGAGCAGGTGACGAATGAAGCCCGCCGCGTGGGAGAGCCCCGCTAGCGTCTCCTCCTGCTCCTGCGGAGTACCCAGCACGGAGATGAAGATACGCGCGTAGCGCAAATCCGGGCTCATCTCGACCCGCGTGATGCTGGCCATGCCGAGCCGGGGATCCTTGAGCTCGCGGTTCATGATCTCGCTGACTTCTTCGCGGATGAACTCGCCGACCTGCTGCTGTCGTCGCGTGGTCATTGGTTTCAGCTCCCTTCGTCGACGGCAGGCGAAGCGGTCGTAGGGGAGGGGGTAGGTTGGGGCGGGCGCGCCGCCCCAACGCTGATTACAACGTTCGAGCCACCTGCTCGGTGTGATAGAACTCGATCTGGTCTCCGGTCTGCACATCGGTGAAGCCAGCCACGACCAGACCGCATTCATACCCAGCCTGCACCTCGCGAGCGTCCTCCTTGAAGCGCTTGAGCGAGGAGACCTCGCCGTCATGGACCACGGTGCCACTGCGCAGCACGCGTACGCGGTCATTGCGGACGGCCTTGCCGTCGAGGACGTAGAGCCCGGCGACGACCTCGCGGGTGGGCAGCCGGAAGGTCTCACGCACCTCGGCGTAGCCGTCGGTGATCTCTCGCGTCTCCGGTGCCAGCAATCCAACCATCGCGGCTTTAATGTCGTCGATCAACTGATAGATGATGTCGTAGTAGCGCACGTCGACCCCGGCGGAGTCGGCGGCACGTTTGGCGGCCGCGTCGGGCCGGACGTTGAAGCCGAGGATGATCGCGCCGGCCGCGACGGCCAGCATCACATCGGACTCGGAGATCGCGCCGGTGCCGGTGTGGACCACCTTGATGCCGACCGATTCGGCCTGCTCGTTCAATTTGACCAGCGCGCCCTGGATCGCCTCCAGCGAGCCCTGCACGTCGCCCTTGAGCACGATGCGAAGCTCGGCGGTGCCGCCATGCTCGACCTGATTGAAGATCTCATCCAATTTGATAACGCGCGTCTCGTTGAAGCTCTCCGCCCGGCGTCGGGCCGCCCGCTCTTCGGCAAGTTGGCGCGCCAGGCGCTCGTCGTCGACCACCTGCAGAATGTCGCCGGCGTCCGGAACTTCCAGCAGGCCGAGAATTTCGACCGGTGCGGCTGGCTCGGCCCGGCGCACGCGGCGGCCCCGGTCGTCCTGCATGGCCCGTAGGCGGCCGTAGGTTGAGCCGACCACGACCGAGTCGCGCAGATTGAGCGTGCCGGACTGGATCAGCGCGGTGGCGACCGGGCCGCGGTTGCGGTCGATCTTGGCCTCGATAATCACGCCGATCGCCTGCTGCCGGGGGTTGGCCTTCAGTTCCATCAGGTCGGCCACCAGCAGGATCATCTCGAGCAGGTCGTCGATGCCCAGCTTCTCGCGCGCCGAAACCTCGACGAAGGGCACGTCGCCGCCGTAATCCTCCGGAATGACGCCGATGTCGGAGAGTTGCTGCTTGACGCGATCGGGGTTGGCGGCGGGCAGGTCAATCTTGTTGATCGCCACGATGATCGGGACGTTGGCGACGCGGGCATGGTTGACCGCCTCACGCGTCTGCGGCATCACGCCGTCGTCGGCGGCGACCACTAGGATGGCGATGTCGGTCACCTGCGCCCCGCGGGCGCGCATGGCGGTGAACGCCTCGTGACCAGGCGTATCGAGGAAGGTGATCTTGCGACCCTGGATGTCCACCTGATAGGCGCCGATATGCTGGGTGATGCCGCCGGCCTCGCCCTCGGCCACGTTGGTCTGACGGATGGCGTCGAGCAGCTTGGTCTTGCCATGGTCGACGTGACCCATGATGGTCACCACCGGCGGGCGCGTCACGGCGTTGACATCGCTGGCGACCTCGCCCAGCCGCTTCTCAACCTCCTGGTTGGCGTGCTGGATGATCTCCGGGACGTGCTCCTCGGTCTCGACGCCGAACGACTCGGCCACGCTGGAGGCTGTTTCAAAGTCGATTTGTTGATTGATGTTGGCCATGACGCCGCGGGCCATCAGGGTCTTGATCACGTCGACCGGGCTGATGCCGAGCGCGTCGGCCAGTTCGCCGACGGTCAGGACCGAGCCAAGCTCGACCGGACCGGTGACGGTGGGCGCACGCCTCGGCTCGGTCGAGATTGGCCGGGGGCCGCTAAATGTCGCGGTGGCACCGCGCCCGCGGTTCCCCTTGCCGCCGCTGTTGCCGCGTCCACCGCGACCGCCTCGTCCTCGTTGTTGGGCCATAGGGTTCCTCCTTGTTTAGGGCTCGGCGGTCGCGTCCTGACTGCTGGCGTCCGGGCGGAAATGGTCCCGCGCGTAGCGGCGGAGCTCTGCCCGAGCCTCATGGCCCAACTCCGTCTTGAGCGCGCGATCGAGCATCGTGCTCTCGGCGGCTCGCTGCCAACAGGCGGGGTCGCTACAGAGGTAGGCCCCCCGCCCATTGGCCTTGCCGCTCAAGTCGATCGTGATGGCGCCTTCCGGCGTGCGCACGATCCGCACAAAGCCGCGCTTGGCCTCTTTTCGTCGGCAGACGACACAGGTTCTCAGCGGGACATGCTTGGGGCGTGGCCCCTTGCGCCGAGCCCGCGTTCCATGCTCATTGGTCATCGTCTCCTGCTCCCTGGTCCGGCGAACCCCATGGTGGGACGCAGCTGCTAGACCCGGGAGTTCTCCTCTTCGGTCAGTGGCAACTCATGGCCGGTCTCGAAGTCGAACCGCGCGCGGAGATCGCGCTCGTAGAACACGCTGACCACGCCGTCCTGAATCTCGACGTCAACGCTCATGCTGACCAGATCCGGAGAAAGCGGGCCAAACTCGTGGCCGCGTACGCTGATGGTGCCGTCGCCGCGCACCAGGCGTGGCTGCCGGCCGAAGCCCATGACATCGGTCGAAACACCGGCCAACGCGGCGCGCGCCTGCTCCAGCAAATCGTCCCCGCTGTTGCGCAGCGTTTCGGGATCCTTGATATCGATGCGCCAGCCGGTCAGCTTGTAGGCCAACCGTGCGTTCTGGCCGTCCTTGCCGATCGCCAGCGACATCTGGTCGGTCGGCACGATGACCCGGGCGACCTTATCCTCCTCGCTGAGCGAGACACTGATCGGCTTGGCCGGGCTCAGGGCATTGGAGATGAAGGTCGGTATGTCCGGCGACCACTCGATGACGTCGATCTTCTCGCCGTACAGCTCGTTGACGATGTTCTGGATGCGCACGCCGCGCACGCCGACGCAGGAGCCGACCGGATCGACCTTCTCCTGCCGCGCGGCCACGGCGACCTTTGAGCGCAGGCCGGGCTCACGCGCCACGGCCATGATCTCGACCGCGCCGCTGTAGATCTCCGGCACCTCCAGTTCGAAGAGCCGCTTGATCAGCGCCGGCGCGGTGCGCGAGACGATGAGCTGCGGACCGCGCTGGTCCTTGTTGACCTCCAGGAGGTAGACCTTAACGCGCTGGCCGGGCCGGTAGCGCTCAGACGGCACCTGCTCGCGCGCCGGCATGACCGCCTCGGCCTTGCCGAGATCGACGATGACCGCCTTGGGGTCGGCACGCTGCACGATGCCGTTGAGCACCTCGCCGACGCGGTCGATGTACTCGCTGTAGATACCCTCGCGCTCGTAGTCCCGGATGCGCTGCAAGACGACCTGCTTGGCCGTCTGCGCCGCGATGCGGCCGAAATTCTGCGGCGTGCGATCGAAGCGGACCGTATCCCCGATGACCGCTTCGGGATGGGTTTGCCGCGCTTCGGCAACCGTCAGCTGGGTGGCGTCGTCTTCGACCTCGGGGACCACGTCCTTCAGGACGTAGATGCGAATGGTGCCGGCGCTTGGTTCCAGGTCAACCTGGACGTTCTCGCCCTCGATCCCCGACATCTTTTTGTAGACAGTGGCCAGTGCCTGTTCGACGGAGGCGAGCACGGCTTCGCGGGGGATACCGCGCTCCTGTGCGATCATCGCGATCGCGGTATAGAAATCGCTCTTCATTGCTCTAGGAGACCTCCTTTGTCGACCCGTCAGGGCGCCTCATGCACCGCGCGGGTTGCCAGGATGGGGCACCGCCGGGCAATCCGGGCAAAAAAGAAAGTGGGCGGAGCCCACCTTGTCCCGGGCGCTGTCGGTTCCTGTGAAATTATAGCAGAGGCTGGGTTTCCCAGCCAAGCAGACCGCGGGCGCGACGATGCTATAATCGGGCGCGCTACAGCCGTCGGAGGGGCGTCAGGGGGACAAATGAAGCTCCGAACATGGCTCCGACCGGGCATGTTCATCAAGCGCTGGGTCGTCATGCTCTTTGCCGGCCTGGTGCTGACCAGCCTGGCGCTGGCCATGGGGTTGGCCTGGCTCTATCGCAACTATCACTTCCCCAGCCAGCTGACCGGGATCGTCCGGACAGTCACCTTGCAATTCATTCCGCATCCGTATCGCGAGATCGGCCTGCTGATCCTGGGCGCCGCCTGGGTGTTCTTCGCATTCTACGAGCTCAGCCGCTCGCTGCTGGCGCCGTTTCTGGCGCAGCGAGCCGATGGTCAGGGGTTGGTCGAGATCATCCAGCGGCACCGCTTCGGCCCGGTCGCGCCGGAGTTGCGCGTGGTGGCGGTCGGCGGCGGCACCGGCCTGTCGACGCTGCTGCGCGGGCTCAAGCTGCACAACATCGACATCACGGCGATCGTGACGGTTGGCGATGACGGGGGCAGCTCGGGGCGGCTGCGCACCGAGTTCAACATCCCGCCGCCGGGCGACATTCGTAACTGCCTCGTCGCGCTGGCCGACAACGAGTCGGTGATGAGCGAGCTCTTCCAGTACCGTTTTGAAGAGGGCTCGTCGCTGGATGGCCATAGCTTCGGCAATCTCTTCATCACCGCGCTGACGCGCGTCTCCGGCAGCTTCGAGCAGGCCGTGGTCGAGTCATCGCGCGTGCTGGCGGTGCGCGGCAAAGTGCTGCCCTCGACGCTGGAGGACATCGTCGTTTGCGGTGAGATGGCCGATGGGCGGGTGATCCGGGGCGAGTCGAACATCACCAATGAGCGGGGCACGATCAAGCGCATCTTCCTCGATCCCTGCGAGCCGCAAGCCTACGACCCCGCGATCATCGCGCTCCTCTCCGCCGACGTGATCGTGCTGGGGCCGGGGAGCCTCTATACCTCGGTGCTCCCCAACCTGCTGGTCCCCGGCATCGCGCACGCCATTCGTAGCTCTCCCGCGACCAAGGTCTACGTCTGCAATGTGGCCACGCAGCGCGGCGAGACCGACAACTTCGGCGCGATCGATCACGTGCGCGCGCTGCAGCAGCATGTCAACGGGCGGATCATCGACTACGCCCTGGTCAACAGCAACATCGATCCGGTGATCGCGCGCATCAAACCGGAATGGTCGGTCAACGCGGTGGGGCTCGACGGCCTCGACGGCCTCCAGGGTGTGCGTGTCCTGCTGCGTGATGTCATCAGCGCGGAAAAGCCCCTGCGTCACGATCCGGCGAAGCTGGCCAGTGAATTGCTGGAGCTCGCACGGCAGGCGCGCCTGGCGCGGGACGGCTCCGGAGTGATCCCCGACACGGGCGCGCCAGAGGAGTTCCGGCCGCCCGTCACCGCCGCGCTGCCGCTGACGCGGCAGACGCAGAGTAAGGAGAGTCTCAGATGACGGTACGAGTTGGCATCAACGGCTTCGGCCGCATCGGGCGCCAGGTCTTCAAAGCCATGTTCGGGGAGTACGACGAGGACCTGGAGATCGTGGCGACCAACGACCTCATGAGTCCTCAGACCGCCGCGCATCTGCTCAAGTACGACTCAACCTACGGCATCTACGATGACGACGTCGAAGTCGACGACTCGTCGATCACCGTCAACGGCCAGGTGATCAAGATGCTCTCCGAACGGGAGCCCGGCAAGCTCCCCTGGAAGGATCTCGGAGTCGATCTCGTGATCGAGTCGACGGGGTTCTTCACCGACGCCGCCAAGGCGCGAGCGCACATCGAGGCCGGCGCAAAGAAGGTCATCATCACCGCGCCGGCGCGCAACGAGGACATCACCATCGTGCTTGGGGTCAACGAGGACGCCTACGACCCGGAGAAGCACACCATCGTCTCCAACGCGTCCTGCACGACCAACTGCCTGGCTCCGGTAGCCAAGGTCGTCTTCGACCACTTCGGTATCAAGCGCGCCCTGATGACGACGGTTCACTCGTACACTGGCGATCAGGTGCTGCTCGACGGGCCGCACCGGGATCTGCGCCGTGCGCGCGCGGCCGGGCTGAACATCATTCCCACCACCACCGGCGCGGCGCGGGCGGTGGCGCTGGTGATCCCGGAGCTGAAGGGGAAGTTCGACGGCTTCGCGCTGCGCGTACCGACGCCGACGGTCTCGCTGATCGATTTCACCGCCGAGCTGGAGAAGCCGGCCAACGCCGACGCGATCAACGCGGTCTTCAAGGAGGTCGCCGAAGACCAATTGGCCGGTATCCTCGACTACACCGAGGATCCCCTGGTCTCCATGGACTTCAAGGGCGATTCACACTCGGCCATCGTGGACGGCCTCTCGACCATGGTGCTCGAGGATGGCATGGCCAAGATCGTGGCCTGGTACGACAACGAATGGGGCTACTCCTGCCGGGTCGCTGATCTGGCGGCCTTGATGGCGGAGCAGGGTATCGGCTAGCGAGCCGGACAATCATGTTCCGCCGTGCGTACGGATCCTTGAGATGCTTCGAGATGGCTCGGCCCCGGCCACAGCGTGACAGGGAAACGAAGCCGCCCTGGGTAGCCTGAGCACCTCTCCCTGTCATCCTGAGCCGCAGCGAAGGATCTCTCCTGATCGTGGAGCGCCAGTGAGGCTTCACGGGAGAGAAGATCCTTCGGCTGCGGCCTCAGGAGGACCAGCGGCAACGGCTCTCCTCAACGAGAGTAGCCGCTATCGTGGAGAAACTTGGAGATCCTTCGGCAGCGACCGCAGGATGACAGGGGAGCGTGAGCCGCGAACGACCACTGACTCTCCGCCCATGGATGCGTCGGGTTGGTGCGCGACGGCCTAGCAGAGTGGAGCGCACTGTCCACCAAGAAGGGAGCCAAGGCCGCGATGAAGCTCCGCACAATGGCGGATCTGCCGGTGGTCGACAAGCGCGTGCTGGTGCGCGTCGATTTCAACGTGCCGCTGTCGCATAGTCAGGTTACGGATGACACGCGCATCCGCGCGGTGCTGCCGACGATCCACACGCTGCAGGAGCGTGGGGCGCGCATCATCCTGGCCTCGCACCTGGGCCGCCCGCGGGGCCAGGTGGTGGATTCGCTGCGCCTGGCACCGATCGCGGGCCGACTGAGCGAGCTGCTGGGGCAGCCCGTGGGCTACGCCCACGACGTGGTCGGTCCCGACGCGCGAGCGATGGCAGCGGCGCTGGAGCCGCGCCAGGTGCTGCTGCTGGAGAACCTGCGTTTCGAGCCGGGTGAAGAGCAGAACGACCCCGCCTTCGCCCGGGCGCTGGCCGCTCTGGCCGATGTCTACATCGACGATGCCTTTGGGGCCGCGCACCGAGCCCACGCCTCGACCGTCGGCGTGACGAATTATCTCCCGTCGGCCGCCGGTCTGCTGATGCAGGACGAGGTCGACGTCCTCTCGCGGGTGCTCAACCGCCCGGAACATCCTTTCGTGCTGATCGTGGGCGGAGCCAAAGTCTCCGACAAGATCGGCGTGGTCGAGAATCTGCTGGACAAGGCCGACGCGGTCCTCATCGGCGGCGGGATGGCCAATACCTTCCTGCAGGCCGAGGGGCAGGACATCGGACGCTCGCTCAGCGAGCCCGACAAGCTGGACGTGGCGCGCGACACGCTGCGGCGCGCGCGCGAGCGTGGGGTGGCGCTGAAGCTGCCGCTCGATGCCGTCGTCGCGGCCGGCCCGAATGAATCCGAGGGTGCGCGCGTGGTTCCAGTCGACCGCGTTCCGCCGGAGCAAGCAATGCTGGACATCGGCCCGGCGACGGTGGCCGCCTTTGCCGAGGTGATCCGGGGCGCGAGAATGCTCGTCTGGAATGGGCCGATGGGCGTCTTCGAGACGCCGGCCTTCGCGGCTGGAACGCGCGGCGTGGCTGAGGCAGTGGCGCGCTCGGACGCCTTCTCGGTGGTCGGCGGCGGCGACTCGGTCGCGGCACTCGAACAGATGGGACTGGCGGACCAGATCTCGCACATCTCGACCGGCGGCGGCGCTTCGCTCGAGTTCCTGGAGGGACGCGCGTTGCCGGGCATCGCGGTGTTGGCTGTCAAAGACGAGGGTGAAGATGCGTAAGACGATCATCGCCGGCAACTGGAAGATGCACACCACGCTGGAGGCCGCCGAGGTCATCGTGCGCGATCTGGCGGGGCTGGTGCAGCCATCCGACACGGCGGAGCGCGTGCTCTGCCCGCCCTTCCCCTGGATCGTGCCCTTGATCGATCGCGCCGCCGCCGCCGGCTTCATGCTGGGCGCGCAGGATTGCGCCACTGAGGACGAAGGCGCGTTCACCGGCGAAGTCTCCGCCAAGATGCTGGCTCCCTATTGCCACTACGTCATCGTGGGTCACAGCGAGCGACGGCACATCCTACACGAGAGCGACGAGCAGGTGGCGGGGAAGTTTCGCGCGGTACTGCGCAATCAGCTCCGGCCGATCCTCTGCGTCGGGGAGACCCTGGAGCAGCGCGCGGCCGGGCAGGCGACGGCAACGGTCACGCGGCAGCTTCGCAGCGCGCTGAACGGCATCCCGGCGGCCGAGCTCGACACCGATGCCGTGGTGATCGCCTACGAGCCGGTCTGGGCTATCGGGACGGGCCACGCGGCCACACCGGACGATGCCAGCCAGATGGCGGCGCACATTCGCGCGGTGCTCACCGATCTGGCCGGCGAGCACGCGGCGCTGCGGGTACGCATCCAGTACGGCGGGAGCGTCAATCCGGCCAACGCCAGCGCCTTCATGCAACTGGTCGAGATCGACGGACTGCTGGTGGGCGGCGCCAGCCTGCGTCCCGACCAATTCGCTCAGATCATCGCCAGTTCCGCGGTGGATTAGCGGCTCGACGCGGGTGGTATAGTTCAGCCGCGACTGTATTCGATCGACTGGCCTTCGGAGGCTCCTCGATGTCGACCGCCTTGTACACGGGCATGATCATCGTTTCGGTGGTGCTGATGATCGTGGTGCTGATGCAGAGCAAAGGCTCGGGCTTCAGCGGCGCGTTCGGAGGCAGTTCGTCCTCGATCTACCGCACGCGGCGTGGGCTGGAGAAGACGCTCTACGAGTTCACCATCGGCGTTGCCGTCGTCTTCGTCGTCGTATCCATCCTCGCGTCGTTCCTCCTCTAGCGCGCGGTGAGCTACGGCTCTCGCCGGCGTCAACGCAGGCGACCGTTTCGGCTGCTCGTGCCGCTGGCGCTGGTCGCTCTTCTGCTGGGCGCCGTCGGCTTCATTTGGGCCCAGCGGGTGACGGCGCCGGCCGGCACGCCCCAACTGGCGCTGCTCGGCGCGACACCAACCGCACCAGTTGCTCCGAGCGGCATCGCCGGCGAC
This sequence comes from Thermomicrobiaceae bacterium, assembly GCA_035693105.1. Classification (GTDB taxonomy): domain Bacteria; phylum Chloroflexota; class Chloroflexia; order Thermomicrobiales; family Thermomicrobiaceae; genus DASSHC01. Next base: position 14,022 of record DASSHC010000467.1, on the reverse strand, counting down.
TACGTCGAGGGTGAGATCGGGCTGCCGGCCACGCTGAATCCGCTGTTGGCCTCCAGCCAGAGCGAGCGCGATGTCGGCGCGGTCATCTTCGATGGGTTGACCCGCGTCGATGGCTCGGGCACCGTCACGCCGGATCTCGCCAGCGAATGGTCGGCCTCCAACGACGGACGCACGTATACGTTCAAACTGCGGCACGACGCGCGCTGGCACGACGGCCAGCCATTCAGCTCGCGGGATGTGCGCTTCACCGTCGGACTGATCCAGGATCCGGATTTTTCCGGTGACGCGTCCCTGGCCCGCTTCTGGCGCGGAATCCTCGTCGTAACGCCGGACGACGCGACGGTCGTCTTTCAGTTGCGAGAGCCATTCGCGGCCTTCCCCAGCTATGCCGCCTTGCCGATCCTGCCGCAGCACATCCTTGGGGGCGTGCTGGCGCGGGATCTGAAAGAGAGCGCATTCAGCACGTCCCCGGTCGGCACGGGACCCTTCAAGTTCGAACGGTACGATCGCAGCTCACACACGCTGACATTGCGCGCGAACACCGCCTACTTCCGGCAGCCGCCGCACCTCGCCACGATGAGCTTTCACTTTTACCAGGATACGGATTCGCTGCTCGATGCGCTGCGCTCAAGTCGGATTCAGGGCACGGGCTCGCTGCCGGCCAGCACGGTGCTGCTTCCTGGCGCGCTGCCCACGACGGTCACGGCCTATGCGCCGCTTCTGTCGGGCTATACTGCACTCTTCTTCAACCTGCGGGCGCTCCCGTTTTCCAGCCTCGACGTGCGACGGGCGATCTCTCTGGCGATCGACCGGGAGTCGATTGTGAATCAGATCCTGCCGAACCAGGCGGCGCCGGGCGACGGCCCGATCCCGCGCGCATCCTGGGCGTTCTCGCCGCAGGCCACCCCGCACGATCCCTCCGCGGCACGGCAGGTGCTCGACGCCGCAGGCTGGACTGATTCCAACGGCGACGGCGTGCTCGACAAGGGCGGGTCCGACCTCAGCTTCCCGCTGCTGGTTAACGGCGACGACCCGCAGCGGGTAGCGGTGGCGACCGAAATCGCGCGGGAGTTAGCGGCGGTCAATATCCGGGCACAGGTGCAGCCGGTGCCCTCGAACGAGGTGGCGCAGGCGTTGACCGGCCACCAGTTCACCGCCGCCATTTTCGGCTGGGAGTCGCCCACCGGCGATCCAGATTGCTACCAGCTCTGGCACTCATCCCAGGCGGACGAAGGGTTGAACTTCACCGGTTTGACCGATACGACGCTCGACCGGCTGCTGGAGCAGGGACGGGAGACGAGTGGCAGCGACAAGCGGTCGGAGATCTATGCCAACTTTCAGCGGGAATTCGCCGCCCAAACACCGGCAATCGTGCTCTACTATCCGCGCTTTTTCTACGTCGTGGCCAGCAGCGTGCACGGGGTGACCGCGGAGCCGCTGGTTGACCCCAGCGGTCGCTTCGCCAACGTCGAAGACTGGTTCATGGTCGGCGCGCCGGCGACACCTGAGGCAAAGGCGACGCCGTAGGGCGGGCCGCCCATTTTCAGTTGAGCGAAAGAGGAATATATGGCAGGAATCGACTTCGGGGAGACAGTCATCATCCTGGTGGTGGTCCTGATTGTCTTCGCGGTGGCACGATTGCCTGATCTCGGCGTTACCTTCGATCGCGTGGCCGATGCGACCCGCACCGCCGCCCAGATCGTCGAAGCCGAGATCACGTCGACGCCCGAATTGCCGGCGCCCGAGGAGCGTGGGCCGGCCCCGCGGCGCCCGAGCGAGCGCGAGTAAGCCCGCTCAGCGGGCGCGGCTGTCCTCCCGGAAAAAGCTCACCACCCCCTCGGCGTTCCCGTCACGCTCGCCGCCGATGACCTCGATAAACGCAATGCGAGACCAGGGGTAGAGCATCGAGGTCATCCCATCGGTGATGAAGGAGAGCGACTTGCCATCGCGGCGACGCGGCCGCGAGATGGCCACGAAGTTGTCTTTCGGATCGGGCAGATGCTCCATTTCCGCCACGAAGGGATCCTCGTTGTGGATGTGGACGACGACCTGCAGTGCCACGCGACGTTCCTTTCCTCCCGCGTATCTCAGGTGCGTATTCCGGCGATGCGGCCGTCGAGCGTCCCGACGACCACCGTCGCGTCGGCGATCGCCGGCGACGCGACGATCGGACTGCCAAGACGGTAGCTCCAGAGCAACTCACCCGAGTCGAGCGCCACACATGCGAGATCACCGTCGACGGTGCCGACGAAGACGCGCGCGCCAGCGATGGCCGCGCTTGACGTAATCTGCTTCGATAGCGCTTGCTCCCACTGGCGCTCGCCGTCGGTCACGGAAACGGCGTAGAGCCGGCCGTCGGCCGAGCCAACGATAGCCGTGTCACCGACGACTCGTGGTGACGCCACGATCGGTCCGCCGGTCTTGACCGACCAGCGGACGACGCCGCTCAGCAGATCGAGGCCGTAGAGTGCGCCATCGGTGCAGCCGACGACGACCGTCTGCTCGCCGAGCGCCGGCGACGAGAGCACCGGGTGGCCGAGCGGATGGCGCCAGGCCAGGCGGCCATCGATGGCTGATGCGCTATAGACTGACCCGTCGTCGGAGCCGAAGACGATACGTGTGTCGGCGACGAGTGGGGAAGAGCGGATCGGTCCCCAGGCGCGCAGGCGCCAGAGGAGTTGTCCCTGCTCGGCGTCGAGGCAGTAGCAGTACCCGTCGTCGGAGCCGATCACGATCGCGTCCTGAAAGACGGTGGCCGACGAGCGCACCGGCATGGCAGTGCGGAACGACCAACTGAGCCGGCCCAGGTGTCGGTCCAGGGCGTAGATGGTGTGATCCTCCGAGCCGACGATCAGGCGGTCGCCGAGGACGAGCGGTCGCGAGACGAGGCCGCGGTTGGCGCGGAAGCGCCAGATGATGCCGCCTTCCGCCAGGTCGAGCGCGTACAGGTGCTGGTCGTAGGAGCCGACATACGCCTGCCGCTGGGCGATGGTGGCACTGCCGCGCACCTCGTCAGCCGTCTGAACGGTCCAGCGCAGCCGGTCGGTGTGGAGTTGCTCGCTCGGGGCCATCACGATGACCGCCGGCTCCGGCACGAGCCCCGAGGCCCGCGGAGTTGGTTGCGCTTCCCTCGGTTCAGGCGACGACGGCCGCGCTCCTGCCTCGCGGACATCGATCAGCGCCTGGCGCATCGCCGCGGCCGAGGGGAAGCGGTCCGCCGGTTCGTAGGCGACCGCTTTGAGGATAGCCTGCTCGAGCTCCTGGCTGAGCTGTGGGCGCAGATTGCGCGGGCGGCGCTGCTGGAACGAGAAGGGGGGCTCGGCGCGTGGATCGGAGCCGGTCGCCAGATGATGCAACGTGGCGCCGGTGGCGTAGATGTCGCCACGCGGCTCGGCCAGTCCCCGGTACTGCTCGGGCGGCGCGTAGCCCTCGGTCCCGATCATGGTCCCGCGCTGCAGCGGCTGAAAGGTGCGGGCGATACCGAAGTCGATCAGCGAGAGCGAGCCGTCGCTGCGCAGCATGATGTTCGACGGTTTCATGTCGCGGAAGACGATCGGCTCCGGATGATGCTCGTGCAGATACGCCAGCACGTCGAGGATTTGCAATCCCCAGTCGATGACCGTCGGCTCGGGCAGCGGCTCCGTGGCGTGCGACACCACCCGCTCAAGATCCTGGCCGTCGATGAACTCGAGCACGAGGTAGATCAGGCCGCTTTGGGTGAAGTAGTCGTAGATCTTGGGGATCGCGGTATGACTGAGCGTGGCCAGCAGCGCCGCCTCGCGCTCGAAGTTGGCCAGGCGGGTGAGCCGCGTCTGGTAGTCTTGCGAGCGGTCGGTCATCTCCTTGATGGCGCAGAGCCGCTCAACGTGCCCGAAGCGCAGATCACGCGCGGCGTAGACGGTGCTCATGCCACCGCGTCCGATGACCCGCTGGATCTCGTAGCGGCTCTCCAGCACGGTGCCGGACGGGAGCGCCTCATTGCGCGCACGCTGGGGTGCCGGCGTCCCGGTTGTCGGTGCGTCCCGTCGAAGGCGCAGGCTCGTCCTCCCGTCGGACCATAGGCGGCTGGGCGGCTGACTTCAGTCTAGCGAAACCGTGGAGGACAGCCATCCCACCTGGGTCCCATTCGGCCGGGCGAGTCATTCGTGGGATGTATAATCCGGGCGAGACCCCGTTCGGGGGCCGATAGAACATCTCGGAGGTTCTGTGCCTGATATCGGACCCGACGGTCACGCACGTCCACAGGGCGACGGCGATTTGACTCGGCCCCCCTCGCTGATGCGCATTCAAGAGACGAGCGTTCCGGCCCCGGCAGGAGAGGCGGAGAACGCCCCGAAAGCGGCGGAAAAGCAGCGCTCCAGCATTCAGGAGATCGTCGAAACGCTGCTGCTGGCGGTTTTCATCTTTATCGCGGTGCGCAGCATCATCCTCAACTACCGCGTGGACGGCAGCAGTATGCTGCCGAATCTTCACGACCACGAGATGCTGGTCGTCAACCGGCGTGCCTATTTTCACATGAACGTGAACTCGCTGATCAACTGGCTCCCCGGCGTGCACCGTGATGGCCAGCTGATCTGGTACCCGTTCGACCCCCCGCAGCGCGGCGACATCGTCATCTTCAATCCGCCGGGGCAGCACACCGAGCCGTACATCAAGCGCATCATCGGCCTGCCCGGGGATCATGTCACGGTCCATGACGGGGGGGTCTACGTCAATGGCACGCGCCTCGACGAGGCCTATCTCAACTCGGATACGGCCTGGCGCGGTACCGCGGCCGAATATGATGTGCCGGCAGGCTACATCTTCGTGCTCGGCGACAACCGCAACAACAGCAGCGACTCGCGCGTCTTCGGGCCCGTGCCAATCACCTCGGTCATCGGCAAGGCCTGGATCGCCTACTGGCCGCCAAGCGAGGCGCACGTCTTGCACGATCCAAACTACTCGGCGTCGCCGTAGGGCTTCGTCGATGTCCTAGCGGCGCGGGCAGTTCGGCAGTAGAATGAAAAGTGACTTGTCGCACGCCGCCAGAACGAGCCGTGTCCGGGGTCCGCGTTGATACGCACCAGCCTGCTGCAGGAAGGGGCGTTCCATGATCGAAACCGTGGTAGAGAGCATCCGGGTGAGTCTGGTAACGCAGCACCGGGTGGTCATCCTGAAGGAAGTGGGCGGCGATCGTCACCTGCCGATTTGGATTGGCCCGTTCGAAGCCGAGGCAATCGCGATGGAGCTGCAGTCGATGTCATCAGCTCGGCCGCTGCCGTACGACCTGATGCGCACCATCATCACCGACATGGGGGGCACGGTGCGCCAGGTGCTGGTGACGGATCTCTCCAACGACGTCTTCTACGCGCGCATCGTGCTCGACCATGACGGACAGGAGATCGAGGTCGATAGCCGGCCGAGTGACGCGATCGCGCTGGCGGTGCGGGTCAAGGTGCCCATCCTGGTCGAGGAGACGGTCATGGACCGGGCCGGCGTCAGCCTGGAGCACGAGAGCGACGAAGAGGAGGCGCCGGAGCGCGAATCGGTGAAAGGCGAGGAGGCGACAGGCGATCTCAGCGTCTTTCGTGAATTCATCAACTCACTTGACCTGGACGACTTTGAAAAGAAGCGAGACAACTAGAAGCGCGACATGATGGAGCCTGATAACATCGACGTCCGAAAAACAGTACTCGACGTGCTGGGCGACTGCTCGCAGTGCCAAACCGCGTATCAACTGGATGACGCCCGCATCGTCGGGCGTACCGGCAATCTCTGGGTGCTGGCGATTCGCTGCTCGTGCTGCGACGCGCAGGCGTTCGTCGCCGCCGTCGTTGGCGATCACGACGACGACGATGCGCTCGAGTATCTGGACGACGAAGCGCTCTCGGAGGTGGTCGCGGAGTTCACCTCGTCGGCGGTGACGGTGGACGATGTGCTCGACATGCACGAGTTTCTGGACGCGTTCGACGGGGACTTCCTCTCCTTATTCAGTCGTCGTTCCCGTTAGCGATGCGAGACGCGCGATTGGTCCGAGACCTGGTGCGATGTGGCGCTGGGTAAGGGGGGAAGCTGGTAGTGGCTGCTCTGGTACCACACTCGCCGGAGGTGCGCGCGGAGTTGGAGGCTGAGGCCCTGGCTCAGATCGACGCGCTGTATCGCACGGCGATCCGGTTGACCCGCAACCCGGCTGATGCCGAGGACCTGGTGCAGGAGACGTACCTTCGTGCCGTCCGTGGCCTCGATCGTTTCCAGCCGGGCACAAACTTGCGTGCTTGGTTGTTCAAAATCCTGACGAACGCGTTCATCAACGAGTATCGTCGCCGGTCGCGTCAGCCCAAGAGCACGTCGCTCGACGATACCGAGGAGTACTACGTGTACGCGCATCTCATCGATTCGGGCATCCAGCCCTCCTCTCGCCGTCCGGAGGATGAGGTGCTGGCCAGCATCACCGACGAGTCGGTCGTGCGGGCGCTGGAAGCGCTGCCCGCTGAGTTCCGCCAGGTGGTGCTCCTGGCCGACGTCGAGGGCTTCGCCTATCGCGAGATCGCGGAGATCATGGACATCCCGATCGGCACCGTCATGTCGCGTCTGCACCGAGCGCGCCGGCGGCTGCAGCGGGCGTTGGTGGACAGCTACGTCGGGGACGTGCCACATGACTAAATGCGACGAGGCGCTCAAACGACTCTACGAGTATCTCGATCGGGAGCTGTCTTCGGAGGAACTGGTGGAGGTGCAGCGCCACCTCGACGCCTGCCCGCCCTGCCGGGATCGCTTCACCTTCGAGGCCGATGTGCTGCGCCTGGTGCGTAAAAGTTGTCGCGATGTCTCAGCGCCGCCGGAGCTGGTCGAGCGCGTCAAGCGCATCTGCAGTCAAGAGCGACAGACACGCTGAAGCCGCCGCCGGATCAGATCCTCGGGAAATCGCGGCATCTCGTGGGCCAGCGAGGGACAGCGGAGATTGTGTTCGTCGATCTTGCGGTTGATCTCGCGTGCGCGGGCGGCGTATTCAGCTTCCAGGCGAGCGAGCAGCGCGGCGTGACGGTGATCCTGAGGGTCCAGCTCAGCACGCCGGAGCCAGTACGTATCGAGCGCCTCACGCACGGCGGGCCGCTCAGCGGCGATCTCCTTGCGTAGCTGGAGCCACTCGGGCAGAACCCCCGCATTATGTAAGAGATGATTGCCCAGCCAGTCTTCGTCGTTGGAATCGTCTTTCCAGCGGAACGGCCGGCCCGCACCCCGCAGGTTGTCGAACTGGCCCTCCTGCTGCGCGGTGCGGACTTTGTCGTCGATCAGGCTATCCCACCACCACACGCGCGCGTGCTCCCCATGATTGGCTCGAACCGGCCTCAAGCCTAAGTGTAGCAAGAGAACGCTTTGCTATACTCCGTGAGGAACGGGTGCGGCTGGTGAGGCCGAGGTAGGCCCACGTCTAGCCGCTCAGACGAGAGGGCGCGACGTGGTTCACACGACGGAGCCGAATGCCGAGATCGACCTGCAACCCCTGCGCGATATCTTGCAACGAGACTTCCAACCCGGCGATTACCAAGAAGCACAGGAGCTGATCGTCGGCGCCTGCCAGGAGGCACAGTCGTTGTACGGCTGGGTGTCGCCGTCAGCCGCCCAGGTGATCGCCGATCACCTGGGCGTGACAATCAACCGCATCTACGGGTTGCTGACCTTCTACGCCGACTTCCGCACCGAGCCGCCGGGGAAACATTCGATGCTCCTCTGTTATGGAGCGGCCTGTTTTGTGATGGGCGCCGATAAGCTGGTGCAGTCGATCCGCACACAGCCTGGCCTGGATGACGACGGCCGCACTTCCGATGGTGAGTTCGGGGTACAGATCGTCAATGGTTGCCTGGGTGTCTGTAACCTGGCACCGGTGGTACAGATCGATCACCATCACTATTTCGGTCACCTGAATGCTGAGAAGCTTCAGGCGGCCATGCGAGCGGTCGAGCGGGGCGAGTCACTGGAGGACATCGATGCCGCTGAGTAACCGAGCCGAGTTCGAAGCCTACGCCGATCGGGCCGTGGAAGCCTGGCAGGAGCGCGAGCAGAGCGACCGCTGGCAGGTAAAGGTACCGGTGAGCGAGTGCAGCATCGCGCAGGGGGCGATGGAGACGATCGAGCACCTGCGGTTGGTGCTGGAGCAGGCCGGAGTGCCGTTCGATCTGCGCCGGGTCGGCTGCTCCGGCTGGTGCTGGGCCGAGCCGTGGGTCGAGGTCCGGGTTCCCGGGCGGCCGCCAATCGTCTACATGAACATTACCACCGACCGTGTACCCGAGTTGATCGCCGGCTTGCGCCGTGGCGACGTGCAAGCTGAGAAGGCGCTGGGCGTCGATGCCAGCGAGCCGTACGAGGGCATCCAGCCACTCAACAGCCACCCCTACATCGCCCCTCAGCGGCGGCTCCTGCTGGAGAACGCCGGGGTGATCGATCCCGAGTCGATCGAAGAGTACATCGCCCGCGGCGGCTACCGGGCCTGGATCAAAGCACTCTTCGAGATGACGCCGGATGCGGTGGTCAACGAGGTCAAAACGGCCAACGTGCGCGGGCGCGGCGGCGCGGGCTTTCCGGCGGGGATCAAGTGGGAGAGCGGGCGGCGCACGCCATCCTGGCCGAAGTACGTCATCGCCAACAGCCATGAGGGCGAGCCGAATGTTTACAAGGACCGCCGCTTGATCGAGACCAATCCCCACCTGGTGCTGGAGGGGATTATGCTCGCCTGCTACGCGCTTGAGACTCCCTACGGCTACAACTACATCGGCGGCGAGCATGTGCTGGCGGTCAAACGCTTCCGCACCGCGGTCCAGCAGGCCTACGAGCTGGGGTTGCTGGGCGACAACGTGCTCGGCACCGGCATTGCCTGCCATATGCGCACGCGCACCGGCGGCGGAGCCTACATTTGCGGTGAAGGCTCGGCGCTGATGTACTCGGTGATGGGCCAGCGCGGTCAGCCGCGCACGAAACCCCCGCGCTCGGTGGAGGAAGGCGTCTGGCGCCGGCCGACGGTGCTGAACAACACCGAGACCTTCGCCAACGCGCCCGCGATCGTGCTCAATGGCGGCGAGTGGTACGCCGCCATCGGCACCGAGAAGAGCAAGGGGACCAAGCTGGTCACCATCCAGGGACCGGTCAAACGTATCGGGTTGGCCGAGGTCGAGATGGGGCTGCCGATGCGCGAGCTGATCTTCGGCATCTATGGCGGCATGGCCGACGGCTACACCTTCAAGGGCGTGCAAACCGGCGGCGTCTCGGCCGGACCATTGAAGGAAGATCAACTCGACCTGCTGGTCGACTTCGACTCGATGACCGAGGCCGGCGGTATGCTCGGCTCGGGCGGCTTTGTCGTCTTCGACGAATCGGTCTGCGCGGTCGATTTCGCCCGCTACCTGATGCAGTTCAATCGCTACGAGTCGTGCGGCAAATGCACGCCCTGTCGGCTCGGAACCCCGGCGCTGTTGGAGATTCTCGACCGCATGCGCAACGGGCGAGCGCGACCGGCCGACCTGGAGTTGATCGACGGCTCCAGCAAGCACGTAATCGAATTGTCGCTCTGCGGTCTGGGCCAGGTGGCGCCGATGCCGGTGCTGGGGATGAAACGCGCTTACCCGGAAGAGTTCGAGGCGCATGTGCGCGAGGGCCGCTGCCCGGCCGGCGCCTGCCCCTGCGCCGTGGGCGAGACGGTCCTCTCGCTGGCCGGCGCCGGTCAGTAGCATCCCCACCCACGAGCCACGGCCGGTGTAGAGTCCGGCTCGACCTACCGGACTCTACACCGGCGACACTGGGGCGGGGCCGGTGCTGCGCGCGTCCACCCGATGGATGGCACGCGGCTCGCCGAGAGCGCCCCACTCGCGCCTCGACTTCCTGATCTCCCCATATAGTAAAGGCGATCCCTGCTACAACGGCCCCGGACCGCTCCACGTTGCTTTGGCCCTGGCCTCAAAAAGACCGGTGGGAGCTGCAACATGGAATGGTCCCGGACTGGCCGCGCTATCTGCCCCGCCGATGGCCTGCGAGATGCGGGCGAGGGCCGTGGAGCGAGGCCGGCTGTAGCGCCGGTGTGCTGGTGCGCTGGTGCCCTGTATTCGCCTTCTACAAGAGGACTCGGCACAATATGATCGAACAGCAACAGTTCTACGACGACGTGCAAGATCTCCCGCATGCGTTGGCGACGCTTGAAGCCCTACCGGTCACCGAGAACGGCATGCTCTCGGTGCTGCTCGATACCTCGGTTTCGCGTCGGCCCGGCCGAGCTTACCTCCTCTTTTTTCGCGACGCGGCGAGAGACGTCCGCGCGATAGTGGAGGCGGAGACCCCAGAGGACGTGAAGGGGTTCGATGCCGCGGCCGAGCGCGCAGAACAGTTCCTCCTTCATCAGCTCGCACCCCGCAGTCCGGGGCTGGCGCTCTACGTATCGGCGCGTCCCGAAATCTTCCTCGCCGTGCCGTTTCCCCGCCGACCGACGCAGGAGGTCGTCTGGGATCGAGAGCCGCTCCTGACGCCGCTCGTCGCACTGCTCGACGACTACGAGCGGGTTGCGGTCGCCTTGCTCGACAAGCGCCAGGCTCGGCTGTACACCGTCTACCTGGGTGCGATCGAGACGAGCGAGCAGATCGAAAGCGATGTCGTCGGCAAGCATGCGCCGGGGGATTGGCCGCGGCGGACGCGCTCAACGCGGATTCGTGACGGGCGCCACCCACAGCGACAAGGGCTGACCATCGCCTGGAGTGGTATGGCTCAGACGGGACAAAAGCGACGACACGAGGCTGATGTCGTGCGGCATGTGCGACGAGTCGCTCAGAGTCTGTCAACGCTGATGCGGGAATATCCCTTCGATCGGCTCCTTCTAGCGGGACCGGAAGAAGCGGTCGTCATGCTGCGTGACAATCTCCCGCGACCGTTGCACGCGCGATTGGCCGGCACCATGCCGCTCTCGATGGAGGCCAGCGACGCCGATCTCCTGAACGCGACCACGACAGCGGCGGAGCGGATCGAGCGCGATGTCGAGCTGGCTACCGTGCGTCAATTGCTTGACTCCGCAGGGGGCGGATCGGGCGTGCTCGGACCCGAAGAGTCGCTTCGCGCCGCGCGTGAGGGACGAGTCGACAAGCTTGTTGTCAGTGGCGATGGAGAAGAGGGCGCGGACCAACGGGAACAAGCAATAACCGACGCGCTCAATTTCGCCGGTCGAATTGAGGTTGTTTCAGGCCCTGCTTCCGAGTTACTCGCCAATCACGGCGGTATGGGGGCGTTCACGCGGTATTGAGCCAGCGCGACAGCGTGTGATGACTCGAAAGGACGACAAGCATGCCGACCAACCTCGCGGCGGTGAATCTCCAGGTGCGCGGCTTCGAGCTGAACTCGTTGGAAGAGCGGCGCATCGACCGGCATCTCCGCCGGCTCGCCCAACGGCTGACGACAGGCGGGGACGAACTGGTTGTTGACCTCAACCTTGAGTGGCACGAGATGCAACGGCGCGTGACGGCGCGGATCATCGCGCGCTCGGGACACCTTGGTACGCAGCTCGTCTCGGACGCATCGGCAGAAACGGCCGACAAGGCCGTGCGCCTGGCGAGCGAACGGATCCTGCGACAATTCGGCCGACGACGGCGGATGGAACGAGGGGTTGGCAGCTACAGCGTGCCGAGCCGCTGGTTTCCGGAGCGCAGCCGGCGAAGCCACGCACGGCCGGGCGCGAAAACACGCGATGCGGAGCGAGCGAACGACGAATCGTAGTGCGCCACCCGCGCGAAGCGACTCGCCGGGGACACGTCGCCGGTGCGCGATGACACCATAGACGGAACGGCCGCGCGAGCACTCTGCCCGTCGCGGCCATCGACGCACACGGACCGTTACTCGCGAGTGGTTCTTGAACCGAAGGACGCGCTAAAGCAGGGCGCGGAATCGTTGGCCGCAGGGAGATTCGTCGACACACTCCGGACGACAGGACAGGCGGAACCCTGTCCCGGTCATCCTGAGCCACAGCGAAGAGCCTGCCCTGAGCTTGTCGAAGGAATCTCTCCGAATCGTGGTGCACGAGCGGCGCTGCAAGGCAGAGGAGATCCTTTGGCTGCGGCCTCAGGATGACCAGGTGTGAAGGGGCCGTCTCCCCGGTCATGCTGAGGGTGTCGAAGAATGAGCCGCGGCCAAGCGTCTCCCCACCCGGAGTGCTCGGCCAATGCCTCTGCACGTTGCTTTAGATCGCGCCGAGGCTGGTAGCGAGTAGGATGCGAACCTTCCGTGGTTAGCTGATCCTCAGCGGCAAGACTAAGAGTCCGTTGCTCGGGAATGTCCCGCGGCTCGGCGGCTCAGTTCCGGACAGTTCGATCTTGCGGGTTCGTGCAAGCAGTTCTTCCAGCGCGACGCGCATCTCAAGCCGGGCCAGCGAAGCGCCCATACAGTCGTGGATCCCCTGGCCGAACAGGAGGTTGCCGCTCTCGTCGCGGTCGAGGCGAACGCGATCGGGATCGTCGAACGCGTGTGGATCACGGTCCGCCGCGATCCACATCAACGAGATTCGTTGTCCCTGGCTGATGTGCCGCCCGTCGATCTCAACATCCCGCGTGGTAGTGCGGTGGTTTGCCACCAGCGGGCCGTCGACGCGCAGAATCTCGTCGACAGCAGCAGCGATCAAGCTTGGGCTCGCGCGCAGGCGCTGCTGGATGTCCTGGTGTTTGGCCAGGTGGAGTATCAAGATGCCCAATCCGGCCGCGACGGTTCCGTGACCAGCGGTCCAGTTCCGCACGACGCTCACGATCTGCTCGTCCGTTAGCTGCTTCCCATCTACGGTTGTCGCCATCAGGCTACTGGTGACGTCATGCGGCGCAGTCGCGCCCGCCTCGCGGTGGTGTTCGAGTTCCTCGTGGACGAAGGCCGTGAAGATCCGCGCGAGAGCTCGTGCGATCACTCGATCGCGAAGGAAGGCAGCTTGCTGATTGCCGTGGGTCCAGCCAAGTAGACGCTCCCATTGTTGGATTGGCCAGCCAAGAAAGAGACACAGGGACTTAAGCGTGAATGGCTCCGCGAACTCGGTGACGGCGTCTGTCTCACCCTGCGCGAGCAGATCCCGCACCAGAGCTGTCGCGACGGCGCGACAGCGCGGCTCGAACGTCTCCATCATGTCGTCCGTGAAAAATGGCTCCAGGGCGTGGCGATAGCGAGTGTGCTGCGGCGGGTCCATGCCGTTGGGAATGGCGAGATGGCGGGAAGCGCTGCTGTAGGTTTGCGGGTCTTCGACGACGCTAACCACATCCTTGTGGCGGAATAGCGACCAGTTCAAGAAATCGCTGTACGCGACGGGACACCGCGTGCGCATCTCGTCGTATGCGTGCCGCTGATCCTGCAGAACCGAGGGATCCACGGGGTTCCAGTCTGGAGATGGTGTCTGGCTCACGACGACTCCCTACTCCATGCGATCCAACGGGCCAGGGTCGATCGAGAAGCAACCAGCCCGAGGGTTTGCGAATGGACACGATCTCGACGGGTGCGCGTTGCCCCCTTCGACGCACGCGAGCCGCCAACCTGGAAACTCGCACGGAAGGTGCCAGACGGGGAATGGGCGGCGATCGTGAACGAGACGGCGCGGCCCCCAGCGGCCGTCGAAGCGTCACCGTGCCGCCGGCGTCTCGTCCAGCAATGTTCGCGCCGATACGGCGATGTGTTTTGATGCTCGAGTCGCTTGCGCGGGTGCGCTCGTCGCGGGTGGCGGCAGGCTGGCATCGATGGTGCAGATCGACGCGAACCACGAGGAGGCGTGAGCCTTCGTCCAACACCAGCGAGGACTGATGCGCAATTGGATCGTCATCGCCATCGCGGCCGCCGTCGCGCTACCAGGCGTCGCGTTGGAGATTGGACTCTATGGAATAACTACCCCGGCGATCCAGGCGGTGATCTTCGGTGTGGCGATCATCGGTGCGGCCTTCCTACTCTCCTGGGCGGCCGAGGTGCTCCAACTCGACGTGTCGCAGGGGCTCGCGCTTGGCCTGCTTGCCCTGATCGCCGTCCTGCCCGAGTACATCGTCGACGCGACGTTTG
>DASSHC010000466.1:0-4646 GCA_035693105.1 Thermomicrobiaceae bacterium | reverse complement strand
CGACGCTCTGGACCTCCGCACCCAGCAAGGACCGCGCGGTGGCGGTGCAGGGGCAGCTCAAGCAGATCGGCGTCGACATCGAGGTCGTGCAGATGGAGTCGGCCGCGCTCACTGCCGAAACGGCCAAGCCGGTCGATCAGTCCAACATCCAGATGCTCGTCTCCAACTGGTCGCCCTCGACCGGCGACGCCGACTGGGGCTTGCGCCCGCTCTACACCAAGGATGAGTGGCCGCCGGCCGGCAGCGACACCTCGTTCTACACCAACACGTCGGTCGAGCAGGACATCCAGCAGGGCCTGCAACTGACCGATGAGAACCAGCGCAAGGAGGCGTACGCCAAGGCGCAGGAGACGATCTGGGACGACGCGCCCAATATTTGGCTCTACGCGCCGACCTACTTCGCGGCCAATCTGCAGGACGCCATCGGCGTCGTCGTGCAGCCGGACGGCATCGTCTATATGCGGAGCGCGGCCTACAAGAAGTAGGTGGCTCCCGCCTGGCCTGAGGAGATCGCAACATGTTGCGCTACGTAATCCGGCGCCTCATGGTGACGATCCCGGTCCTGATCGGTGTCTCGATCATTATCTTCGTGATGATGCGCATGGTGCCTGGCGACCCGGCGCGCCAGGCACTGGGGCCGGAGGCGACGGGCGACGAGGTCGCCCGTCTGCGTCACCAGTGGGGCCTGGATAAGCCGCTGCCCGTGCAGTACGTCTACTGGGCCAACCGGGTCGTCCACGGCGACTTCGGCCGCTCGACCGTCTCGCGCGTCCCGGTGACGACCGAGATCTGGGCGCGCTTCCCCAACACGCTCTGGCTGACGCTCGCCAGCATGGTCGTCTCGATCATCATCGGCCTCGGCTCGGGGGTGCTGTCGGCTATACGCCACAACTCGCTGATCGACCGCGGCAGCATGATCTTCGCCCTGCTCGGCGTGTCCACGCCCTCCTTCTGGCTGGGCCTGATGCTCCTCCTGCTCTTCGCGGTCAAGCTCGGCTGGCTGCCCGCCTTCGGCAAGGGCGGCATCAGCCACTTGATCCTGCCGGCGCTGACGCTGGGGGCCGGTGCCTCGGCGATCATCGCGCGGGTCACGCGCTCCTCGATGCTGGAGGTGCTCAACGAGGACTACATCCGGACGGCTCGCGCCAAGGGGATGGCCGAGCACGGCGTCATACTGACCCACGCGCTGAAGAACGCGCTGATCCCGATTATCACCATCCTCGGGCTGGAGTTCGGCGGGCTGCTCTCCGGCGCGATCATCTCCGAGACGGTCTTCGCCTACCCCGGCGTGGGCCTCCTGATGATCAACTCGATCAACAACCGCGACTTCCCGATCGTGCAGGGGGCGCTGCTCCTCTTTACCGTCGAGTTCGTACTGGTCAATCTGCTGGTCGACGTGCTCTACGCGCAGTTCGACCCTCGGATCACCTACTCGTGAGCCGGGCGCATGGGACGTCGCCGCGGCGCTACGAAGGGCGGGCGGGCTGATGGCTGAGACGGCGCGCGCGACCCAGCAACAACCGATCGGTGAGCTGCTGGCGCCCAGGCCGCGCAGCCTCTGGCGCGACGCCTGGCAGACGCTCTTGAGCAACCGCTTCGCGCTGGCCGGCGGCGCGCTGGTGATCCTGATCATCCTGATCGCGGCCGCCGCGCCGCTGGTCGCCCCCTACAACCCGGTAGCCCAGGACTACGATCACCTGCTGGAGGGTCCCTCGCTGTCGCATCCCATGGGCACCGACAACTTCGGCCGCGACATCCTCAGCCGCATCATCTACGGCGGGCGCATCTCGCTGACCGTCGGCTTCGTCGGCACCGGCCTCGGCGTGCTGATCGGTGTGATCATCGGCATCCTGTCCGGTTTCTATGGCGGCTGGGTCGACGGCATCTTCATGCGCCTGCTCGACATCCAGCTCGCCTTCCCCGGCCTGCTGCTGGCGATCACCATCGTGGCCGTGCTGGGCGTCGGCACCGTCAACGTGATCATCGCCATCGGCATCTTCTCGATCCCGGTCTTCGCGCGCGTCTTGCGCGGCTCGATCATCGCGCTCAAAGAGTCAGATTTCGTGCTGGCCGCCCACGCGGTGGGGGTCGGCGACCGGCGCCTGATGTTCGTCCACCTGCTGCCGAACGCGGTGGCGCCGGTGATCGTGATCGCCACGCTGCGGTTGGGCACGGCCATCCTGACGGCGGCCAGCCTGAGCTTCCTGGGGCTGGGCATCCGGCCGCCCTCGCCGGAGTGGGGCGCGATGCTGAGCGACGGGCGCCAGTTCATCCAGAACGCGCCCTGGGTGGCGATCTTTCCGGGGGTGGCGATTCTGCTGATCGTGCTGGCCCTGAATCTGTTCGGCGACGGGCTGCGAGACGCGATCGATCCCAAGATGCGGCAGTGATGGGTAGAACGGAGTAAGCCATGCGCGTCTTCGTGACGGTGGATATCGAGGGGATCGCCGGGGTCGTTCATAGCGAGGAGGGCGCGCGGGGCAACCCGGAGTACGAGCGTGCCCGCCGGTTGATGACGGCCGAGGCGAGCGCGGTGGTGGCCGGCATCTTCGACGCCGACCCCGAGGCGCGTGTGACGGTGGCCGACGTCCACGGCCCCTACCGCAACATCATCCCCGAGGAGCTGGACGAGCGCGCCACGCTCAGCCGCGGCAAGCCGCGCCTCTTCGGCATGATGCACGGCATCGACCACGGCTACGACGCCGCCATGTTCGTCGGCGTGCACGGGCGGGCCGGCAGTGGCCAGTCGGTCCTCAGCCACACCTTCACCGGCACGATCCTCGACGTGCGAGTCAATGGCCAGCCGCTGGGCGAGCTGGGGCTGAACGCGGCCATGGCCGGCGCGCACGACGTGCCGGTACTGCTGGTGGCGGGGGATCAATCGGTCGAGCAGGAGGCGCGCGAGCTGCTGGGCGAGCAGGTGATCACCGTGCCGGTCAAGGAGAGCTACGCCCACCTCTCGTCGGAGAGTCTGCACCCCGAGGTGGCGCGGCGCTACCTGCGCGACGCCGCCGCGCTGGCGACGCGCGAGCGCCCCACGGTGCCGCCCTTCAAGGTGCGCACCCCGGTCGAGACCGAAGTCGAGCTGGCCCGCCCGGTGCTGGCCGACCTGGCCGAGATGATCGACGAGGTGGAGCGGATCGACGGGCGCACCATCGGCTTCACGCGCAAGGACATGCCGAGCACCTACCGCGTGCTGCGGCTGATCACGGTGCTGTGTAGCACGCCGTTGTAGGGCGGTGCGCCTACCTCGATCCCTGTAGGGGCAGACCCCTGTGTTTGCCCTGCTTCCCCTACGACAACGCGACAGGGATATGAGGCGGTGTGGGCGGCGATCGACATGGTCCGGAGGTAGGCCGCGAGGGCAGACACGGAGGTCTGCCCCTTCAAGACTACGGGGTCCTTGTGCCGGGCGCGGCGGGCCCGCCCTACTTGTCTCCCTCGGGGCGCTCGATGGCGGCGTGGGCGGCGGCCAGGCGGGCGATCGGGACGCGGTAGGGCGAGCAACTGACGTAGTCGAGGCCCACCCGGTCGCAGAAGTCGACGCTGGCGGGGTCGCCGCCGTGCTCGCCGCAGATGCCGAGCTTCATGCCGGGGCGCGCCCGGCGCCCGCGCTCGGTGGCGATCTCGATCAGCGCGCCGACGCCCTCCTCATCGATGCGCTGGAAGGGGTCGAAGGGGTAGATGCCTTCGGCCACGTAGATCGGCAGGAAGCGGCCGGCGTCGTCGCGGCTCAGCCCAAGCGCGGTCTGGGTCAGGTCGTTGGTGCCGTAGCTGAAGAACTCGGCCTGCTCGGCGATCTTGTCGGCGGTCAGCGCGGCGCGTGGCAGCTCGATCATCGTGCCGACCAGGTAGGGCACGCGCCGGCCGGCCTCGGCGAACATCTCCTCGGCCACCCGATCGACTACCGCCCGCTGCAGCTCCAGCTCCTTCACGTCGCTGATGAGCGGGATCATGATCTCCGGCTCGACCTCGATCCCCTCGGCGGTACAGTCGAGCGCGGCGCCGAAGATGGCGCGCGCCTGCATCTCGGTGATCTCCGGCGCGGTGATGCCCAGGCGGCAGCCCCGGTGGCCAAGCATCGGGTTCGCCTCGCGCAGGGAGGCCGTCTTCACCCGGATCGTCTCGACGTCGACGTCGATATCGCGGGCCAGCTCGTTCATCTCCTCGCGCGTGTGGGGCAGGAACTCGTGCAGCGGCGGATCGAGGGTGCGGATGGTGACCGGCTGGCCGCCCATCGCCTTGAAGATGCCGGCGAAGTCCTCGCGCTGCATCGGCTCCAGCCGGTCCAGCGCGGCGCGGCGATCCTGCGCGTTGTCGGCCAGGATCATCTGGCGCACCGCCAGGATGCGATCGCCGGAGAAGAACATGTGCTCGGTGCGGCAGAGTCCGACACCGTCGGCGCCCAGCTCGCGCGCTTTCGCCGCGTCCTCCGGCGTGTCGGCGTTGGCGCGCACGCCCAGGCGGCGAATCTGGTCGGCCCAGCCGAGGAGCGTCTCGATCTTGCCGCCCACCTGGGGCGGGATGGTCGGGATCTCGCCCAGCATCACCTCGCCGGTGGCGCCGTCGAGCGTGATGAAGTCGCCCTCGTGGATCACCTTGCCGTCGACCGCCATCTGCTGCCGCTCGTAGTTGATGTTGAGCGC
>DASSHC010000465.1:0-7247 GCA_035693105.1 Thermomicrobiaceae bacterium | reverse complement strand
ATGGAGAGAGGGATAGTGGCGTCCGACGAGGATGGGCCATGAGGCACGACGGATCCCTCGACTGCGCTCGGGATGACCGGGAGAGGGAGGGGCGTACGAGGGCGTCAGCCGTTGTCGTCCGCCCCCTATTAGCTCTGTCATCCTGAGCGCAGTCGGAGGGCCCGCCTACACGAAGATATCCAGCGGCAGCAGCGCGCTGACGATGAAGTTCGGCACGTCCACCACCTGGCTAACGTGTAGGTCGGCGGCCACGCTGCAGAGCGCGTAGGCCTGCTGCGGCGAGTAGCCCTTCATGCCGAGATAGTCGATCAGGCTGAGCAGCGCGTTGCGCGCCGAGAGCGTCAGGTCCTCCGACTCGTTGGCGCCCTCCGGCTGGAACGACATGCCGGTAGTGGCGTAGAAGCGGCGCGGCGCGGCCATCAGCGGGCTGGTGAAGTACTCGCTGCGCATGAACTGCGGCGAGCGGATGTTGCGCCGCGCCGCCTCGCCGGGGTGGACCTTGAACTCGACGTGGATGCGCGAGCGCATCTCGATCGCCGTGCCGCAGGCCTCACAGTCACCCTGGGCGAAGTGGACGTCGCCGGTCGAGAAGAGGCCGCCCTCGGTAAAAACCGGCAGGAAGAGGCTGGCGCCAGGGGTCAGCTGCTTGATGTCGATGTTGCCGCCGACCTCGCGCGGGGGCACCGTGCGCAGCCCCTCTTCGGCGATGCGCCCGTGGGGCGGCACGGCGTCCAGCACGTCGGGCGGCAGCGCCGCCCCGCCGCGCCCCGCCACCTCGGCCTCGCGCTCGGTGGCGCGCCGCCGCAGCTCGGCCGAGGGCGCCAGCCCGGCGATGCCGGGGAAGGGCGCCAGCGGGATGCGCACGCCGGGCAACTGTGGCGACTCGGCGTAGTCGCCGACCAGATGCCAGTGGACGATGTAGGGATCGGGGAAGACATCGCGCAGGAAACCGAAGCCCGGCACCTCGGCGGTGTAGCCCCAGTTGTCCCAGGGATCGCACTCGATCTCCAGCAGCTTGATCTCCAAGAGGTCGCCGGGTTCGGCGCCCTTGATCGCCACCGGTCCGGTCAGCGGGTGGACCGGCCCGAGCCGCAGGGCGCCGATGTCGGCGTCGCCGGACGACGGGTTCAGCTGGCCGTCGAAGGCGTCACGCGTGTCGAAGATCACCCGGTCGCCCGGTTCGACTTCGAGGACCGGGGTGATGTCTTCGTGCCAGCGGTTGTGCCCGGTCTCGGCCTGCTGCGCCAGCGGCTTTGACTGATCGACCTGGATATGGTGGGTGCGCGCGGCCATGGCTCGCTCCTCTCCGGCTACGTTGTGCCGATCCGTGCCGCTATCGTGCATGCGCGCGGCGTCCCGTCAAGAGGGCTGAGAGGGCCGCCCCGCTGGCGTTTCGGCCATCGTGGGCTACAATGCCGCGGGTGAGACCAGCGTGAACGGGTGAACGGGCAAGGCCGGAAAGGACTGGGGGAACGTGGCAGTGCGTGGACGAGTGGGAATCGTGGTGGGGAGCGCCAACGCGCGCGTCGGCATGCAGGCCGCCGTCGAGATCCTGCGCGGCGGCGGCAGCGCGGTCGATGCCGCCTGCGCGGCGGCGCGCATGGTCGAGGACAACCTGGAGGACTCCGGCGTCGGCACCGGCGGCATCCCGAACATCCTGGGCAAGGTGGAACTGGACGCCAGCATCATGAACGGCAGCACGCTCGATGCCGGCGCGGTCGGCGCGGTCAAAAACTACCCGCACCCGATCGACATCGCGCGCATGGTGATGGAGACCACGCCGCACGTCATGCTGGTCGGCGAGGGCGCCGAGCTCTTCGCCCGCACCCACGGCTTCGCGCCGTCGGAGCTACTGACCGACAAGGCGGAGGAAGTCTGGCGCGAGCGGCTGGAGCAGGGCACGGAGCTGAGCAACAACCTCTACGAGGACCAGTACGGCCTCTTCATGAGCGCGGTGCGCGACTGGACCAAGCTGCTGCACGAGGAGATCTACGGCACGACGAATATCATCGCCCGCGATCTGCAGGGCAACATCGCCTGCGCCGTCTCGACCAGCGGCTGGGGCTTCAAGTGGCCGGGCCGGCTGGGCGACTCGCCGATCATCGGCGCCGGCAACTATGCCGACACGCGCTACGGCGCGGCGGCCTGCACCGGGCGCGGCGAGATGGCGATCAAGGCCGCCTCGGCCCACAGCGTGGTGATGTACCTCAAGTTCGGCCAGCCCCTCGACGAGGCGCTATCCAACGCCATGAAGGATCTGCGCGACCAGCAGGACAAGTACGCGGAGCGCGCCGGCGTAATGAACATCGTGGCCATGGACGCCGAGGGGAACGTCAACGCCGCCTCGACCGGTAACGGGTCGATGTACGTCTACCAGACGGTGGAGATGGACGAGTACGAGCTGAAGCCGCGCCTCTGCGTCCCGTTGCAGGCCGACTAGCGCGGAGGTCAAACAATCGGCGGATGCATTCGTGGGATTGTTGTAGCTGGCGCAGCAACGCGCCGGCTGACGCGCCGCAGCCGAAGGATCTCCCGTTGCGGGCACCCTAGCGGCGATTCCAACATTTGGAGAGATCCTTCCCGCCCTCTGTCATCCTGAGTCGTAGCGAAGGATCCCTCATCAACGTGGAGCATCTGCGTTGTGGTAAGGCAGAGGAGGTCCTTCGGCTGCGGCCTCGGGATGACAGAGGGTAGGGCTTAGTAGTCTAACCATTATCATTTGACCGAATTGGAACGGACGTTGGTGGCCCCGCTGGTAGCCGCGTGCCGCTCGGCGCGCTGGGCTAAAGCCGCAGCGCTAGCAGACGAAGCCTGTTGCAACAGGCTAGGAGCGAGATGGCGTACGCCGGGTTATTTCCGCAAACACCATAAACAGGCTAGGAGCGGGACGGGTTACGCCAGGTTATTTCCGCAAACGCCACCAGCAGGCTTTCGTCACAGGCTAGCACGGTGGCTTCAGCCCCGCACGTCAGGCGTCCCGCAGGCTCCAGGGTCGCCACCAGCGGGGCTACGCGACCGGACGAATGACGGCGGTCAGACTGCGCTGGATGACAGAGATGGGGGCTGTCATCCTCCATGCCATCTCGACGTTCCTTCCTAGCTGGGAGCGAGCCATGCCGCCGAGCGATCTGGAGCGAGCCGCCGAGAGCTACGCCGCGCTGAAGGAGCGCTTCGGCCGCGCGCCGGGGCTGCTGCGCGACGTCTATCCCGGCAACGACGCGTACGCCTACCTCTGGCCCTACTCGCAGGCCCTGCAAGCCACGCTCGACATGGCCGCGCTGCCCGACGCGGGGCATGACTACCAGGAGGATGTCGCCGCGCGCCTGGAGGGACTGGCGCGCTACTGGCGGCCGGAGCCGGCGCCGCCCGGCTATCAATCGACGGTGATGCCGCCGCTGGGCCAGCGCAGCGACGTCTACTACGACGACAACCTCTGGGTGGCGCTGGCGCTGCTGGAGGCGGCGGGGCGGCAGGGAGAGCAGGGATGGCTCGACCGCGCGGCCGCGATCTTCCACCTGATCGCCTCCGGCTGGGACACGGATTCTTCGCACCCCGCGCCCGGCGGCGTCTTCTGGGTGCGCGCCGGTTGGAACCGCGACCGCAACACCGTCTCGACCGCGCCCGCCGCCAAGCTGGCGCTCCACCTCTACCAGCGCAGCGGCGACGACACGTACCTCGACTGGGCGCTGCGCCTCTACACCTGGGTCGAGCGATGTTTGCGCGCGCCCGACGGCCTCTACTGGGACCACATCGACTTGCAGGGCAAGATCGACAGAACCGAGTGGAGCTACAACCAGGGCACGATGCTCGGCGCCAATGCGCTGCTCTACCGCGCCACCGGCCGCCAGGCGCACCTCGACCGCGCCCGCGAGATCGCCGCGACGGCGCTGCGACGCTACGGCGAACACAACTTCCTCGGCCAGCCCGTCGCCTTCAACGCGATCTTCTTCCGCAACCTGCTGCTGCTCCAGGCGATCGACGGCGAGGAGGACTACCGCCCGTCGCTGCGCGCCTACGTCGAAGCGCTCTGGGCGAGCGCGTTCGACGCCGCCACCGGCCTGATTCGCGGCGAACAGGGCAAGCCTTTCACGCCGCTCGACCATTCCGCTGCCGTGCAGCTGGCCGCGCTCCTCTGTTGGCGGCCGGAGCAGTACGCGGGGATCGCGTGAGGAATGGTGGCGGTCATGGGACGTTGACGTTGTCGGAACAGGGCGGCCACGGGGGACCGCCCCTACAGGAAAGAGGAACGTCGTCTATCCTGTAGGGGCAGACTTCTGTGTCCACCCTTGCCCTCCTCCGCGTACTACGGTGCCTCGGGTAGGAGCTCTCCGCCACCTCACCCCGCGATCCTGTACCGCGCCACCGCGTCCCAATCCAGTTCGATTCCGAGACCAGGGCCGGTGGGAACGCGCACGCGGTCACCCTCGATCACGAACGGCGCGGTTGCTAATTCCTCGCGCAGCGCGTTGGGGCCGCGGTCGTACTCCAGGTAGATCGGGGCGGCCTCGCGGGCGACGTGCGGATAGGGCGCGACCGCGGCGCAGAGCTGCAGCGCGGCCGCGAGCGCCACCGCCCCGCCCCAGACGTGCGGCGAGAAGCGCAGGTTCCAACTCTGCGCCATGCGCACGATCGCCTTGGCCTCGCCCAGCCCGCCGCACGACGTGATGTCCGGCTGCACCACGTCGAGCAGGCGGCGGCTGATCAGCTCGCGGAAACCGAGGCGCAGCGCCTCGGCTTCGCCCGCCGCCAGTGGGATACTGGTGCCGTCGCGCAGGCGCTGGTAGCCGGCCAGATCCTCGGGCGGCAGCGGCTCCTCCAGCCAGAGGACGCGGCGCGGGTCCAGCTCGGCCGCCAGCCGCAACGCCAGGTCGGCGGTGTAGTTGCCGTTGACATCGACCATCAACTCCGCGCCGGGGCCGACGATCTCGACCGCCAGCGCGATGCGCTCCAGGTCGCTGGCGATCCCGTCGCCGATCTTGATCTTGAGCCGCTTGTGCCCCTCAGCCGCCACCGCTTCGAGCAGCGCGCGATAGCCGCCGGGCTGCTCGGTGAAGTAGCCGGTCGAGGCGTAGAGCGGCACGCTATCGCGGTTCCAGCCGCCGAGCAGCTTGGCGGCCGGCAGCTCGACCGCTTTCCCCATCAGGTCCCAGCAGGCGATCTCGATGCCGCTGAGCGCGCCGACCAGGATGCCGCTGCGGCTCCAGTGGTACATCCCGTTGAGCGCGCGCGACCAGATCACCTCCCAGTCGAAGGGGTCTTGCCCCGCGAAGAGGGGCGCCAGCTCGCGCACCTGGGCGGCCACCACCAGCGGCGGGCCGACGGCCTCGCCCAGCCCGACCAGCCCCTCGTCGCTCTCCAACCGCACCAGCGTGGTGACGCGCGCCGGGGTCATGCCCCGCGCGCTGCCGTAGGCGCCGCCGGGGATCGGGTAGCGCAGCGGGATCGGCTCGATGTGGCGAATGCGCATGGCCGCTACTCCTTCGCTGCCGGCCCCCAGCCGCCGCCGCCCGGCGAGCGGATCGAGAGGCGTTCGCCCGGCTGGGCGGTGAAGCTGATCTTGCCGGGGAGGATTTCGTCGCTGCCGTCGGCGCGGATCAGCCGGTTCTCGCCCTTTTCACCGTGCTCGCCGCCCTGGAGGCCGTAGGGCGAGAGCTGGCGCCGCTCGGTGAGGAGCGTTACCTCGGTCGGCACCTCGAAGCCGATGGTGCGGATCAGCCCATCGCCGCCGGTCGCGCTCCCCTGGCCGCCCGAGCCGTCGCGCAGGCTGTACGCGACGATGCGCATCGGGTAGGCGTACTCGAAGGCCTCGACCGGGGTGTTGAGCGTGTTGCTCATGTGGACGTGGACGCCCGAGAGGCCGTCCAGCCCGGGCCGCGCCCCCATGCCGCCGCCCATCGTCTCGTAGTAGGCGAAGGGCTGCTCGGAGCGCGGATCCCAGCCCCCCGCCGTGACGTTGTTCATCGTGCCCTGTCCGGCCGCCGGGATCACAGCCGGCAGCGCCAGCGCCAGCGCCCCGAGCACCACGTCGGTGATGCGCTGCGAGGTCTCGACGTTGCCGCCGGCCACCGGGCGCGGCGGCAGGGCGTTGACCACCGTGCCGGGCGGCGCGATCACCGTGACCGGGGTAAACGTGCCGTGGTTGGCCGGTGCGTCCTCCGGCATCAGGCAGCGCACGCAGTAGTAGGTGGCCGACTTGGCCACCGCCGCCACCGCGTTGACGCTGCCGCGCACCTGGGGCGCGCTGCCGCTGAAGTCGACGGTCAGGTCGCTGCCCGTGACCGTGACCGTCGCCTTAATCGGGATCGGCTCGTCGCTGAAGCCGTCGTTGTCCATCCAGTCGGTGAACTCATAGCGGCCGTCGGGGATGCCGGCGATGGTCTGCCGCGTGATGCGCTCGGCGTAGGCGATCAGGGCTTCGATGTGCTCCTCGACCGTCGCCAGCCCGTAGCGCTCGACCACCTCCTGCAGGCGCCGCTCGGCGGTGCGGTTGGCCGCCACCTGCGCCGCCAGGTCGCCGCGGCGCTCGTCGGGCGTGCGCACGTTGCGCAGGATCAGCGCGAGCGCGGCGCGGTTTGGTTCGCCCCGCTCCCAGAGCTTGATCGGGGGGATGATCACGCCTTCCTGATAGATCTCGGTCGCCACCGGCATCGAACCGGCCGACATGCCGCCGACGTCGGCGTGGTGGGCGCGGTTGGCGGCGAAGCCCGCCAGCCGGGCTTCGCCGGCATCTGTCACATAGATCGGCATGATCAGGGTGATGTCCGGCAGGTGGGTGCCGCCGTAGTAGGGGTCGTTGAGCGCGATCACGTCGCCCGGCTGGAACTCCGCGAACTCCGTGAGCGCGGCGGCGACCGAGTCGGGCATGGCGCCGAGGTGCACCGGGATGTGCGCCGCCTGCGCCACCATGCGACCCTGGCGGTCGAAGAGGGCGCAGGAGAAGTCGCGCCGCTCCTTGATGTTGGGCGAGTAGCCACTGCGGGTCAGGACCGCGCCCATCTCCTCGGCGATGGCCGTCAGGGCGCTGCGAAAGATCTCCAGGCTGACCGGATCGACGGTCCTCGCATCCTCGCCCATCGGCTCTCCTCCTCGTGTCGTGGCTGTCGCCGCCCCAGTCGCAAGCCTGCGATCCAGGGGCGAGGGCTGGATTCCAGCAAACGACAGAGCTCCCGCAGGCCGCCCTGCCGTTCCTCTCAGCACGATGGTAATGCAGGAGCGACTCGCGAGCCAGCCGGCCCACTCATTCTCTC
>DASSHC010000464.1:0-12402 GCA_035693105.1 Thermomicrobiaceae bacterium | reverse complement strand
TGCACATCCACCGCTGACCCTCCCGCAGTACTGGGCCCTGATCCGAGCACGATTCAAGGAGCCGCCGGACCACGCATTGAACCCTCTATCGCACGAGCGATAGTACGCCCATCGCCACGGAACCACCAGACCACCGGCAGGCACGCGCCAGGGTCTCCGGTACGGTAGCGCTGGTTCGCGTCTGGATTGCCCGTTTCAAATCCGATCTCACAATCGAAGGCCCGCGCCTCGTCTTCGAGCGGGCTGTCGCTCCCTGATACCCGAAGCCGCTGCCCGCATGCCCCCGCGCGCCGCGCGCCGGGTGCGCGTTCCCCCAGCCGGCCGACCGCCGCCTGGCGACGATGTGCGTGCGAACGTACAAAGGTCGTTGTTGCCGCTCGTCCGAATCCACCGTGTGCTGTCTTGTCTCAAAGTCACACGATCGGGGGTACTTTCGTACCTTGACACACCAAATAGTCCTGGTATCCTGGTACCAGGTTATTCATGCGATGGTCCTAGATGGACAAGGAACGATCGCGGCACGACGGGCCGCCGGTCAAGTTTGGGCTACGCGCGACCCGCGAGGATGTCCCCGAAGTTGGGGCGGTCGTACGCGCTCGTTTGCTCACGGTCGTGGGGTTCATGCCCTGTTGGGCGCAGAGGTGATGAGGATGCTGATCTCGCGTCGACAGGTGAGCGACTGGAGATCCGACGGCCGTCGGGCCGGCCGTTCGACCGCGCCGATCCGCACCAACAGGCGCACCGGCTTGGGCAGGCTCATCGTGCTGGATCGACACCCACACGCACGCGCCGGGGCGACGGTCGATCCCACGCTGCTGGAGCACCGGATCGCCGCGGCGTTGCAGCCGCTCCCGGCCACGCGCCACGACGCCTACGCGCTCGGCAAGCGGGCCCTTGATATCGCGGTCGCCACGCTGGGCCTCGTGCTCCTGGCGCCTCTGATGGCCGTCATCGCGCTGCTGATCCGGCTCGAGTCGCCGGGTCCGGCATTCTTCGTCTGCCAGCGCGTCGGCCGCTACGGCCGCCCGTTCACGATGTTCAAATTCCGTAGCATGGTCCAGGGCGCCGAGAGCGTGATCGACCTGGCCGCGCACAAGCGTCCGGGCGACTACCGCGTCACCCGCGTCGGCGGGTTTATGCGCCGCACCAGCCTCGATGAAGTGCCGCAGCTCATCAACGTCCTGCGCGGCGAGATGAGCCTGGTGGGCCCACGTCCAGAGCTACCGGAGATCGTGGCGCGCTACTACGAGCCCTGGCAGTTCGAGCGCTTCAGCGTGCCGCAGGGGATGACCGGCTGGTGGCAGGTGACCGGGCGCGGCTCGAAGCTGATGCGCGACCACACCGCCGATGACCTCTACTACATCGAGCACGCGTCGCTCCGGTTCGACCTGAAGATCCTGGCGCTCACCCTGCGCGCGGTGCTGCGAATGGACGGCGCGTTTTGAGCGCGTCGCTCGTGCCTCCGCTTCCGGTTCATGAGAGCCGCGCCATCCTCGGCATGCGCGTCGACGCGCTGACCTACGAGAGCGCCGGCGAGCAGATCCTGAACTGGGCGCGTGCCGGCGAGTCGCGCAGCGTCTGCGTCGCGACCGTCCATATGGTGATGGAGGGTCACGACGATCCCGCCTTCCAGCAGCTTGTCAATGGCGCCGACCTGGTGACCTCGGACGGCATGCCGCTCGTCTGGGGGCTGCGGCTGCTGGGCTGCCCACAGGCGCGACGGGTCTACGGCCCCGATCTGACCCTGGCGCTCTGCCGGGCCGCGGCCCGCGCCGGCATCCCGGTCGGCTTCTACGGCTCGACCGCCCCGGTGCTCGACGCGTTGATCGCCCGGCTGTCCGCTCGCTGTCCCGGACTGCCGGTTGCCTACCGCCACAGCCCACCCTTTCACCTGTTGAGCGCGGAAGAAGCTGCGGCGGAGATCGCCGCCATCCGCGCCTCCGGCTGCCGCATCCTCTTTGTCGGCTTGGGCTGCCCCAAGCAAGAGCGCTGGATCGCCGCGCACCGGGGCCAGCTCGACGCCGTGCTGATCGGCGTGGGCGCCGCCTTTGACTTTCTGGCCGGAAATAAGCGCCGCGCGCCGGACCGTGTGCAGGCGCTCGGCCTGGAGTGGTTGTTCCGTCTGGCGACCGAGCCGCGGCGGCTCTGGCGCCGCTATCTCATCCACAATCCGCGCTTCCTGGCGCTCTTCGCGCGTCAGGTGATTGCCCGCTAGGAGGGGGACGTCGATGCAGACACGGGTGTTGGTGACTGGGGCCGGCGGCTTCATCGGTCACCATCTGGTGAGCGCGCTCCATCAGGCCGGTTACTGGGTGCGCGGGGTCGATCTGAAGTACCCAGAGTTCGCGCCGACGCTGGCCGACGAGTTCCACCTGCTCGATCTGCGCCAGGCCGAGAGCTGCCGCGCCGCGGTCGAGGGCATCGCCGAGGTCTACCACCTGGCGGCCGACATGGGCGGCATCGGCTACATCAGCGCCAACCACGCGGGGATCGCGCGCAACAACGTGCTGATCAACAGCCACATGCCGGAGGCCGCCCGGCTGGCCGGAGTCGAGCGCTTCCTCTACTCCTCCTCGGCCTGCATCTACCCCGCCTACCGCCAGGAATCGGCCGACGTCACCGCGCTGCGGGAGGAGGATGCCTACCCCGCCGCGCCGGAGGAGGGCTACGGCTGGGAGAAGCTCTTCAGCGAGAAGCTCTGCCAGTACTACTACCAGGATTTCGGGCTGGAAACGCGCGTCGTCCGCTTCCACAACGTCTACGGCCCACTGGGCAGCTACGTAGGCGGCCGGGAGAAGGCGCCCGCGGCCATCTGTCGCAAGGTGGCGCTGGCCGGGGACGGCGACACGATTCAGGTCTGGGGCGACGGCCGGCAGACGCGCTCCTTCATGTACATCGACGACTGTGTCGAAGGGTTGCTGCGGCTGATGCGCTCCGACTACCACGAACCGCTCAATCTTGGGACTGACCGGCTGGTGACGATCGACGAGCTGGTCGATATCGTAGCCGGCATAGCGGGCAAGACGCTGCACAAGCGCCACGACCTCAGCCAACCGCAGGGCGTGCGCGGCCGCAACAGCGACAACAGCCGGCTGCGCGCGGTGCTTGGCTGGGAGCCGTCGATCGCCCTCGAGGACGGGCTGCGGCAGACATACGCCTGGATCGCGAGCCAGCTCACGCCGGTCCCGCGCTCGCTGCCCGCCACGCATGGTGTGTCGGCAGCCGCGGCCGACGACGCCGGACGCTAATACCTGAGCACCTACACTGGTGCCTCGGACATGAGTTGATCTTTGCGGATGTCCTGAAGGGGTTGGTATCGTGCGCTCGGCCGCGCGCCTCAACACGCGAAAATTCCTGAAGCCGGCCTCGTTCGCACTCTTCCGGGCGTTCGATCGGCTCGGCGTGCACATCCTTCCGAAGCACTACTACACGCCGATCCCAGACTATGCCTGGCTGGCGGCACACCGCGACGCCTGGACGCAGCGTGCATCGCTGGCCGGCGTAGCCTGGGACCTCGAACAACAACTGGTGTGGCTGGCTTCGACCTGTCAGCCTTACTACCCCGAAGTGGCCGGATTGAGCATCTACCAGGAGATCACCCGCAGCCAGGCCGGCCCAGGATTCGGGCCGATCGAATCTCAGGTGCTTCATTGCTTCGTGCGTGCGTTCAAGCCCAAACGCATCATCGAGATCGGCAGCGGCGTCTCCACCCTGGCCATGCTCCACGCCGCCGCGCTCAACCAGCAGCAGGCCGCGCCGCCCACGGAGATTACCTGTATCGAGCCGTACCCCAGCGACGTGCTCAAACACCTCCACGGCATTCGCCGCATCCAGCAGCCGGCGCAACTGGTGGACGCCGAGCTCTTCTCCCAACTGCAAGCCGGTGATCTCCTCTTCATCGACTCGTCACATGCGGTGAAAACCGGCTCCGACGTGCCGCACATCTATCTGAATATCATCCCGAAACTGGTGCCCGGTGTCTTCGTTCACATTCACGATGTCTACTTGCCGTACCTCTACCCGCGAGACGTGCTCTCCAGCTATTTCGGTTGGCAGGAGACCGCCATGCTGCTTGCCTTGCTCGTCAACAACGCGCAGCTGGAGGTGCGAGCCTGCCTCTCGGCGTTGAGCTATGACCGCACCGCCCAGGTACGGCAGGTGCTGCCCGACTATCAGCCACAGGCGAGCATCGAGGGACTGCGCGCGCCGGGAGCGCGCGGTGACTTTCCTTCAAGCATGTGGTTGCAGGTCCGATGAGCCGGCTCACCGAGCCGGCGCAATACCAGTTCACGTTCCGTGCGAGCGCCAGAATCCCAACTCCAGTCGTGGCTGCCGCTCGACGCCGCACCCTCGTGGGGATCTGAGACGCGAATGCTGACGGCGCAACGGCTGACGATATGGAGACAGCGGAGGCACGGAGAAGCCCGAAACCGGCTGAGCGGATCGTTCGCGCTAACCGATCAGGCGCTGATCTCCGGCTTCAACTTCCTCTTCACGGTGCTGCTCGCGCGCGCGTTCAGCTCCGCCACTTTCGGCACGTTCGCCGTTGGCTACGTCACGCTGTTGCTGGCCAACAGCGTGCAAGCCGCGCTGGTGACGCAGCCGCACAACGTCATCGGACCGGGACTGAAAACAGATGAATACCGCGTCTACACCTCGTCAGTCCTCGTGGGCCAGCTCCTCCTGGGTGCCACTCTGGGCGCGCTGGTGCTCGGCGCCGGGCTGATCCTCTCGCACCTGGCGCCGATCTCGCTGGCGTTCGCCGCGGCGCTCGCGCTGGCCGTCGTCGCCTGGCAAACACAGGAGTTTGTGCGGCGTGTCCTCTACACCGAGTCCCGGTTCGCCGCGGCATTGGGCAACGATCTGGTGAGCTACGGCGGGCAACTGGCGCTTGTCGCGGTCCTCTGGCGCGCCGGTCTGCTGTCGCCGGTGACGGTGATGCTCGGCATCGCCGCCTCGTCGACCGCCGCCGCCGTCCTCGGTATCGCGCAGGTCAAAGGAAGTCTCCTGCGTCGGTTCCCCTGGTTCGCGGCCTTTCCCGAGAACTGGAACCTGGGCAAATGGCAGGTCGGCGAACAGATTGGATACTGGATCGCCAGCCAGTCGTATATCTATCTCGCGGCACTACTCAGCGGGCGCGAGGCGGCGGGAACCATGCGTGCCGTCCTGGTGCTGCTCGGACCGCTCACCGTCATCATCGCCTACCTGGGGACCACACTGCCTATCCGACTGGCGACCGCCCGCCATCACGGCGCGGAAACGCCTGACCGTCAGTTGCGAGCGAGCGTGGCCTGGACCGCGCCGCTGGTGCTCTTATATTGCGTGTTGGTCAGCGTATTCGCGACCCCGTTGCTCGTCCGCGTTCTGGGTAGCGAGTATCGTAGTGCGGCCGCGCTCGTGCCGTTGTTCGCGCTCTACTACGCCGTCACCTACGGCACCGTCGTGTTCTCGTCCGCTCTACGATCGATGCGGCGGACGCGTGAGATTTTCCGCAGCTACGTGTACGGCGCCTTGTTCACCGGCGCGGCCGGCTGGGTGTTCGTGACGCGCTGGGGAGCATCCGGCGCGGTGCTGGGTATGGCGGCCACGACGACGATCATCTGCCTCGCCTGCGGCGCCGCCTATCTCATGACGACCCGGTGCGACGATCGACGAAGGCGACAGTGGCCCCTCGACGCGGAGCGCTGAGGCGTGACTCCGGTTTACCGATCGGACTCTTAAGGAACTGAGATGTTGCGGCAACGAGCGGCGCGTGAGCTCAATCCCATCTGGCTGGTGGCGGCCGTGGCGCTCGCCGGCTCGGCCGTGACCGGCGCGCTGTGGTCCGTCGCGCTCGTCCCCGTGCAACTGCTACTGGCCGTCGCGGTGACACTACTGGTGGCCGTGGTCGTGCTGGTGTCGCAGCGCGGCCACCTGAACTCCGCCAGCCTGATGCTCGCATTGGTTGGTTTCGTCGGGGCGGCCTCGGTCTATCGCGACGTGCCGCTCGGTCCGTTCTCGGGCCTCGCCGTCCTCTCGATCGGAATGGCCGGTGCTGCCGGGGTCACGCTCCTACTCGGCGGGATCGGCCGCGCACGCTACGTGGGCACGCTCTGGCCGCTCTATGCGTTCATGGCCTGGGCGGCCGTCACGAGCTTGATCAACCGTCCCACCGTCGACGGCCTGCAAAATCTGATCGTCATGCTCGCGTTCCTGTCGGTGATCGTGGTGAGCGCCAACGCCGAGGCCGGCAACGCCGGGATTGGTCACGCACTCGGCACCGCGATTAGCTGGGCGATGTGGGCCGCGGCAGTGGTATTTGTGGCCGAGGAGCTAACACACGCCAGCGGCCAATGGGCCGGGATCGGCGCGCGTGGCTTCGCCCTGCTGGCGCTGGTCGGCCTCTCCTGGCACCTGGCACGCTGGAGGTCCGGCCAGCGGGTCGCCTGGCTTCCAGCCGTGCTGCTGATCGGCCTCATCGCCGTCAGCCTGTCCCGCACTGCCCTCGCGACGGCGCTGGTGCTCGTCGGGCTGTGCCAGGTCCGCCCGCGTGGGCTGTTGCGCTGGGGGCGGCCACTGGTCCTGTGGGGGCTGGCGGTGATCTTGCTGCTGGGTGCGATTGAATTCGTGCAACCGCTGCGAGCACGTTTCTTTCAGGGCGATGTGACGTTCAGCGTCGGCGGCGTGACGATCAATGGGATGGGACGCACGCGCCTCTGGTCGGCCACCCTGCGTTCGTACCGCCAATCGCCGTGGATCGGCAAGGGCGCCGGCTCGGCCGGCGCGCTGATCTACGCTCTCTACCCGCCACTCGAGCACCCGCACAACGACTATTTACGGCTGCTGCACGATTACGGTCCGCTCGGCCTGCTGCTCTGGATGCTGGGAATCTGGAATTTGGCACGCGGCGCGTACTGCCGTTGGCGGCAGGCCGCGTCCGTCGATCCGCGAACCGCCCAACTCCACCTCGCGGCGCTGCTGGCCCTGGCGGCGATCTCCGCGACGATGATCACCGACAACGTCATCACCTATCTCTTCGTCATGGTGCCGGCCGCCGCCCTCACGGGTGTGTCGCTGAGCGCCGCTCGCCGGCCCGCGGATTCACGGCACACGGAATACACGCCCGAGCTACAACCGGAGACGGAGGCAGTTCCCCGATGACCATTGACCTGGCGCGAACCACGCGCTCCAGCGAGGGGTTCCTGAGCTGCCCGATCTGCCAGTCACCCGAACTGTCAGCCTTCTGGCCGGGCCGAAACCTGGAGCGCTGTGCCGGCTGCGGCATGATCTTCAGGAATCCCCAGCCCTCGACGCCGCAGCTCGACCGGCACTATCGGGAGGCATACGCGGACCAGCGCGTGTCCGCCGGCACCACCAACGAGGCCGGCACGACGATCGAGTACGCGCGCATTTACGTGCGCCGCCTAGCCGGCGATCTGGGCCGGGCGGACTTTGCCGGCGAGCGTGTCCTCGATGTCGGCGCCGGGACCGGCGAGATGTCGCTCGCGCTGCGCGAGGCGGGCGCCGCGGTAGTCGCGGTCGAGCCGTTCGCCACCCGCTTTTGCGAGAGCCGGGGGATCGAAACGTACCGCTCGTTGGAGTCGGCAGAACTCACGGGCCAGTTCGACGGCGCCGTGGCGGTGGATGTGATCGAGCACATGGACGATCCAGTGCGGAGCCTCAAACTCATGTTCGATCGGTTGAAGCCGGGCGGCTGGCTCTACCTCGCGACGCTCAACACGCGTGGGCTCAATGCACGCGTCCGCCGCGAGAACTGGCGCGAGGCTCGCAAGCCCGATCACCTGTTCTTCTACACCGATCCGTCACTCAGGCGGCTGCTGGAGCTGACTGAATTCGCGGGGTACCGCCGGCTGAACTGGAGCATCCGCTATCCGCACTCGCGGCCGCGGATGCTTGTGGCGCTCGCGCTGCAAGCGCTGAGGCTTGACAGCGAGCTGCGGATTCTCTGCCGGCGCCCGCCAGCATGACCGGCGCTCGCTGACCCCCGCATCACGCCAGGTTATTCAGCAACGTCGCGATCGCCGGCGGAGCCAGGCTGATCGGCCCGACGGCATTGCCGCGCAGATCGTTGTTCGCGATCTGAACGCCGCTCCAGCTGTAGTTGTTCGTACCGTCGTTATAGGACTGAATCCCGTAGTTCTGTGGGTGGAGGAGCGATTGGCTGTAGCAGCGGTTGCTGGTCACGGTCAGATTGCGCAGCAGCGTGCCGCTCTGGCCGCAGACGGCGGCGATCCCTTGCGCGTTGTCCCAGCAGGTGTTGCCGCTGATCAGATTGCCGTCGTTGGAACGATTGGCGATGGCCCACTGCAGGATGCCGGCCGCCCCGCAGTTGTTGACGCGGTTGTTGGTAATCTGGTTGTTGGCCCCGGTGAAGGCGATTCCCTCGCCTCGGACCTGATTCCCGACGATCTGATTGCCATCGACCAGGCTGCTGTCCAGACTGTCGAGCCCGAGGCCGACGCCGTGGGCGGCCACGGTGTTGTTCTTAATCGAGATGAAGAGCTGGACCGGCGCGGATGTGCCGTGACATTGCACCGCCGCATGCCCCCCGGCCAACTGGCAGTTGATGTCACTGAAGGTGCAGCCCTGAATTGTCACGTGCTGGTTCAGGTTCCCCGCGCCCGGGTCTTGCAGGCGCACGCCCGAGTATCCCGTCGTCCTGAACGCGGAGTTGGCGACCTGCACCTGATTCACATTGCTCAAACTAACCGCCGTGTCCGGGATGCTGCTGAAGACGCAATCGTGGATGTTGAGGTTGGAGACCGCCGCCGCGCTCACGCCGTAGCCGACTGTCGCACGGGGATAAGCGCCGGTGAACCCCAGCGAGGCGATCTCGACGCCGCTGGTGTTGCTCACGGTGACCATGTCGATGCTCGTTCGCGCCAGGATCGTCGCGGTGCTGGCCGACGAACCCTGGATCTTTACCGGGTCGCCAATGGCAAGGTCGCCGCCGATGAAGTAGGTCCCATCCGGCAGGTAGACGACACCGGCGACCTTGCTGGCGGCGTTGATCGCCGCCTGAATGGCCGCGCGGTCGTCCGCGGTGCCGTTGCCGATGGCGCCGTAGTCGCGCACGCTGAACGTTGGCGCGCCAGCCGCGTCACTCTGCGTGGTCGACGGCGCGGACGTGGGCGAAGGAGCAGCAACCGGCGTCGATTGCGGCCCTGGCTTCGTGCCGCCAACGCGCCCGCGGCGCGATCTGGCCGCGACGCTAGCTGGAAACGCTACTCCGCCAGCCAACGGGCCGGCGATCGCCGCGCCGGCCGCCAGTTTGAAAAAATCGCGGCGGCTGTAGCGACGAAGGCCCCGTTTGAACGATCGATCCGCCACCTATGCGTGCCTTTCCCAAAACGAAGGGCTCGGGGTCGAAGGCGGGGCAAGGGGGACGAGGTGCGATCGTTTTCGCTCCCGGCAGCCCGGCGGTCTCCCGTCGCGGGAGATCCGTAGCTTTGCGTCCCCGCCTCGCGACGGGTTTGCCCTGCTCAGTTGTTCCAAGCGTACGGACATCGAGAAGCCGCCGATAGGACCGATCGGGTCGAACCGACGCGAGTACGCAGGTCAGGTCCCGGGATCAAAGTCCCATGAGGAAATCACCCCGCCGCACCGGGGCTAGACCGCCGCGAAGGGTAGAATCGGGAGGCACGATAGAATGACCAATCCGGCGCGGCGTGTCGCCCGATCATCCCGATAGAAAGGTGCAGTCCGGCCCATGCGGGTCCTGCTCGTGCACAACCGCTATCAGCAGTCAGGTGGCGAGGATGTCGTCTTCGCGGCGGAGGCGGAGCTGCTGCGGCGGCGCGGGCACGAGGTGGTGAGCTACACCGACGACAACGATCGCATCGACGGCATGAACCGGCTGCGGCTGGCGGGGCAAACGATCTGGTCGGTGACGTCGGCGCGCGCGCTGCGCGAGCTTATCCGTTCGACTCATCCGGCTGTGGTCCACGTTCACAATACCTTCCCCCTGATCTCGCCGGCGGTCTACCATGCGGCGCGCCTCGAAGCCGTGCCAGTCGTACAAACGCTGCACAACTACCGCCTGATCTGTCCCGGCAGCGTGCTCCACCGGGACAGTCAGCCGTGTGTCGACTGCGTCGGGCACCTCCCGCTGGCAGGGATCCGGCACGCCTGCTACCGCGGGTCGCGCGCGCAGACGGCGGTAGTCGCGGCCATGCTGGCCGTTCACCGCGCACGCCGCACCTGGAGCCGCGAGGTGGATTGCTTCATCGCGCTGAGCGACTTCGCCCGCCGGCAGTTTGTGCGCGGGGGAGTTTCGGCGGCGAAGCTGGTCGTCAAGCCGAACTTCGTCGAGCCCGATCCCGGTGGCCGCCTTGCCGATGGCGGCTATTACCTCTACGCGGGGCGCCTGGATCCGACCAAGGGGCTCCCGACGCTGTTGGCGGCCTGGGAGCGAGGCGGGATCGCGGCGCCGCTGCACATCGCGGGCGACGGCCCGGCAGCCGAGGACGTCCGTGCAGCGGCTGCTCGCCTCCCGCAGGTGCGGCTGCTCGGGCGGCTCGACCGGGACCAACTGCTGAACCAGATGCGTTCGGCGCGCGCGCTGGTCTTTCCATCGTTGCTCTACGAGAATTTCCCGGTCAGTATTGTCGAGGCGTTCGCCTGTGGCGTCCCGGTGATCGCCTCGCGCCTCGGTGCGGCGGCCGAGATCGTCGAGGATCGGCGAACCGGACTCCTATTCGAACCGGGCGACGCCGGCGACCTGGCCGAGACCGTGCTGCGTGCCGAGGCGGAGCCCGAGCTTGTGTGTCGGCTGGGCGACGCCGCGCGGTCGGTCTACCTCGCACGCTACACGGGAGACCGAAACTACCAGCAACTGCTCGACATCTACGCTCGCGTGATGGGGATGGCGCATACCGAAATAGGCTGAGGTTCAGCAGCGGGCGCCGGGGTCTGAGAGGAGCAGACCGTGGACACGGTACCGACGAATCGCTTGCAGCGCTTCTTCGTGCTGCTGCGGCTGGCCGTCAAGGCGCTCTTCG
Organism: Thermomicrobiaceae bacterium; assembly: GCA_035693105.1. Lineage (GTDB taxonomy): Bacteria > Chloroflexota > Chloroflexia > Thermomicrobiales > Thermomicrobiaceae > DASSHC01. The sequence continues at coordinate 1,402 of DASSHC010000464.1, read as the reverse complement.
ATCGCTCGCCGGCTGCGGTGAGCCGGCCCCAGGCTGCCCCTGCCGGCTGGGAGCGGCCGCCGATCCCGCATGAGCCGGCGCCCAGGCTGGGGCGGGTCGAGCGCGTCATCCCGATCGCGTTGAACGAGACCGTCGCGGGCGTGGAGATCGCGCTGCTCTCGCTGGAGTGCAGCGCCGAGGGCTTCTACCTCAACGGGCGCTACTCCGCCAAGTACGGCGAGATCGGCCACGACAACATCTACCTCGCGCTGCCGGTCATGACCGCGCGCGACGACCTCGGCACCACCTATCGTTGGTGGCCCCAGGGTGACAGCCGCGGCCGCTTCGCCTGCGTCTTCGCCCCGGCGCTCGATCCCAGCGCGCGGCAGCTCGAACTGACCGTGACCGAGATGCGCTGGACCTGGCCGCGCTCCGGCCGCCGCGAGTTGGACACCGGGCCCTGGCGCTTCACCGTGTCAGTGCGACAGGCATAGCGCGAGGCACAAAAAACGGCCGGATCATGATGATCCGGCCGTACAAGCTGCGGGAAGGCAGGGATTCGAACCCTGGGACCCCGTTTTGTGGGGTCAATCGCTTAGCAGGCGACCCCATTCGACCACTCTGGCACCTTCCCCGGTGCGATTCGGCGGAGAGGGAGGGATTCGAACCCCCGGACCTTTCGGTCAACTGTTTTCAAGACAGCCGCCTTAAACCGCTCGGCCACCTCTCCGCGCTGTGACCGGTGGTTCCTCCGGCGCGGCCATCGAGCCGCCCGGTCCCCAAATCAGCTCTGGGGATCCCGTCTTCTCCGGCGCCGATCCACGCTTAATTGTACTCACGTGAAGAACGGGCGACAAGCTAGCAGGGGCCCTCATCCCCCGCCCCACGGTCCGTACTTCCCTTCTCAGGGCATCGGGAGACGCGGCAGGGCGATGGGGACCCCGCTCCGCTACGCCGGCTGCGCTGCGATCGCCGCCTGGCCGCCCAGGTAGGGGCGCACCACCTCGGGCACGGCGATGGTGCCGTCGGCCTGCTGGTAGTTCTCCATGATCGCGATCAGCGTGCGCGGCAGCGCCAGGCCAGAGCCGTTCAGTGTGTGTACAAACTGCGTCCGCTGTCCCTCGCCGGGGCGATAGCGGATGTTCGCCCGCCGCGCCTGGAAGTCGCGGAAGTTGGAGCAAGACGAGACCTCCAGCCACTCGCCCGACCCCGGCGCCCAGGCCTCCAGGTCGTATTTCTTGGCGGCCACGAACGACAGATCGCCGGTGCAGATGTCGACCACGCGATAGGGCAGCTCCAGCCGGCGCAAGACCTCCTCGGCGGCCGCCAGCAGCGACTCCAGCTCCTGCTCCGAGGTGCCCGGCTCGACGAACTTGACCATCTCCACCTTCTCGAACTGGTGCACGCGCTTGATCCCGCGCAC
>DASSHC010000463.1:0-5045 GCA_035693105.1 Thermomicrobiaceae bacterium | reverse complement strand
ACAACCTGACCCACCACCTGGCCGCGGTCAAGAACGTCTCACCGCTGGTGCTCGGGCGCGGCCCCGAGGGCTACTACATCGCCTCCGACGCCGTGGCGCTGGTCGAGCACGCGGCCGAGATCCACTACCTGGGCGACGGCGAAGTCGCCCTGTTGGGGGAGGACGGTCTGCGGCTCTACGACGCCAAGTCGGGCGCGGAGCGGCCCGCGGCCTTCCAGTCGCTGACCATCACCGCCGCCGACACGTCGCTGCACGGCTACGCCCACTTCATGCACAAGGAGATCCACGAGCAGCCACGCGTGCTCAGCGCCATCGGCCGCGACTACGGTGATTATGTCAAGGAACTGGCGGCGCTGATTCGCGCCTCACACGGCACCTTTCTGATTGGCTGCGGCACCGCCAGCTACGCTGCTCTCTCCGGCCAATACCTCTTCTCGCGCATCGCCCGGCGCCACGTGAACTTCGTGGTCGGCTCCGAATTCAAGTACCAGGAGCACTTCATCAACGAGCGCAGCCTGGTCGTGGCGCTCTCGCAGAGCGGCGAGACGGCCGACGTGATCGAGTCCGTGCTGGCCGCCAAGGCGCGCGGCGCGAGAATCGCCGCCCTGGTCAACGTGCAGGGGTCGACCCTCGACCGGCTGGCCGACTTCAGCGTGCCGCTGGGCGCCGGCCCCGAGCAGTGCGTCCTCTCGACCAAGGCCTACACGGCCAAGCTGGCGATCCTGCTGCTGACGGCGCACGAGATCAACGGCAGCGGCCACGCCGGCAAAGAGTGGCTCTGGCAGGCGATCGACGGCGTTGAGCGCGCCATCAGCGACGAGTCGGAGGCGTTGATCCGTCAGATCGCGGCCGGCATCGTGGAGCGCGACCACTGCTTCATCATCGGGCGCGGCCTCTCCTACCCTGCCGCGCTGGAGGCCGCGCTGAAGATCAAAGAGGTCAGCTACATGCACGCCGAAGGCTTCGCCGGCGGCGAGTTAAAGCACGGCGTGATCGCGCTGGTCGAGCCGGGCACGCCCTGCATCGTCTACTCGCCGCTGGACGAGACGCGCGACGATATCCTCTCAGGAGCCATGGAGATGAAGAGCCGCGGCGGCCAGATCATCGGCGTCTCGCCGGTCAATGACGACGTATTCGACATCCATGTGCCGGTCAGCGACGTCGGCGACGCCTCACCGATCGTCAACGTCATCCCGGCGCAACTTCTTGGCTACCAACTCGCACTCCTGCGCGGCTACGATCCGGATAAGCCGCGGAATCTGGCCAAGAGCGTGACGGTGAAATAGCGTGCGACTGATCGACACCCACTGCCACCCCGACCTCGACGCCTTCGATGCCGACCGCCCCGAGGCGATCGTGCGCGCCCGGGAGGCCGGGGTGGAGCGCTTCATCGTCATCGGCTTCGAGCCCGAACGCTGGGAGAGCGGGCGGCGGCTCGCCGCGACCGTCCCCGGCGCCTTCCTGGCGGTCGGGCTGCACCCAACCGAGGCCGCGCGCTACGACGACGACCTGGAGGAGCGGCTGCGCCGCTTCGCCGTCGAGTCCGGCGCGGTCGGCATCGGCGAGACCGGCATCGACTACCACTGGCCGGGCGCCGCGCCCGAGGTGCAGCGTCACGCCTTCGCCCGGCAGATCGAGCTGGCGCGCGCGCTCGATCTGCCCTTCATCGTGCACCAGCGCGAGGCCGCCGCGGACGTGCTGGCGGTCGTGCGCCAGGTCGGCGCGCCCCTGCGCGGCGTGATGCACTGCTTCACCGAGGGCCCCGAATATGCGGCGGAGTGTATCGAGCTGGGCCTGCACATCGGACTCGGCGGCGCGGTGACGTTCAAGAACGCCCGCGCCGTGCATGAGGCCGCGCGCATGCTGCCGCTGGAGCGCCTGCTGCTGGAGACCGACGCCCCCTTCATGGCGCCCGCACCGTTTCGCGGCAAGCGCAACGAGCCGGCCTACCTGGCGCTAGTTCTGGAACGCGTGGCCGAGCTACGCGGCGAAGACCCAGCGACGATCGCGGAAGCCACGACCGCCAACGCGGAGCGGCTCTTCGCGCTGGCGGAGAGGAGCCGCTGAGTGCCGCAGATCGTGCTCGCCTCGGGCAATCGCGGTAAACTTCGGGAGTTGCAAGCGCTGCTGCCTGAGTGGGTCGCGGTTCGGACGGCCGGCGAGCTGGGAGTCGTCCTACCGGAAGAGACCGGCACGACCTTCGCCGAGAATGCCCTGCTCAAGGCCCGGGCGGCAGCCGAGCAAACCGGGCTCATCGCGGTCGCCGACGACTCCGGACTGGTGGTCGAGGCGCTGGCCGGCGCGCCCGGCGTGCGTTCGGCCCGCTTCGCGGGAGAGCCGGCCGACGACGCGGCCAACAACGCGCTGCTGCGGCGGCGCCTGGAGGGCGTACCAGCGCACGAGCGCCGCGCCGAGTTCCACTCGACGGTGGCAGTCGTGACACCCGAGGGCGAGGAGTGGCTGGCCGAGGGCACGCTTGCCGGCCGGATTACACACGCGCCGCGCGGCAGCCAGGGATTCGGGTACGACCCGCTATTTGTGCCGGAAGGACTAGATCGGACTCTGGCGGAGCTCACCCTTGAGGAGAAGAATGCCATCAGCCACCGGGCGCGCGCCTTCCAGGCGGCCGCGCGGCGGCTGGTGCCGCTGCTCCAGGCAGGAAGAACCGAATGAGCACCGCCCACGTAGAATTCTGGGAGATGAGTGATGACCGATATCGACCTGACACACCATGAGCACCGTGCCGGAGAGCATCCCTCCGAGCATTTGGCGCCGGCTCTGCCATTAGCGGCGGTCGCCGGGCTGCGTGGCAAGTCGACGGTCGTCTGGCTGGTCAATTCGATGCTGCAGTCTGCCGGGCGGGCGGTCGCACTCTGGTCGAGCACCGGCGTCTACGTCAACGGCGAGCGCCAGGAGGGCGAGCTGGGTCCCTGGGGCCGAGCGTTGGAGGCACTGCAGGCCGGGCAACTCGACGTGGCGGTGCAGGAGCTGGAAACCTCGACCGTCACCAGCGTCGGCCTGCCCCAGCGTATCTACCCGGTGGCCGCCGTCACCACCCTCTGCGGCAACAACGAGGACTGCCTGATCAGCCCCGAGGCGGCGCAGGGCGCACGCGCCGTGGCCATGCTGGCGCGTGCGGTGCGTCCCGATGGCGACCTCGTGCTCAACGCCGACGACACCGCCGTGCGCGCGGCGGCCGATCTGACCGCCGCTCGCGTCATCCTCTACGCGCTTCACCCGGAGAATCCGGCCCTGCGCAAGCACCTGGAAAAGGGCGGCTGCGGCGTCTGGGCCGACGACGGCCGCATCGTGCTCGGCACGCGGCTCGATCAGCGCGGCGTCATCGCGATCGACGACGCCCACTTCACCCTGAGCGGGGCGCTTACCTTCCAGGTGCAGAACCTCCTCTGCGCCGTCGCCATCGCCGCCGCGCTCCAGGTGCCCGACGAGGCGATCCGGCAGGCGGTCAGCGCCTTCGAGCCGGACCCCAACCGGTTGCCGGGCAGTTGCAACATCATTCGGCTCCCCGGCGCCACGCTGGTCATCGACGGCGCCCACCAGGTCTGGACCCTGCGCTCGCTGGTGCGCGGCATCCGGCACCAGCCGCACCGGCGCATGGTCACCGTCTCCGGCTGCTTCCCCCATCTCTCGGAGCCGCAGTTGATCGAGGCCGGGCGCCTGCTCGGCCGGCTCGGCGGCGCGGTCATCCTGCACGCGCCCCCCGGTCAGCGCCGCATGGTCGACGCCATGATCGAGGGCATCTCGCAGAATGACATCCCGCCACTGGTCCTCTCGATGCCCTCCGAGCACGAGGCGATCGTTCACGCGCTGCGCATGATCCGCGAGGGCGACTTCGGCCTGGTCGTCACGGGCGACGCACAGAGCGCCGCCGAGACGATCTGGTCCATCGAGGGCTGATCCGGTCGCCCGGTCGCCCCTCCTGACGTAAGATCGAGTGTCCGGCTCCTCGCCGGGCGGCGATCGGCACATCAGGTCAGGAGTTGAGCGCATGGCGGTGCAAGCCTTCCAGGTCGGGACGGCGCAGAGCGTCCCCGGCGCGTACGCCTATGGCGTCGTTCCCGTGCTCGACCTGCCCACCGGCGGGCAGGAGACGATCCCGGTCATCGTGGCCCAGGGGCGTGAGGACGGCCCGGTCCTCTGGGTCACGGCCAACATCCACGGTGGCGAGCTGACCGGCATCGCCAGCATCCACCGGCTGGTGGCGCAGAACGATTTGCCTCAACAGATGCGCGGCACCGCCATCTTCCTGCCGACGATCAACCCGGCCGGGCTGCGCGTGATGCAGCGCTACCCCTACTACGAGCAGCGCGATCCCAACCGCGTTTGGCCGGCGCCGCGCGGCGAAGACGCCTCCACCCGCCCGCCCGGCATCTACGAGGCGATCGCCTCGGTCGTCTATCAACTGATCGTGGACAGCAAACCGGCCGCGCTGCTCGACCTGCACAACGCCTCGATCGACTCCATCCCCTTCACCATCCGCGACCGCGTCCTCTACCGCGACGAGGATCAACGCGGCGAGGCGGAGGAGCTGGCCCGCAAGCTCGACGGCCTGGCCAAAGCTTTCGGACTGTCGCTGGTCAATGAGTCCGCCGCCGCCAAGTACGTCGACCTGCAGCTGCACCGCTCGGTGGCCGGCAGCGTGGTCAACACGGCGCGCGTGCCCGCCCTGACGCTCGAACTCGGCATGGGCATGGCGATCCACCCGCCGGCGGTCGCCGCCGGCACGCGCGGCATCGAGAACGTGCTGCGCTACCTCGGCATGCTCGACGGCCCGCCGCAGCCGATCGAGGAGGTGCCGGTCGTCGACCTCGGCTTCCCGGTGCGCCGCGACGACTCGGCGCGCGCGCCGGTCTCGGGCCTGGTCGAGATGCTGGTCGAGCCCAGCCAGTCGTTCAAGCAGGGCGACCTGCTCGGCCGCATGCTCGACATCTACGGGCGACCGCTGGAGGGTGGCGAGATTCGTGCGAGCGCCGCTGGCTGGTTGATCGGCTGGAGCAACGGGATCGCCAAGTATCGCGGGCAGG
>DASSHC010000462.1:0-8309 GCA_035693105.1 Thermomicrobiaceae bacterium | reverse complement strand
CAGGAGCAGAACGGCGTCTTCTTCGGGCGCTAGCGGTCGTGGCGTACGACCAGGATGGGACGTAGAACAAGACGGATCCCTCGACTGCGCTCGGGATGACAGGGAGAAAGCGGGGCCTATCGGACGAGGCGAATCGTCGTCGTCAGCCCCAACTTAACCCTGTCATCCCGAGCGCAGTCGAGGGATCCGTGCCCCACGCGGCACCCAAGCCCCGCGATGGGCACCACCCCTACTCGTCGTCGCTGGCTGCCTTCTGCCGCAGGTGGGCCAGCTGGCGGCGCAGCGACTCCTGCTCGTGGCGCAGGTCGAAGCAGAGCTGCCGCAGATCCTCGAACTGCCCCTGCAAGAGCGTGAACTGGTGCTGCAGTTGGGTGAGCTGGCGCACGAGCGCGTCGAGCGGTGCGGGCTTGTCCCGCTCCTGGCGCAGCGCCTCGGCCACCGCGCGCGCGATGGCGTACTGCGGCCCGTGCCGTCCTGGCTGCAGCTCTGACGCCAGTTTGCCCTGGTGGATCCAACGCCGCACGGTTCGTGTCGAGATCCCCAGGAGATCGGCCGTCTCGGTCACGCTAAGCCACTCGCCAGCCACCCGCTTCCCTAGCTCTACCGGGGGTTTGTCATCGGCAGCGTCACCCGGTGTCGCGCTTGACTCGCCCGTCACGTTGCCCACCACCCGGTGAACCGAACCGCTGAGCCCTGCCGCGGGCCGGCGGCTTCGGCCGGTTAGCACAAGACAACTTGCAGATGATGTGCCAGACGGCGCGCCTCAGGCCAGCGCGCCGATGTCCTGCCCGAAGAGGAGCCCGATCATGCGGCTGCCCGAGGGGCGCGCGAAGTAGTCACCCTGGGCGAGATCGCAGTGCCGCTCGCGCAGCCAGACCGCCTCTGCCGCGATCTCGACCCCCTCCGCCAGCACGCGCAGGTCGAGCGCGTGGGCGACATCGATCAGGGTGCCGACCAGCGCCGCGCTCTCGCGATTGCCGATCAGCTCGGCCACCAGCGCGCGGTCGATCTTGACGAAGAAGAGCGGCCAGCTCCGCAGGTGCCGCAGCGAAGCGCACGCCTCGCCGAAGCGATCGATCGCCAGCTTGACGCCCAGCCCGTGCAGCCGCAGGAAGATCGCACTGGCGCGTTCCGGGTCGCGCATCGCCACCTCTTCGGGAATCTCCAGCGCCAGCCCGCCCGGCTCCAGCCCGCTCTCGCGCAGCGCGCTGGCCACTTCCTGCACCAGCTCCGCACGGTAAAACTCACGCGCGGAGAGATTGACCGACATCACCAGCTTGGGATCGGACTGGCGCCAGCCATGCGCCTGCCGGCAGGCCTCGCCCAGCGCCCAGCGTCCGATCGGTAGGCTCAGCCCGGTCTCCTCGGCCAGCGGCAGGAATTCCTCCGGGCCGAGCAACCCGTAGCCGGGGCGTTCCCAGTGCACCAAAGCTTCGACTCCGACGATCGCGTCGTCCGATAGCCGCACCTCCGGCTGGAAGAGGAGACGCAGCTCGTCGTGCTCCAGCGCGCGCCGCAGGTCGTGCTCGGTGCGCAGCCGCTCGTGGATCTCGCGGCTCAGGCGCTGGTCAAAGACCTCGAAGCGGTTCTTCCCCTGCTGCTTGGCCCGGTACATGGCGACATCGGCGCGGTGCAGCAGCTCCTCCGGCGCGTCGAGCGGGGAGTTGCTGATGGCGACGCCGACGCTGGCGCTGACCTGGACCTCGCGCCCCCCGAAGGAGAAGGGCGCGGCGAGCTGCTTGAGGATGCGCTCGGCGACCAGTGCCGCTTCGGCCGGGTTGTTGAGATCCTCCAGCAGCACCACGAACTCGTCGCCGGCCAGGCGAGCGGCGGTATCGCTGGCGCGCAGCGAGGCCTGCAAGACGCCGGCGATCAGGATCAGCAGGTGGTCGCCGGCCTGGTGGCCCAGGGTATCGTTGATCTGCTTGAAGTTGTCGAGGTCGATGAAGAGGACCGCGATCGGCCGCTCGATGCGCCCCGAGCGCGCCAGCGCCTGCTTGACGCGCTGCATCAAAAGCGCCCGGTTCGGGAGGGTCGTCAGCGGGTCGTGGAAGCCGTACGCGTCCGCCGCCGCGTCGTCCGTCACTGACATCATTCGCTCCCAACCCCACCCTCACCCAGGCCAGGCGGCCGTGCCATCTTGTCCACATCCTCTAGCCCAAATGTACTAGGCGCCCCTGGGACCATCAACGGACGTTCGTCTGCCAAGTCATAGGCCAGAAGTACTGCCGGCAGCGCTCCCCTCGCGGCGTGCGCCGGCGCGACGTGTCCGCCGGTATCGAATTTGCACGCCGAACCGCCGCACAACCGACCGTCGCGCGACGTTGAGCGGATGCCCGGCGTCCGATGGCGCCATTCCGGCCCAAGACCCGGCGAACGCGGAGAGGAGGGCGCGGCCACAGCCCAGCGAGCCTTGTTCGCTTGTGCGTACGCATCCGAGCACGGGAGCGGAGCCCCGCCGCCTGGGATGCCCGGAGCACTCATCGAGAAGGAACAGGAAGCTTCATGTTCACACGCAGACCACGCATACTCAGCCTCGTGGCGGCCCTGGCGCTGGTCGTCACCCTGTTCGGCGGCGCGGCCAGCCTGGCCGCGGCGGCCCCGATCACCGACCAGAGCGTGATGACCTCGCTCTACTTCCCCTGGGTGCCCAACGGCGAGACGCTGGCGGGCGCCGGCCCCTGGAACGGCGCGGTCACGATCCAGAATCTGGAGGCCAGCTCGGTCGTCGTGGGCTTCAACACGACGACCAGCAGCGTGACCATCGACGCCCACAGCTCGATCCAGATGAGCGCCGCCGCGCTCGGCGTGCCCGCACCGGGCGGGCTGCTGGTGGCGACGGCGAGCTGGAACAGCACCGATCTGCCGGATGATATCTGCACGCCGGGTGGCACCGGCACGCAGGAGAAGACCGCCACCGTGGCGACGACCCGCGGCGTGGCCAACGGCGCCGATGTGATCACCCTCCAGGCGGGTCAGACCTTGAAAAGCGTGGATGCCGTGACCTACGGCAGCACGACCTACATCGCGGCAACCGACTACAACGTCGTCCCGGTGAACGACACGACCTTCAATATCGACTGGAGCCTGGGGGGTGCCGAGCCGCCGACCGGCGCCACCTACAGCGTCAAGTACACCTACACGGTCGAGGCTCCCACCGCGGCCGACTGCTCGCGCGCGCCGCGGATCGCGGGCGCCGAGAAGCAGGTGATGCCGACCGCGCTGAACGACCTCACCACCAGCGCCAACGCCACCGCGGTCGATGGCTACACCGCGGTCGGCACCGACACGCTCGGCTCGACCATCTACCTGCCGATCGTGCAGCGCAACAACGACTGGGAGTCGATCATCCACGTCAGCAACCCGAACACGGCCGCGACCACCGTCACGCTCGACCTGACCGTGGCCGCCAATCAGTCGACCGGCGGCGACGTGACCCGGAACTGGACGGTCGGTGCCGGTCAGTCGCAGACGATCAATCTGGCGGATCTGGTCAACACCGGCTGGATCGGCTCGGCCAAGCTGAGCGCGACGGATACGATCACGGCGCTAGTCGACCGCGTCAAGCCGTCCACCAAGATGGCGCTGATCAACGTGGCGGAGCCGATGGGGAGCACGACCGTCTACGCGCCGCTGGTCTTCCGCGGCTATCAGAATTGGAAGACCGGCATCAACCTGGTCAACATCAGCGACACCGCCAACAACGTCACCATCACCTACTACCGCCAGGACGGCACGCCGCTCTTGAGCAGCAACGTCCAACTCCCGGCCAACGGCATGAACTTCGTCTACGTGCCGGATGAGGCGGCCGCGGGCGAGAACTTCCTCGGCTCGGCCTCGCTGTCCGGGCAGGGGGCCTTCCTGGTCACGCTGGACGAGGTCAAGTACACCACCACCGAGGCGATGTCCTACCTGGTGACCGACACCAGCCAGCTCCCCGCCAGCGGCGACATGCTGGCGCTGCCGCTCATCCAGAAGGGTGACGCCACGGGCGCGGGCGATACCTCGGGCATCAACCTCTTCAACCCGGCGGACGCCTCGATCCAGTTCACCGTGACCTACTACGACACCACCGGCGCGCAGGTCACGGCCCAGAACGGCGCGCTGGCGCCGCACCAGGGGCAGACCCTCTATACGCTGGATCAGACTAACCTGCCGGCCGGTTTCCAGGGCTCGGCGGTGATCGCCGTCACCGGCGGCAGCGGCAGCCTGGCGGCGGTCTCGAACAACGTCAACTACGCGGTGGCGGGCGACGGCTCGAGCGTCTTCTCGCCGCTGCTGATCACGGCGCCGGCGGCTCCGGCGCCGTAGCGGCCCTCACCCCTGACCCCTCTCCCCTGCGGGGGAGAGGGGCACTGGCCATCGAATACGGCTGGGTGGCTTGTGCGGACGGATCCCTCGACCGGGCTCGGGATGACCGGGAGAGGGAGGCGGCCTATCGGACGAGGCAATTCCCCGTCGTCTGCCCCAAATTGACCTCGTCATCCCGAGCGCAGTCGAGGGATCCGTCTTGGTGCGGCACCCACCGTCGTCGATGGGCACGTGCGGGGGGTGCGGACCGGTTCTACGGGTTGACGTGCGCGGAGAGGAGGTGCGTGCCGCTGGGGAAGGCGACCGCGGGGCCGGATTCGTCGGTCACGATGATGCTGTCGAAGCTGACCACCGCCTCGGGGAGCACGATGCGCAGCACGGCGTGGCCCTGGTTGTCGACCGGCAGCAGCCCCACCTTGACGTGGTCCTGGCCGCGCACCACCCAGACGACGTAGGCGTGTCCGGGCCGGGGCTTGGTCAACCCATCGACGACCATCATGGCGCTGTTGCCGTTCGGGTCGACGATGATGGCGCCCTGGGCGCTGCCGCCCATGCCGGTGTCTTGCAGGCGGGTGGCGAACCCGCCGTGCTCGGCCACGAAGGAGACGACGGTCTCCTGCTGGCCCTCCAGCGTCAGCAGTTGGTTGTTCTGGCTGGCGATCTGGTTCTGCATCTGGTAGCTGTGCACGGCGAAGATCAGGGCCAGCACGGCGGCGACCGTGGCGGCGAACCAACTGATGCGCAGGACGCCGATCGGGATGCGCGAGGTGCGCGAACCAGCCGGCAGCGGCTCCTCGTCGCGCACGCGCCCGAGCAACTGGCGGCGCGCCCGGCGCGGCACGGCGAGCGGCGCCGCGAGGTACGGGAGTAGGAGCGCCACCTGCCGTTCCTCATCGACCAGCGCCTGACAGGCCGGGCAATGGAGCAGGTGCAGCTCGACTTCTTCGAGCTCGTCCGGCTCCAGCGCCCCCAGCACGTAGGGCGCGATCAAATCTCGGATATGGCCGTGGCCGTCCTCCTGCATCAGTTCCGCGCGCCCTCCTCCGTCGCCAGGTACTCCTTCAGCTTCTGCATCGCCAGCCGCATACGCGTCTTGATGGTGCCCAGGGGCTCCTCCAGTAGCCCGGCGATCTCGCGCTGGGTCAGCCCCTCGAAGTAGGCCAGCTCGATCACGCGCCGCTGGGCCTCGGGGAGGTGCGCCATCGCGCCCTGGATGCGCTCGCGCAATTCGGACGCCTCGGCGGCCTCCTCGACATTGGCCGACTCGTCGATCTCCTGCCGCAGCACGTCGCTGATATCGACCGAATCGGCGCGCTGCGGGCGCCGCTGGCGCCGGCGCACCTCGTCGATCGCCAGGTTATGGGTGATGCTCAGCAACCAACTGGGGAAGCTGCCCCGGGAGAACTCGAAGCGATCGGACTGCCGCCAGGCTCGCACGAACGCCTCCTGTAAGATCTCCTCGGCCACCAGATTGTCCCCCACGATTCGCACGGCGAAGGAAAAGACCGGGCGCGCATAGCGGGTGTAGAGCTCCTCCAGCGCGGCGACATCGCCCTCGGCCATGCGCTGAACCAGCTCGGCATCGGAGAGGTCTTGGAACTCGAAGCTCATGCCGCCCTAGTCAGCATCAACCCGGCAAGGCCGGCCTGTTGCACTTCAATCTACGTCCGCCCCCCGCCCAAAGGATTCGTCGGCCACATTCTAACCCGGTACGGCTCCCACCACTCTTACGCCTATAATAGAATAGGTGTTTGGGGCCGGAGTCACGCTGGCCCAAGCTGGCGTTTCGGAGCAGGGAGAGAGCGAACCACGGATGGCGGGGAACTTACCGCGCGTCTTCTCGGGCATCCAGCCCACCGGGAATATCCACCTGGGCAACTACCTGGGCGCCATCCGTAACTGGGCCCGGCAACAGGAGCTGTACGACAACGTCTTCTGCATCGTCGACCTGCACGCCATGACGCTGCCGTACGACGCCGCCGACCTGCGCGCGCGCAATCTGGAGCTGGGCACCGTGCTGCTGGCCGCCGGGATCGACCCGGCGCGCTCGATCCTCTTCGCGCAGTCGGATGTGCGCGAGCACAGCGAGCTGGCCTGGATCCTCGGCACGCTGGCCGGCTTCGGCGAGCTGGGCCGCATGATCCAGTTCAAGGAGAAGTCGCGCGGGAGTGAGCGCGTCGGCGCCGGCCTCTTCTTCTATCCGGTGCTGCAGGCGGCCGATATCCTGATGTACGACGCCGCCCTGGTGCCGGTCGGCGAGGATCAGAAGCAGCACATCGAGCTGACGCGCGACCTGGCCATTCGCTTCAACAACACCTTCGGTGAGACCTTCGTGGTGCCCGAGCCGGACATCAAGCCGGAGGGGGCGCGCATCATGTCGCTGACCGAGCCGGCGCGCAAGATGAGCAAGAGCGACGTCGAGGCGGCCAGCCGCATCGAGCTGGCCGACAGCGCCGACGTTATCCGGCGCAAGATCCGCCGCGCCGTCACCGACTCTGAGGCGGAGGTGCGCTACGACGAGGCGAATAAGCCGGCCATCGCGAATCTGATGACGATCTACGGCCTCTTCACCGGCGATCCGATGGGCGAGATCGAGCGCCGCTACGCCGGCCAGGGCTACGGCGCCTTCAAGGGCGACCTGGCCGAGATCGTGGTCGAGGGGCTGGCGCCGCTTCAGCAGCGGCTGGCAGAGCTCTCCGCCCAGCCGCAGGAGGTCGTGCGCATCCTGCACGAGGGGGCGGACCGGGCACGCGCCCTCGCCGCGGCCAAGATGGAGCGCGTGCGCGCGGCGACGGGGCTGGGGCTGCCGTAACGGCGAGGGTTTGAGAGGAGCGGCGAGCAAATGGCGGTCGAGATCGGTGCGGTGGCGCCGGAGTTCACTCTGCAGGACGCCAACGAGAATCAGGGGTACAGTCTGACCGAGGCGCTAGCGCGCGGCCCGGTGCTGCTCGGCATCTACAAGTCCTCCTGCCAGGCGAGCAAGACGGCCTTCCCCTTCTTGGAGCGGATCAGCCAGGTCTATCCCGGCGAGCACTTCACCGTCTGGGGCGTCTCACAGGACTCGGCCAACGTCACGCGCTCCTTTGCCCGGCGCTACAACATCACCTTCCCGCTGCTGCTCGACGAGAACGACTACCAGGTCTCGCGCGCCTACGACATTCAGGCGACACCCTCGCTCTTCCTGCTCAACCGCGACGGCCAGGTTGTCTTCCAGGGGATGGGCTTCCAGAAGCCGGCCATGAACGAGCTGAGTGCCGCGGTGGCCGAGCTGCTGCAGGCCGACGCGGTCGACATCACTGAGGGGACCGACGATGTCCCTGGCTGGGTGCCTGGCTGACCCTCCAAGCATCTGGGCTAGGTCCTAGCCCACTCGCGAGCCCTCAGCAGGGAACCCTCATCCCCAGCCCTTCTCGAACGGAGTCCGGTGCGCGGGAGAAGGGAGCAGGTACGGTTGTAGGGGCGGGTTTGCAACCCGCCCTCGCATCAGGAGGGGCAATCGTGCCGGTTGCGCGGCTGAACTGGGACGCGGTGCCGCTGGAGACGGTCTACCCCGGCATCACGCGCCAGGTGGTGCAGGGCGCGCGGCAGACGCTGGTGCGCTACGTCTACCAGCCCGGCGCCGTCTTCCCCCGGCATCAGCATCCCCAGGAGCAGATCACCGCCGTGCTCAGCGGGGTGATCGAGTTCGAGGTCGCCGGCGAGCGCTACCGGCTCGGCGCTGGCGAGGTAGCGGTCATCCCCGGCGACACGCCGCACGGCGCTCGCGTGCTGGGCGATGCCGTGGTCGAGACGCTCAACGCCCTCAGCCCCGGCCGCGACCAGGCGCCGGGACCGGGATGACCGGTCCGTTCCATATTTCCTTTGTTGGAGTTACCGCACGCGCGGACATTCTGTAGGGGCAGACCCCTGTGTCTGCCCTGCCTCGGCCAACGCGCAGTCGCGACAACGCCACCCACGTTCCCCTTTCCCCCCGTCGCCGCGCCTTGAGGGCAACAGGG
>DASSHC010000461.1:0-9623 GCA_035693105.1 Thermomicrobiaceae bacterium | reverse complement strand
ACCCCGGAGACGGGAAACCAGTGGAAGTAGACCGCAAACATGAGAATCAGCAGGAGCCCGACCCAGAAGTCGGGCATCGACACTCCGAAGAGGGCGATCCCCATGCTGAGCGTGTCGATCCAGGTATTTTGGTTGAGCGCGGCGATGACTCCCAGAATGACGCCGAGCGCCAGGGCTACGATCATCGCCGCCACGGCCAGTTGGATCGTCGAGGGAAAGACCGTCTTGATCTCGGTGAGGACGGGGCGGCGCGTGTGGATCGAGATGCCGAAATCGCCGTGCAGGACGCGGTCAGCCCAGCGGAAGTACTGGACATAGAGCGGCTCATCCAAGCCGAGCTGGTGTCGCAGGTTCTGAATATCCTGCGCCGTAGCCGGCGCGCCCTGGAGCATGATGGTGGCAGGATCGCCCGGCAAGAGGTGGATCATCATGAACACGGCGATCGAGACACCGACCAGCACCGGGATGGCAGCCAGCAGCCGCGAGACCAGGAACCTCAGCATCGATCACGTCTCCGTCCGGCGATCAGCGCGCTCCGTCGCTCATCTGACCCGTCACTCGATCCAGGTATCGAAGTAGTACGGGTAGGGGTTGGCGTCGTAGATGATGTCCTTGATGTTGTTATCGACGACGATGGTGGCGTCCTTCTGGTAGACCGGAATGGCAGCCGCTTTCTGGCCCAGAATGACCATCGCCTGGTGATAGAGGTCGCACGCCTTGCTGACATCGGTGATCGTCGCTGCTTGCCGGACGGCCTTGTCGAAGTCCGGGTCGTTGAAGTGCGACCAGTTGAAGCCCGATTGGATGTTCTCCGAACCATACGTCGCGCGCAGCTGGTCGGGCGAGGGGCTCCAGAAGAAGAAGTCCGCGAAGTTCTGCGGCCCCTTGTTGTAGGTGCTGAAGACGCTCGGCTGGCTTTCGAACTGGATCTCCATCTCAATGCCGACGTCTTTGTAACTCGCTTGCATCAACTCGGCGATACTCTTGAAGTCGTTGGCCGAGTTCGAGATGTAGAGGATGTGCAGACGCTTTCCGTCTTTGACGCGGATTCCGTCGGAGCCGGGCTTCCACCCGGCGTTGTCCAGCACGCTCTTGGCCTTCTCGGGATCGTACTGGAAGTATTGGTCGATATCTTTGGAGTAGCACGGCGTCAGCGGGTCCAGCAGATTGTGTGACGGCTGGTAGACCCCGAGATAAACGGCCTTGATGATCGAGTTCTGGTCGGTCGCCATGACGCAGGCCTGGCGGACTGCCAGGTCGTCGGTCGGCGCCTGCTGCGTGTTGACCAGAATCATATAGGGCTGCCCCGGCGTCAGCGAGTTCTGGGTGTAGTACTTGTCCTTCTGCTTTTGCAACGCCACGATGTTCTGCGGCGGGACGACCTCAATGGCGTTCGCCTGCCCGCTCTGAAGTGCGGCGACACGGGTGCCCGGCTCGGGAATGATCTTCCAGAGGATCTGCTCAAGGTAGGCTTGCCCCTGATGCTTGCGAAATGAGGGGGCCCAGTTGTAATCCGGGTTGCGCACCATCGTGAAGTGGTCGCCCTTGACGTACTCCTTGTACATGAAGGGGCCGGTCCCGACTGGATGGACGTTGATGTCCGTTCCGAGATCCTGATAGGCCTTGGCCGAGACCGGCCGCAGGCCGAGCGTTACGGTGAGGTAGGCCAGAAACGGCGCGTAGGACTGGTCGAAGATGACGATGGCCGTGGTCGGGTCCGGCGTCTCGGTCCGGTTGTATGGGCCCAGGCTGTTGCGCCCGAGTGACTTGGTGGCCGGATCGACGATCCGGTCGTAGGAGAACTTGACGGAGCTCGACGTGAACTGCTCGCCGTTGTGGAATTTCACGTCGCTGCGTAGGTTGAACGTGTACTGCTTGCCGTCGGTTGAGATCTCCCATTTCTGCGCGAGGCCCGGATACAGCTGGTTGTCTGCCGGGTTCTTCCAGACGAGCGCATCGTAGATCTGAATCAGGATACGGCTGGTGGCCGCCAGGCCGGTCGTATGCGGGTCGAGGGTGTCGGCGTCCTGCCAGGCGCCAAAGGTCAGCGTGCCGCCCTTTTTGGGGGGACCAGACGCGGGTGGCATGGAGGATGTGGTGGTGTTTGAAGATCCCGTGGAGGATGATGGGCTGGCGGCTGGCGAGCCGGCGCTGCCAGTGGTGGTCGTGGAGCTGGTCGAGCCGCCCGATGTCGTCGTGCTACTCGTGGTCGGCGACGAACTTGACCCACCGCAGGCCGTGAGTAGGACGCCCGCGATTCCGATCACACCCAGACCGCCGGTAGCACGGAAGAGATTCCGGCGGCTCAGACCCCTCCGCATGATCCGGGGCCCACAACCGCAGCCACACCCACAGGTGTCAGTCATTAGCAGTCCTCCTCACGAACAACCTGCCGCACGCAATCACTGGAACGTGCGCACCTCGGCGAAACCTGGCCTGACGCGCTCCCAGAGAGGCTGTTGATACGCCTCCTTCCGATATCCCTACAGACCGTACAGTTCCCGCGCGTTGCGCTGCAGAATCGCATGCGCCGCATCCTCTGCCTGTGATGAGGTCAGGAACCCGTCGCGGATCAGCCCATCGAGCACCTGACCAAGCGCGCGCCGTCCGGCGTGAGCGGCCACCCAGTGGATCTCAGGACAGGCAATCCCGTCAGACCCGTACATGACTTTCGTGACGGGTGCCGACTCAAGCGTCTCGCTTATACGGCGGGCAATGCCGGCCGAGGCCCAGGGGATCATGAGCGAGAGGTCGAGATACACATCCGGAAAGACCGAGGTCAGGTAGCCGCCCTCGGTGCAGTAGGGATAGCCGCCATGAACCAGCACCAGCCGCGCCCCGTCAATCAGCCCACTGTTGAGAATGGGCGTGAGCAAGATCGGGTTGGTGTTGGACCAGACGTTGACGTGGGAGGTGTGGCCGGTATGCAGCTGGAAAGGAATGCCGTGCTGGCGCGCCTTGGCGGCGGTGACGACGAAGAGGTAATCGCGGATCACCTTCTCGGCGGGGTCGCCGTACGCTTGGTGAGCGACCCAGGCCTCGCGCGCGGCCGCCAGGTCGGTGGGCTTGATCGCGAGCCCGGTGCGATAGGCCATGATCGACTTATAGAAGCGATGTCCGTCGCGCACGGCTACCTCGTCGAGCTTAGCCTGAAAAGCTTCGAGGACCGCCTCGAATGGCTGCGGTTCCCCTGTTCCATGGAAGGAGCCCGCGTAGGGAAAGAAGCGCTCGATGCGATAGCCCTGGACGGGCCGTCGGGGCAAGAGCGCGGCGAACGGCTCGAACGGCAACTCGGGGTTGGCCGGGTAGCCGTGGTCGACGAGGAGCGTGTCGATGGCGGCATCAGCAAAGAGCCGGGCGATGTAGCCAGGGTAGTCGTCGCGGGAGACGGCGTTGCGAGCCGCCACCACCCCGGCGAAGGTCGGCTCGCAGTCGAAGAGGCGCGCCAGTTCCGCGACGACGAACCGTGCCAGCAGCATCGACTCGTTGGCGCGGCTGGTCCTGCCGCGCAGCGACACGGAGATCGCATCCCGCAGCACGTCCTCGGACAGATCGGCGGTCTCGGCACTGAATGGGTGCGAATGGGCATCGATCGCCGGGATATGGCGCAGATCCACGATTTAGCTTCCTCCTTCTTGCAAGCGTCCGCTTGAGGGATAGTGGGAGAGGCCTGGGAACTGGAAAGGGAAGCGACTCTTGATATATCAAGACCGACTGGTATGATGTATGCAGACCTACTCGGATGATAGCAGACACGGTTGCGGTGTCAAGAGGGAGGGCGCAGTGGCGACGTACGACCTGGTCGTCCGCGGTGGGCTAGCGGTCATCGGCGGTGCTGAGTCGCAAGTCGACATCGGCGTGGTGGGTGAGACGATCGTCCAAATCGGCGGGGACATGGCGGGCAGCACGGAGATCGACGCCAAGGGCATGTTGGTCCTACCCGGCGCGATCGACCCCCATGTGCATCTCACCAGCCCGGGTGTCTGGGGCACGGGGCCATCCTGGGTCGACGATTTCGACAGTGGTTCGGCGGCAGCTCTGGCCGGGGGGATCACGACCATCGGCAACATGACGTTTCTGCGCGACGGCGAGCTGCCCCTGGAGGGCCTCGAACGCGAGGCGACGCTCGCCCGTGAGATGGCTCGCGCCGATGTCATCCTGCATCCGGTATTACGGCAACTGAGCCCGGCGCTGCTCGACCAGATCCCCAATCTGCTGGCGCACGGTTGGAACACCATCAAGTACTTCATGTCGATGCCGACGTTCGACCCGCAGGTCGAGGGCTACCTTGAGGCCACCGCGCGGGCGGGTGCCTCCGGGCTCCTCACGATGATTCATTGTGAGGATTACGCGATCATCGAGTTCGCGACCCAGCAACTATTGACCAGCGGTCGGGAGTCGCTGCGCTACTATCCGGAGAGCCGGCCGGTCGTCTCCGAGGTTGTCGCCACCGAGCGGGCAGTGGCCTTCGCGGCCACGACCGGCGCACCCGTTTACGTCGTGCATCTCTCGTCGCGGGCCGCGCTCGACGTGTGCCAGCGCGCCCAAGCGCAAGGGCTCCCCGTCTTTGTGGAAACGCGCCCCTTGTACCTGCACCTCACGCGCGAGCGCTTCGAGGAGCCGGACGGTGCCAAGTATGTTGGGCAGCCTCCCCTGCGTGAGCCAGAGGACGTAGAAGCAATCTGGGCGGGCTTGCAGGACGGGTCCGTTCAGGTAGTCGGCAGCGATCACGCGCCGTGGAGTCTGGCGGCCAAAGTTGAGCCGGGCCTCACGGTCGCGACCGTCCGTCCAGGGGTGGAGAACCTTGAGGTGCAGCTGGCTATGCTCTACTCGGAGGGTGTTCGCCAGGGGCGCCTGTCGCTCTCCCGCCTCGTCGAAGTCACCGCCGCCAATCCGGCCAAACTGTTTGGACTCTTTCCCACCAAGGGTTGCATCGCCATCGGCAGCGACGCGGACCTCGTCGTGTTCGATCCGAACCTGACAAAGACGGTCGGCGCGCCGCGGTATTCACAGTGCGACTACTCGGTCTACGACGGCTGGCAAGTGACGGGCTGGCCGGTGACCACGATCCTTCGTGGCCAGGTCGCCTATGAAGGGGACGCGGTGTTGGCACCCGCCGGGAGCGGTCGCGTGCTGGCGCGGCACGCGACGCGCAAGCTCTGAGCGGAGTCGCCAGGCGCGCAGGGGGCGGCGAGCCTCGTGGTCGTTGTTCGCGGTGAGGCTATCGTGCGATGCCGGCTGCGGCGTAGAGGGCGACGCCGTAGTAGAAGGATGAGGACATGACAGTTTCACCTGAGGCGCCGGTTGGCAGCTTTGATCGGGGTAAACACTCCGCCGCGGAGGTGGCGTACAGCCGCTTGCGTGACCTGATCGTGGCCGGCACGCTGCGACCGGGTCAAGTGCTCAATGAGCAAGAGATCGTCGAGCAGCTTGGCATCGGCCGCACGCCGGTGCGAGAAGCGATGCAGCGGCTGGCCGCGCAGCAGATGCTGACGATCTTTCCACGGCGAGGCATCGCCGTCGCCAAACTCGGGCTGGCGGATATTCAGGCGATCTTCGAGGGTCGTGAAGCGCTCGAAGCGCAACTGGCGGCGTTCGCGGCCGTGCGGCGTACCGCGAGCGACCTCGACCTCGTCTTGAAGCTCGGTGAGCAGGTGAAGCACTGCGCCGAAACGGAGGACTCCTACGCCTTCCTCAAATTGGATCAGCAACTCCATCGCACCATTGCCGAGAGCGCCCGCAGCCGTTTCATGGCCGAGTCGGTTGCGCATCTTCTCCTGCTCTCCGACTGGACCTGGCACCAGTACTTCCTGCTGCACGGCTCCCATCCGAACGATTATTTCGACCATACCGAAATCATCCAGGCCATCAGCGCCCGCGAACCGGATCGCGCGTTCTCGGCGATGAGTCGCCACATTCGCGATTCCAGAGATCTCGTGCGCTCCGCGGTCTGACCCGGTAACCGGTTGCCCGTTGCGCCCGATGATCCGCTAGCTCCCGCACGACAGCGCGACGACTGCTGGCTATGCTTATCCGAGCTTGCAACGATTGGGGTTGACGATGTCTCAGGAGCTAACCGGCGTGCTTCCGCGCGGGATCTTCGCCCACAATCGCGGCGTGGTTACGCCGATGTACGCGGTCATGCCGGCCGAAGGCGTGCTCTCGAGCCGGCTCCCCGGTTTTGCAGCCACGACCGCTCGCATCCTGACCGCGCCGCCAATGGGGGCGAGGTTCGCACAGATTCTGCTCGAGATCGAGCCGGGCGGAGGCACGACGGCGCCGCGCAACGACGGCTTGGAGCACTTCTTCTACCTCCTGGACGGTCGAGCCGAGGTGGGGATCGGCGGGACGGTCCACCAACTGACAGCGCACGGCTATGCCTACGTACCGGTTACCCACTCCTATCAGATTCGCAATCGCGGCGGAGAACCGAGCCGTCTGATGTGGGTCAAGCGTCCCTACGAGACGATCGACCTGCCGGCGCCGGCGCCGCTCGTCGGGCATCGAGACGAGGTGTCCCGCAGCACACTGGACAGCGGCGGTCGCTACTGGCAATACCTCTTGGGGCAGGGCGACCTCGCCTTCGACTTCGAAATGAACATCCTCGGCTTCCAGCCCGGCAATTATTTCCCCTACGTGGAGACGCACATCATGGAACACGGGCTCTACATGCTCGACGGGCAGATGCTCTATCAACTGGCCGGCGACCTCCACGAGGTCTGGGCCACCGATTTCATCTGGATGGCTTCCTACTGCCCGCAGTTCTGCTTCTGCACCGGCTGGGGCGAGGCCGCCTACCTGCTCTACAAGGACGTCAATCGTGACGTGCGTTTCGCGCGCGAGCGCTAGCCTCGGCGCTCGAGTGGAGGGAACACCGATGGAGCGGACGAAGGTCGATACCATCCTCCGAGGCGGTATCGTCGTCACACGCGATAGCGCCACGCAGCAGGATATCGCGATCAACGGTGAGCAGATCGTCGCGATCGGCCGCGCCGACCTCCTGCCGGATGCCGAGCGGATCATCGATCTGACCGGACAGTACGTCCTGCCCGGGGCGATCGACTGCCACGCACATTACAACTACGAAGGCTGGGATCAAGGCTCCGTGCTCTCGGCGCTCGGTGGCATCACCACGACCATCCCCTTCATCAACTGCCGACGTGCCGATTCCGGTGCCGTGGCTGATGCCGTGCGGCATGCGCTCGATGAGGCAAACGCGTGCTCGGTGATCGACTTCACCTTCCATGTGATCCTGAGTCCGACCCCCGACACGGACTACCGGCCCCTGCTCGCCGGAGTTGGCGACGGCGTGCGCCTGGGGGTGCGCTCGTACAAGATGTTTATGGGCTATCGTCAGTCCGGCCGCAATCCGGTCACGGATGATTTTCTCTATGCGGCGATGGTGGAGATCGGAGCCCACGATGCCCTGACGATGGTCCATGCCGAGAACGCCGACCTCATCGCGGCGCTTGAGCAGGAACTGATAAGCCAGGGAAAGGTGACGCCAGAGTACTTCTGCGGCTCGCGCCCGGTCGCGGCAGAGACGGAAGCCATCAACCGAGCGGCGGAGATCGCGCGGTTGGCTGGCGCGCCCCTCTACATCGTCCATCTCACGTCGGCGGAAGGCTTAGCGCTGATCAAGGCCAGGGTTGCCGAAGGACAAACGATCTACACCGAGACCTGCCCGCAATACCTCCTGCTCACCGAGGCTGAGATGTCCCGGATCGGGCCGTTCGCCAAGATCGGGCCGCCGCTGCGCGCCGCCGCCGAACTGGACGGCCTGTGGCGCGGCATCCGCCGTGGCGAGATTCCAATCGTCGGGAGTGATCACTCGACTTCGCCGCGAGAAGCCAAAGAGCCCGGCTGGACGAACATCTTCTTCGACGGCGACGGGAACTCCATCCCCTTCGGCGCCCCAAGCGCCGAGACGATGCTGCCACTCCTCTACAGCGAAGGAGTCGTGAAGCGAGGGTTGCCGGTCTGGTGGTTGGCGCGCGTGCTCGGGGAGAACCCGGCTCGTGTCTTCGGGCTGTATCCGCGCAAGGGCGTCATCGCCGTCGGATCGGACGCGGACTTCACCGTGATCGATCCTGATGGGCGCACCGCGTTCCGAGGCGCGGATCTGCATAGCCGTGCGGGCTACACGCCCTATGAGGGCTGGGAGCTGAGCGGTGCCCTCGCGCTGACGATGGTGCGCGGGCAGGTCGTCGTTCAGAACGGGCAGGTGCGGCAGACTGGTGGTTTCGGCCGGTTCGTGCCTGGATCACCGCCGATGGCGCCGGTCTATGGCGCGGTCACTGGGGCGGCTGCTCAGGGCGTGACGACGTGATGAGCATTCTCGAGCGACGCCGGAGGAAAGGCGCCCAGGACGTGTAGACCCATCGGTGAGACCGGCTGCGGTAATACTGGAGAACCGCCGCTACCCGCGAAAGCCGGCTCCTGTATCCGGGCCGGTATCACTCGCGGCGTCGATCCCGAGCAGCCTCAACGCGTACTGCTCACCGGAGAGCGGCGCCGCACGGGTCACGGACATGAAGCGGCGTTAGCCGGCGGCGCCCTGGAGCAGGATGGCGCTCAGCTCGCGGGGCATGGTGACCATCGGGTTGTGATGGGTCGGCAGCTCGAAGTAGCGCATGCCCTCGTCGCGGGCGCGCTGGGCCATCGACGCGAAGGCGGCCGACTCAGTGCACCAGATGTAGGTCCGCGGCAGCTCGGCCGCACGATTCTCGGGCAGCTCGATCGGGTCCTCGTGCGTCCGGATCGGCATGGCGACCATGTGCGCCTGCAGCCAGGCGGCGTCCGCCGGGTCGGTGATGTTCCAGTGCTCCGGCTCGTAGGGCTGCGTCAGCCCGTCGACGGTGCGCGCTCGCCAGCGCTCGCCGGCGGCCGGACTGATGCTGAAGACGCTCTCGCCGTCGTGCGGCACGAAGGCGTCGACGTAGACCAGCCGGGCGATGCGCTCGGGCTCCCGCTCCGCCACACCGGTGATGACCATGCCGCCCCAGCTGTGGCCGGCCAGGATCACGTTCTCCAGATCGTTGAAGCGCAGCACGTTGACGATGTCGGTGATGTGCGTCTCCAGGCCGATATCCGGCCGTACGAGGTGGCTGCGCTCGCCCAGCCCGGTCAAGGTCGGCGTGGAGACCTGATGCCCCGCCTGCTGGAGCAGCGGCACCACCTTCTTCCACTTCCAGCCGCCGGAGAACGAGCCGTGAACCAGCACGAAGATACTCATCGTTTTTTGCCCCCTCTGCTCGGCGCGCGCGGCGCCCCCAGCGCGACCGCTCTCAGCCGCGAACCGCCGGCGCGGCCTCGTCGATGGCGCGCCGGACCTCCGCCGTCAGATCCTCGATCGCCCAGCGCAGGACCTCGCGCCCCTTGTCCGCGCTCGCGGCCGTCGGGTTACCGATCGCGCCGCTCCCGGTGATCTGGCGCGAGCCGTAGCTGAAGAAGGGCTGCGGCCGCGAGCGGTCCGGCTCGTCGAGCGCCAGATCGAGCCGCACCAGCTCCGGCGAGTGCGTGAGATAGACCGACGTCTCGCCATCGTTGCCGTGGAAGCTGCGGCTGGCGCCGGAGATGCTGTCCGCGTACATGACCTCGATCACGCGCGGGGAGACATCCCA
>DASSHC010000460.1:0-14939 GCA_035693105.1 Thermomicrobiaceae bacterium | reverse complement strand
CGAAATTCTCGCCCAGGCCAACGTCGGCAAGGGCAAGGTCACCATGCTCACCATCAGCGGTTTCGGCGAAGAGCTGAGCCAGCACCTGGCCGCCTACGTCGACCACATTCGCCAGCAGCGGAAGTCAAGCTAGCGCACGGCGGAGGCGTACAGCTCCGCGGCGCTGCGGTCCGACTTCCAGCCGACGACCGAGTCGAGGTCCGCGGCAAAGGCGGCGGTCAGGTCGACTCCAAACGCCCGGTCGAGCAGGCCGGCGGCGTAGAGTCCCGAGCGCACGCCGTAACCGGCCTCGATGCGCGTCAGGTCGTCCCAGTAGAAAGCGCAACTGGCGTACATCGCCAGCCGGTGGTGCTGCGCCTCCAGCAGCCTCGACAACCGGCGCGCGTCGTCAGTCTCCGGAGCCAGCCCATGCCCCGACAGCCAGTCCGGGAGCGTCGCCGCGCCGATGACGACGTCGACGTAGTCGTCGCGCAACGCCCAGACGTCGAGAACACCCGCCTCGCGCTCGGTCAACTCATCGATGCACGCCGCCAGCCGGTCGAGCGCGCGGCGCAGATCGCGCTTCCACTGGCCGGAGCCGGGAGTGCAATCGCAGTCGCCGCTCCAGCGCCGCAGCTGATGCGCGCAGCCCCAAGACGACCGCTCGTGGATCGCGACCTCGCGCTCAGGCTGGGAGAGGGCCAGCAACTGCTCGAGCGAGACGACGTCGAGCCCCGCTTCCTCGGCCCGAGCATAGAGCAGATCCTGCAGGAAGTAGTCCTTGAAGCGGTGGTGATGGCCGTAGACCTCGCCGTCGCTGGCGATCGCGATCACTTCCGGATCGACCGGATCGTCAGCACCGTAACGTGGCAGCACGAAGCGTCGCAGGAAGTCCCCGGCCGAGTTGGTGGCGATGGGGTCGAATGACACGGTTCCCGACAGCCCACCCTCGTAGAAGACGACGCCGAACTCGCGCCCCGTCGGCAGCGAAACGCGATACGGATAGCGGCTATCGATCGGCTCTGCCGCCTGCTCGGGGCTGAGGATGGTGAACGCCAGCCCCTCGTCGGCGCAGGCTTCCAGTGTCGCGGTATCGACCGCCGTCTCCGGCAGCCAGATGCCGCGCGGCCGGCGCCCGAAGACGTGCTCGAACCAGCGCCCGCCCCAGCGAAGCTCGGTGCGCCGGTCGCGCGCCGTCGCCAGCGGCAGGATCGTGTGGTGGAAGCTCTGCATCAGCGCGTTGCCGAATCCGGCGCGCGCGACCGCCGCGCGATCGGCCGCGCCGATGCGTCGCAGCACCTCCGGATGTCGCTGCCGCAGCCACTCACCGAGCGTCGGCCCGAGGTCGAAGCTCATGCGGTCGAAGTTGCCCAACTCGGCGTTGGGGCGGTAGCACTCGGCCAGAATCTTCTCGTTGAAGTCGTGGTAGGGCGCCGCCTCCGGTTCGCGGGGTATCTCGCCGGTCGCCGGATCGTGACGCGGCGGTTGATAGAAGTGTCCGTGGATCACGAGATAGCGCGGCATACGCTCGTCTTACCTTCACACTCAGCAGCAACGGCCGCGAGCCACCAGAACCGGCCGGCAGAGGGCGTCGACGACTCCAGCGGCGGCACGCGCCGTCGCTCGCACGTCGTATCGACCCTCCCGCGGTCTCAATTATAGAACGTACAACGATAAACGTGAAATCACCCGCAAGTCCCGAAGGCGAATGACGCGTGACGCGGTGTCACTGGCACCAGTAAAGCGGGGAGCGGTTGTGGGCAGGTTTGATCGTGGTTGACGCGTTATGTTGAGCCTGAGCGCCGTCCGGTGGGCCGGGCTTGAGCCGCCCCGGCGGGGGCTGTTCGGCACCCCCGCCAGTGTCACGGGCTACTCGTTCGGCTCCTTCAGGGCGGCGTCGCCGGTCACGATGCCGAGCTCGTCGTTCTCCTGGTCGATGGCATCCAGCCCGGCCTCCGCGCGCAGGCGGTCGCGTTCGAGCTTCTTGACGGCCGCCTTGAGCGTGCCCAGCGCCAGGGTGGCGCAGCGCGGCCGCATCTGTACCGCCTCCTTGCCCAGCAGATCGACCATGGTGTGGTAGTCGGTGTTGACGATGTCCTCCAGCGTCCAGCTCTCGTCCTCGATCAACTCCATCAGGATCGAGGCGGCTGCCTGGCTGATGGTGCAACCCTCGCCGGTGAAGGAGACATCTTTGATACTCTTTTGGTCGTCGCCGACCGTAAGGTAAACGGTGACGATATCGCCGCAGCCGGGATTGCCGCCGGGCATGATCACGTCGGCCTGCTCGTTGGCGTGGCGGTTGCGCGGGTGCTCGTAGTGGTCGAGCAGGATCTCGATCTGTTCCTGGCGGTCCATGCGCTCTCCTCGCTGCTGTCGGCGTCATCCCGGCTTGCCCGGCAAGGCGCGCGCCACCACGCGCGTCTCAAGCTTACTGCTCGATCGGGAATCCGACGATGTTGCCCCACTCGGTCCAGGAGCCGTCATAGTTGCGTACGTTCGGATAGCCCAGCAGCTCGTGCAGCACGTACCAGGTGTGCGCCGAGCGCTCACCGATGCGGCAGTAGGTGATGACCTCCTCGTTCGGCACGACCCCCTGCGGCTGGTAAAGCTGGCGCAGCTCCTCGGCCGGCTTGATGGTGCCGTCCTCGTTCACCGCCCGCCCCCAGGGGATGTTCACCGCGCCGGGGATGTGGCCGCCGCGCAGTGCGCCCTCCTGTGGGTAGTCCGGCATGTGCAGCAGCTCACCGCTGTACTCCTGGGGGGAGCGCACATCGACCAAGGGGCGCCCATTGCCAACGCGGTGCCGTCCCTCGTAGCCGATGTGGGTCAGCACGTCGTCGCGGTACGCCCGTAGCTCGGTGCGCATCTCGCCCGGCTGGTAGTTGGTGCGGGCATAGGTCGGGGCCTCACGGCTGGTCGGCCGCTTTTCCGCCTCCCACTTCTTGCGCCCGCCGTCCATGATGCGGCAGTCCTGGTGGCCCATGTACTTGAAGAACCAGTAGGCGTAGGCGGCCCACCAGTTGTTCTTGTCGCCGTAGAAGACGACCGTCGTGTCGTTGGCGATCCCCAGCCGGCCCAGCAGCTCGGCGAATTGCGGCTGGTCGATGAAATCGCGCGAGCTCGGGGTCTGCAAATCGGTGTGCCAGTCGATCGTCACCGCACCGGGGACGTGCCAGAGGTCGTAGAGCAGCGGGTCCTCGTCGCTCTCGACGACGCGCACCTGTGGGTCATTCAGATGCTGCTGCACCCAGTCGGTCGAGACTAGCAACTGCGGGTTAGCGTAGCCGGACGCCTGTCGCTCTGCCATATGGGCTTCCTCCCTTGTCTGTGATTGTGATGGTGCCGCGATCCTCATCGCGATCGCGCCGCACATCTCGATAAACGGGCTTGCCAGCAGGAGCTATTCCAGAGGGCACGGACGTTGACGAAACCCGACCCACGCGGTAAGGTATAGCACGGAGAGACTGGAGAATCATTCTCAGGTAGGGATCGAGGAGCGTGCATCAGGTGGCGACACCCCAGGGGATTCGCATGACCAAGCAGCGCGCCGCGATCCTGACGGTCGTGCGCGACGCCGAGAAGCACCTGACCGCGGGCGAGATCTTCGAACGAGTCCGCCGCGCGGAGCCGACGATCGCCTACGGCACTGTCTACCGCACGCTGCATCTGTTGGCCGAGCGCGGCCTGATCCTGGAGTTTCCCTTCGGCGACCAGGCGAGCCGCTTCGACCGCCGCACCGACCGGCACGACCACGTCCACTGCGCCATCTGTGGCGAACTGGTCGACGTCGATGTGCCGAGCACGCTGCTGGCGCGGGTGGTGGCCGAGGAGCAGACCGGCTTCCTCATCAGCGCGCATCAGACGGTCTTCTCCGGCGTCTGCCCCGACTGCCAGCAGGCAGCGGACAAGACAGCCAACTAAGTGGTCAAACCGGTGCGAAGCCGTGGCCGATTGGATTCGCGGGGCAGCGCGCCTGCCGCGTGAGAGAGTGGAGGAATCGGGCGAACCGATGAGCACGACAACCCCGTTGTTCCAGATCGAGAACCTGCACGCCGGGATCGAGGGGAATGAGATCCTCAAGGGCGTCGACCTGACGATCAACCCCGGCGAGATCCACGCGCTGATGGGGCCGAATGGCTCGGGCAAGAGCACCCTGGCCTACGTGGTGGCCGGGCACCCCAACTACGAGGTGCTCGAGGGCCGCGTCCTCTACAAGGGCGAGAACGTGCTGGAGATGGCCGCCGACGAGCGCGCCCGCCTGGGCCTGTTCCTGGCCTTCCAGTACCCCACCGTCATCCCCGGCGTCAGCATGGCGAACTTCCTGCGCCTGGCGGTCAACTCGGTGCGCGAGGCGCGCGAGGGCAAGCCGCTGGCCCCGCGCGAGTTCCGCCGCCTGATGCGCGAGAAGATGGCGATGCTGAAGGTCGACGAGACCTTCGCGACCCGCTATCTCAACGAGGGCTTCTCCGGCGGCGAGAAGAAGCGCGCCGAGATCCTGCAGCTCGCGCTGCTGGAGCCGGAGTTGGCGATCCTCGACGAGACCGACAGCGGCCTCGACATCGACGCGCTGCGCACCGTCTCCGAGGGTGTCAACACCATTCTCAAGCCGGAGCAGTCGCTCCTGGTCATCACCCACTACCAGCGGCTGCTCAACTACATCAAGCCGCACTTCGTCCACGTCATGCTCGAAGGGCGCATCGTCGAGTCGGGTGGCCCGGAACTGGCGCTGGAGCTGGAAGACAAGGGCTACGACTGGCTCAAGGAACAGTTCGCCGAGAAGGTCGGCGCCTAGCCCGGCTAGAGAGCCAGAACAGGAGCAGAGTATGGTCGCCAAGCCAGAGCTGAACCTCGACCAGGAGTATCGCTACGGGTTCCGCGACGAGGAGGACTACGTCTTCAAGTCGCGCAAGGGCCTCAACCCGGAGATCGTGACCGAGATCTCGCGGATGAAGGGCGAGCCGGACTGGATGCTCCAGTTCCGCCTCAAGGCGCTGGAGTACTTCCGCAAGCGCCCGATGCCCTCCTGGGGCGCCGATCTGAGCGATATGGACTTCGAGGACATCTTCTACTACGTCAAGCCGATGGAGGGCTCGGGCAAGACCTGGGACGAGGTGCCCGAGTACATCAAGAACACCTTCGAGAAGCTGGGCATCCCCGAGGCGGAGCGGAAGTTCCTGGCCGGCGTCGGCGCGCAGTACGAGTCGGAGGTCGTCTACCACTCGCTGCGGGCCGACCTGGAGAAGCAGGGCGTCATCTTCCTCGACATGGACTCCGGCATGCGCGAGCACCCCGAGATCGTCAAGCAGTACTTCGGCACGATCATCCCGCCGAATGACAACAAGTTCGCCGCGCTGAACTCAGCGGTCTGGTCGGGCGGCTCGTTCGTCTACGTGCCGAAGGGCGTCAAGGTCGAGGTGCCGCTGCAGGCCTACTTCCGCATCAACGCCGAGAATATGGGCCAGTTCGAGCGCACGCTGATCATCGTCGAGGAGGACGCCTACGTCCACTACGTCGAAGGCTGCACCGCGCCGACCTACTCGTCCAACTCGCTGCACAGCGCCGTGGTCGAGATCATCGTCAAGGAAGGCGGCCGCTGCCGCTACACCACGATCCAGAACTGGTCGAAGAACGTCTACAACCTCGTCACCAAGCGCGCCGCGGCCTACAAGAACGCGACGATGGAGTGGGTCGACGGCAACCTCGGCTCCAAGGTGACGATGAAGTATCCGGCCGTCTGGCTGATGGAGCCGGGCGCCCGCGGTGAGGTTCTCTCGGTGGCCTTCGCCTCCGATGGGCAGCACCAGGACGCCGGCGGCAAGATGGTGCACGTCGCGCCGCACACCTCCTCGCAGATCATCTCGAAGTCGATCTCCAAGGGGACCGGCCGCTCGAGCTACCGTGGGCTGGTCAAGGTGCACAAGGGCGCCCATGACGTGCGCTCGAACGTCGTCTGCGACGCGTTGCTGCTCGACGAGCAGAGCCGCACCGACACCTACCCCTACATGGAGATCGAGGAGGAGGCAGTCTCGATCGGGCACGAGGCGACGGTGAGTAAAGTCGCGGAGGAGCAGCTCTTCTACCTGCAGAGCCGGGGCATCTCCGAGGCCGACGCGATGAGCATGATCGTCAGCGGTTTCATTGAGCCGATCGCCAAGGAACTCCCGCTCGAGTACGCCGTCGAGCTGAACCGTCTGATTCAGCTCGAGATGGAGGGCTCGGTCGGCTAGCGGGGCTGCCCTCACCCCCGGCCCCTCTCCCGGTGCGCGGGAGAGGGGAGGTGGCTATCGAAGCACGCATCGCGCAGGATCGCGGCCTCACTTCATTGTCGACTATGAAGGCAGCTCCCCTCGCCCCCGCTGGGGAGAGGGGCAGGGGGTGAGGGCCATACAGAGGGAGATCATGGAAGCATCGGTTCAGCAAGCGACACGAGGGTTTACCCGCGAGGCGGTCGAGGAGCTGTCGCGGGCGCGGCAGGAGCCGGACTGGCTCTTGCGGCGGCGGTTGGAGGCCTGGGAGCAGTTCGAGGCGATCCCGATGCCGGTGCGCACCGACGAGGAGTGGCGCCGCACCGACATCCGCCGGCTGCCGCTCAACCAGGTCGAGCCGATCGTAGCCGCCCTGGCGCCGGTCCCCGGCGCTGAGTTGCCGGCGGAGCTGGCAAGTCGCACCGGCGAGCGCGCTCAGCGCTCCGGTCTGATCGTCCAGCGCGACGGCTCGACCATCTACCACGAGCTGGATGACGAGCTGGCCAGCCAGGGCGTCATCTTCAGCGACATCGAGCAGGCAGCCCGCGAGCACCCCGAGCTCATCCAGCGCTACTTCATGACCGACTGCGTGGCGCCCGGCGACAACAAGTTCGCCGCGCTCAACGGCGCCTTCTGGAGCGGCGGCACCTTTCTCTACGTGCCGGCCGGCGTCCGCATCGAGCATCCGCTGCGCACGCTGGTCAACGCCGCCACGCCCGGCAGCGGCATCTTTCCGCACACCCTGCTGGTGGCCGAGGAGGGCTCGCAGGTCACGCTGGTCGAGACCTGGGCCTCGCCGACCACCGAGCAGCCGGTACTGGCCGCGCCGGTGATCGAGATCTTCGCCGGCGAGGCGACCGAAGTGCGCTACGTGCAGTTCCAGGACTGGGGCCGCCAGGTGTGGAACTTCTCCAACCAGCGCGCTTTGGTTCAGCAGGATGCCCAGATGAACACGCTCAACGTGGCGCTCGGCGCGCGGCTGAGCAAGTCGTTCATCACCGACGCTCTGGTAGGGGCCGGCGCGCAAGGTGAGATGCTCGGCCTTTTCTTCGCCGATGAGACCCAGCACCTCGACCACACCACGCGCCAGATGCACGTCTCGCCCTACGCCACCAGCGATCTCCTCTTCAAGGGAGCGCTCAAGGACCGGGCGCGCACCGTCTACTCCGGGCTGATCAAGGTCTTCCCCGGCGCGCAGCGCACCGACGCTTACCAGGCCAACCGGAACCTGGTGCTCAGCCGCACCGCCCGCGCCGATACCATCCCCAACCTGGAGATCGGGGCCAACGACGTGCGTTGCACCCACGGAGCCACCGTCGGTCAGGTCGAGGACGAGTACGTCTTCTACCTGATGAGCCGCGGCATCAATCGGACCGAGGCGGTCAAGCTGATCGTCGACGGCTTCTTTGACGAGGTGACCGAGCGCGTCCCGGTGCCCGAGGTGCAGGATGAGGTGCGCGCGGCGATCGCGCGCAAGATCGGACTCTAGCCATGACCACCACGCTCCCGGCGCCCTTCGACGTCGCGCGCATCAAGGCCGACTTCCCGATCCTCCGCCAGGAGGCGCACGGCAAGCCGCTGACCTATCTCGACAGCGCGGCCAGCTCGCAAAAGCCGGCCGCCGTGATCGCGGCGCTGGAGGCGTATTACCGCGAATCAAACGCGAATATCCACCGCGGCGTCTACACGCTGAGCGAGCAGGCGACCGCGGCCTACGACGCGGCCCGCCGCGCGGTGGCCCGGCTGATCAACGCGCCGGACCCGCGTACCTGCATCTTCGTGCGCAACACCACCGAGGGACTGAACCTCGTCGCCAGCAGCTGGGGCCGGGCCAACCTCGGCCCCGGCGACACGGTGGTGCTGACGATCCTGGAGCACCACAGCAACATCGTCCCCTGGCAGCTGGTGGCCGCCGAGCGCGGCGCCAACCTGCGCTTCGTTGATATCGATGAGACCGGCCGCTTGCGGCTGGATCAGCTCGACGAAATCCTGCGCACGGAGCGCGTCAAGCTGGTGGGCGTGACGCAGGTGGCCAACGCGCTCGGCACGATCAACCCGGTCGGCGAGATCGCGGCGCGGGCGCACGCGGCCGGCGCGCTGGTGCTGGTCGACAGCGCCCAGGGTGTGCCGCACATGCCGGTCGATGTGCGGGCGCTCGACCTCGACTTCCTGGCCTTCTCCGGCCACAAGATGCTCGGGCCGATGGGCATCGGCGTGCTCTACGGCAAGCGCGCGCTGCTGGAGGCGATGCCGCCGTACATGGGCGGCGGCGATATGATCCGCCGCGTCACGACCGAGGGTTCGACCTGGGCCGACCTGCCGGAGAAGTTCGAGGCCGGCACCCCCAGCGTCGGTGACGCCGTCGGGCTCCATGCGGCTATCGACTATCTCCAGGCGCTCGGTCTGCCGAAGATCCGCGCCCACGAGCAGGAGTTGATCGGCTACGCGCTCGACCGGCTGCGGACCGTTCCCGACCTGACGCTCTACGGACCCGAGGGCGACGACCGGGCCGGCATGGTCAGCTTCAACCTCGGCGACGTTCACCCTCACGATGTCGCCAGCATCCTCGACAGCGAGGGGATCGCGGTGCGCGCGGGACACCACTGCGCGCAGCCGCTGATGGACCGGCTCGGGGTGACCGCGACGAGCCGCGCCAGTTTTTATGTCTACAACGACGAGCAGGACGTCGATCGGCTGGTCGATGCCCTGCACACCGTACGACGCATCTTCGAACTCGGAGCCTGATTGTGGCCGACATCTATCGCGAGCAAATTCTGGATCACTCACGCCACCCGCGCAACTTCGGCACGCTGGAGCACGCCGACATCACCTATGAGGACACCAACCCGCTCTGCGGCGACCGCGTGCGCATCGATGTCAAGGTGGCCGACGGCAAGATCGCCGACATCAAGTTCAGCGGGCGCGGCTGTGCCATCAGCCAGGCGGCGGCCTCGATGCTGACCGAGCTGATGCTGGGCGAGCCGCTGGAGGCGGTGCGCGCGCTGACGGCCCAGGAGATGCTCGACGAGTTGGGGGTGCCGATCAGCCCGGCACGAGTCAAGTGCGCCCTGCTCGGCCTCAAGGTGCTGAAGTCGGGCGCCTACGGCATCACCGATTGGCCGCATCAGGACGAACCAGGTAACGGGGAAGAGCAACCGTGAAGGTGACAGGAGTACCACATGGCGAGCTTTAGCGCGGATGAGGTGCGCGAGGCGCTGAAGGAGGTCTACGACCCGGAGATCGGCGTCAACATCGTCGATCTCGGTCTGGTCTACGACGTCGATCTTGAAGAGGACGACGGCAAGACCGGCGTCCTGATCACCATGACTCTGACCTCGATGGGCTGCCCGCTGGGGCCGGTCATCATGCAGGAGGTCAACCGCGCCCTGGGCGAGTTGCCGGAGTTGGGCGAGATCGGCGTCAACCTCGTCTGGAGCCCACCCTGGACCCCCGACATGATGTCCGAGGAAGCCAAGGACGAGCTGGGCATCTGGTAGACAATCCACTGACGACTCGCGGCTCGGAGCGTGCTCCGGGCCGCTTCGTGTGCACGGATCCGCCGATTGACACGAAGTTGTCGCCGTTGCCAGCCGACTGAGACAGGCTCGCGATGGCGGATCTCCTACACTCGGACTGACTGGAAGCCGACTGCCAGGGGCCATGGAAGCCCGGGGCGCGCACGACCCAGCCGAGGCAAGGAGCACTGCCATGCGTATGCGTCAGCGGCAGCACAGCGGCCTGGTGGCTTTAGAAGCATTCGCCGCCATCAGCGCGATCGGGGGTGGCATCGGCCTCGCCGGCGGCGGACTCGAGTTCCCGCTCGACTGGCTGGCAGGCACCCCCTTCACCAGCTACACCGTGCCGGGGCTCATCCTCGGTGTCGTCGTCGGGGGCAGCCAGTTGATCGCCCTCGTCGCGAGCCTACGTCACGCTTCGTGGGCGATGGCGGCATCGCTCTGGGCTGGCGTGATCATGCTCGGTTGGATCGTGGGCGAGGTGCTGATCGTCGGCTCGCACGGCGGCGTGATGATCGGCCTGCAAGCGCTGTATTTCATCGTCGGGCTGCTGATCGCCGCGCTCGCCTATCGCGAACGTGATCATGACCGCGCCGCCATCTCGTGACGGATTCGGAATCAGCCGGGCCGGTGGATGAGCGGTCCCCCGGCCAGCCGGCATATGGAACCGCTCGCCGGTCGCGAACGTCCACACTGTAGGGGAACGAACCATGCCGGAAGGAGCATGGAAGTGTGGACGTGGCGCTGCGGAATCGTGCTGGTGGCAATCGTCGGGCTGCTGGGCAGCGGCTGCGGACAGGGTCACGCGATTGGAGAGCCGGCACGCTCGCCGGCAGTCACCAGCGTCACAGTGGCCGCTGGTGTCGCGAGTCCAGCGGCAACCGCGACGCCACTACCGGCCTCGCCCATACCCCAGACCGCCGAAGCCACCCCGCCACCCACGACCGGACCTATCCGCACGGCGGAGGAAGCCGCCGGACGGGCGCTGGCGCTCGCCCGCGCGCAGCCCCAGAACACGGTTCAGCAGGTGATCCATGTCG
The DNA here is from genome assembly GCA_035693105.1 of Thermomicrobiaceae bacterium. Lineage (GTDB taxonomy): Bacteria > Chloroflexota > Chloroflexia > Thermomicrobiales > Thermomicrobiaceae > DASSHC01. The sequence continues at coordinate 4,160 of DASSHC010000460.1, read as the reverse complement.
GGCCGATGACGCTCGGCGACGCCTGGGCGGCCGAGGGCTATGAACCCGGTCCGGATCACGAGGACCCCAGCCAGGTCGTCTGGTGGGTGGATCTCGCCGGCACCTTCCCCATCCCAAGCTGCCCCGCCCCGCCGCCAGGTACAGCGAGCGCCGGCTGTGGCACGTCCTCGGCGGCGGTCGTCGTGCTGGCGGCCAGCGACGGGCATGTTGCCTCCGGCTTCCTCGGCAGCGGCCGCTTCTCCGTGACACCCACGCCGGCCTCGCTGCCCCTCTCTCCGCCCGCCGCGCTGAACACGATAGCGCAAGCCATCGACGCGGGGTTCGGCTACCTCCGCAGTGAGGGAAGCACTCAGGGGCGCCTCGTCAGCCTGCGCCTGCTGACAGTCCAACAATGGCGCACCGAGCAGGGTCAAACCGGCACACAATCCACCGTGCCCTTGGATCCGAACGCGCCCATCTGGGAACTGGAGTTCCGCGACGCCGGTTTCACGCCGCCGTGCTCCATCCCGGGCGGCTGCCACATCGACGATGTCTTCTTCGCCTTCGACGCCGCAAGCGGCTTCTCCATCGGCTGGTGGAGCCCCGCACCGCTATCGCCCAGCGGCACGCCGAGCATGCCGACCTCGCCCGCCGCGACGCCGATTGCGCTGGTTGATTTGCCGTAACGGGGCCGGAGGGCGTCAGTCGGGTCGCGTGGAAACGGTGCGACGCAGCCAGCCGGAACTACGTGCTCAAAAACGCGGCGATCGCGTCGATATACCCTTCTCGGCCCCGCATGAAGAGGAACAGGTGGCCCCCGTTGGCCGTGATCATCGAGGATCCATAGATCCCGGCGTGCAGCTCCTTGGCGAGCGCATAGGGGATCAGGTGATCCTTCTTGCCGTGCACGATAAGCGTGGGCACGTGGATCTGGCTCAACTGCCGGCTGCAATCGAAGGACAGGGATGCCTCGCGCTGCCGGACCAGGGCATACTGTGGCGGCGCGTACTGGCCGCGAAAGATCGGCAGGTAGGCAAGGATGTTGAGGAGCCGCGCGCTTCGCCACCGCTTGGGACTCCTGGCCGCGGTGGAGATCAGTGCCAGGCGCCGAACCAGCTCAGGGTGCCGCAGCGCCAGCGCCAGCGCGACGCGGCCACCCAGCGAGATTCCGGCCACATTCGCGTGTTGCAGTCCTACCGTGCGCATGAGCGCGGCGGTGTCATCCGCCATCACCTCGACGGTAAACGGCTGGTCCGGCTTGTCGCTCCGGCCGGCACCACGGTTGTCGAAGGCCAGCACCCGGAACCGCCGAGCGAGCCGGCGGGTGATCGGCGCGGACTCGGTGATATCGGCGCCCAGGCCATTGATCCACACCAGCGGCGGGCCTTCGCCGTGCAACTCGTAATACATGCGGATGCCGTTGGCCTGGACAATGGGCATTCGCCTCCCCCACCCGATCCTGATGATCTTGCGCCTTCAAGCGTCGTTGGCCCAGTCGTAGCAGCCCGCTCCTGTCTGACAGATCAGCCGGAGAGCTGCTCGATATCGATCCAATCGACATCCCGCTGAAGCGCGGACTTGTAGTCGATGAGTTCGTCCTTCGGCATGACCGGCACCACGACGCCGAGGATCGGGATCGCGGTGGCGCGATCGTAGTCAATGCGCTGGTCCAGCCAGCATCCGTCCCGCCGGCTAAAGAACTTCGGCCGCGACGACGTGTCGCCGATTTCGATCCTTTGTCCGTTGTAATCGATTTTCACAAACACGAGATCCCACGAGCTGCTGCGGTGGTGTCGCGGTCCCCAGGTGATGTATGGCCGGATCTCGTCGAGCAGGGTCGTGGCTTTGTCGAGGGGCGCGTAGAAGTCGATGTCGACCAACTCACGCGTCGCGCCATGGGCGCGGGCCGCCAGACCGCCAACAAGCTGATGCGGCACCTGGTGTCGTTCCAACGCGCTGACAATCCAGGCCAACGCCGCCGCGATCCGCTGCTCGTTCTCGTCCACGCTGCCGCTCCTGGTGTCGTGATCGGCGGTGGCATTGCCGATCGTTGTACCGGCCGGTCGCGGCAGTCTAGCACAGGCTCAGCGGCGTATCGGGATCGTCTCCTGGGTCGGCGGCGGCGCCAATGCTCACTGACTGCTGACAACATGATGGAACGACACGCAGGGATCGCAGCGCCGGACCGGGGCCGCGTGAGGATGGGGGCCCGGGAGACGCAAAACGCGGCGCCTCGTGCATGAGCGCCGCGTGGGGACGGAGTTCACATGATTCAGCTTCCGGCGGAAGGGGAGGGATTCGAACCCTCGAGGCGCTCATCACGCCTACGCGATTTCCAGTCGCGCGCACTCGGCCAAACTATGCGACCCTTCCAAATGTGTTGGCGGAGAGGGTGGGATTCGAACCCACGGGACGCTCATCACGCCCACCGATTTTCGAGATCGGCACCTTCAACCACTCGGACACCTCTCCCCGGTATTCGGTTGTGGCAGCCCGGACACACGAATGCAGGGCCCGCGACCCTGCACTGTGGCTGGTACGCCCGGAGGGACTTGAACCCCCGACCTTTTGGTCCGCAACCAAACGCTCTATCCGCTGAGCTACGGGCGCATCTGGGTTTCGTATAGCGGCCTCTGTTCGTCCGCCAGCGCCCCGAATTCTATCATGATTCGCCAAGGCCCTTCAAGGAATGGCCGGAATGATCTCCCGGCGATGTGTTGACAGCCGCGGCGGGTGCCGGTTAGAGTTTTGACCAGTCTCAAGAGACCGACACGGACCTCAATGCATACCGCGTGTGCGGGGCGAATAGGCTTTTCGCGGGAGTCGTCGTTCGCGGCATCCCGCGAAGCAGACCGATCTCAGGGCGCACCAGGACCGCATCCAACACTCGCCCGCTTCGAGATGACGCGACGCAGAGAAAGGGACGTGGTGGTTACCAGTCTCATCATCCGCCGTTTGTTCTTTTTGGTATTCGTGCTGATCGCACTCTCCGGCGTCACCTTCGTGCTGTCGCACGTGGTGCCCAGCGACCCGGCACGCATGATCGCCGGGCCGCGCGCCAGCCCGGAAGCCGTCCAGAAGATTCGCCACGACTACGGGCTCGATCAGCCGCTGGGCGAACAGTACATCCACTACGTCACCGGTGTGGTGCAGTTCAATTTCGGCGAGTCGCTCTCGTCGCAGCGTCCCGTCTCCCAGGATCTCAAGCAATATCTGCCGGCGACGGTCGAGTTGACCCTCTACGCCATGATCTTCGCGATCCTGGTGGGCGTGCCGCTCGGCGTGATCTCGGCCACCCGGCGTAACTCCATCATCGACGGTATCGGCCGGGTGATCTCCGTGCTCGGCCTCTCGATGCCCTCATTCTGGCTGGGGCTGATGCTGCAATACCTCCTCTTTGCCAAACTCGGTCTCCTGCCGGACGGGCAGAGGCTGCCGATCGGGGTGAGCCCGCCGCACACCATCACCACGCTCTACACCGTCGACGCCCTGCTAACGGGGAACATCGGCCTCTTCTTTACCGCTTTGAGGTACCTGATCATGCCCGCCTTCGTGCTGGGGCTTGGCTCGATGGCCATCGTGACGCGCATGGCACGCGCGGGCATGCTGGAAGTACTCGGGCAGGACTACATCCGCACGGCGCAGTCGAAAGGGCTGGCCAGTCGCGTCATCATCATGCGGCACGCGCTGAAGAATGCGCTGCTGCCCACCATCACGGTGATCGGCATGCAGATCGGCCTGCTGATGGGCGGCGCCGTGCTGGTGGAGATCATCTTCTCCTGGCCGGGCATCGGCCGCTACGCCTTCCAGGCGATTCAGACGTTCGACTACAACGCGGTCATCTCGGTCACGTTGGTGATCGGCTTCGCATACGTGCTGATGAATATGCTGGTCGATATCGCCTATGTGTTGATGGATCCAAGGATCAAGACCTCATGAGCATCCAGGACACCGCAACCGGCCTCGGCGCGGACGAGCAACTCAGCTCAGCGGGCGCTCGCGTCAAGAGCCGCACTGGCCTGCGCTACTTCCTGCGCAGCTTCGCGAGCGACAGTCCGCTGAACATCGTGGCGCTGGTCATTATCGCCATCTTTATCTTCATGTCGCTCCTGGGCCCCACGCTCGCGCCGTACAACGCCATTAAGCCCGACATTCTGCACAAGTTCCAAGGACCGTCTCTG
>DASSHC010000459.1:0-6705 GCA_035693105.1 Thermomicrobiaceae bacterium | reverse complement strand
CTCGACGAGCCGGATCACGTCTGGCTTCCCAGGCTGCTCGCGGCCCTCGCCGAGCTCGGGCTGCCCACGCCGCGGGCGCCCTCGGCCGCTCCCCGTGCTTCCCCTGCCCCCACCCAGCCGGCGCGGCTGCCCGAGCCGTTGACATCCTTCGTCGGGCGAGAGACGGAGCTGGCAACACTCCGCGCGCGCCTGCTCGCGCCCGACGTGCGGCTGGTGACGTTGCTCGGCCCGGGCGGGGTCGGCAAGACCCGCCTCGCCCTCGCGGTCGCGCGGGCGGTCGCGCCGGCCTTCCCCGACGGGGTGGTCTTCGTCCCCCTGGCCCCCGCGCGCGATCCATCCCTCGTCCTTCCCACCATCGCCCAGGTGCTCGGCCTGCGCGAGGGGCCCCAGCAGCCGGCCGCCGAGGTCCTACGGACCTATCTGGCGGCGAAGACCTGTTTGCTGGTGCTCGATAATCTCGAGCACCTCCTCGACGCCGCGCCCACGCTCAGCGCGCTCCTCCAGGAGTGCCCCCGCCTCAAGCTGCTGGCGACCAGCCGGGCCGCGCTCCGGGTCTACGGCGAACACGAATATGTCGTGAGCCCGCTGGCGCTGGGCATGGCGCCAGGCGCTCTCGCACCCGAGGTGCTCCTCCAGTCGGACGCGGTGCGGCTCTTCGTCGAGCGCGCACGGGCGGTCCGGCCCGACTTCGCCCTGGACGCGGGCAACGGCGCCGCGGTGGCGGCGCTTTGCCGCCGGCTGGACGGTTTGCCGCTGGCGATCGAGCTGGCCGCCGCGCGCGTCCGTCTTTTCTCGCCCCAGGCGCTGCTGGCGCGGCTCGATCGCGCCCTGCCGCTCCTCACCGGCGGAGCGCGCGATCTGCCGGAGCGGCAGCAGACGCTGCGGGGGGCGATCGCCTGGAGCTACGAACTGTTGCCGCAGCCCGAGCAAGCCCTCTTCCGGCGCCTTGCCGTCTTCGCCGGCGGCTTCAGCCTCGATGCCGCCAGCGCCATCTGGCAAACCTCCGAACCGCCGGCGCCCCCGACCGCCGTGCTGGACGTCTTAGATGGGCTCGACTCCCTCCTCAGCAAGAGCCTCCTCTCGCGCTACCAGTTCATGCCGGAGCCGGATGACGACGCGCCGCGGTTCGCTATGCTCGAGACGATCCGCGAGTATGGGTTGGAGCGGCTCGAGGCGCACGGCGAGACGGACGGCGTCCGCCGCCTGCATGCCCGGTTCTTCCTGGCACTGGCCGAGGAGGCCGAACCGGAGCTGACGGGATCTCACCAGCAGGAGTGGCTCGAGCGCCTCGAACGCGACCACGACAATCTGCGCGTGGCGCTGGACTGGGCGCTCGCGACGGACGAGGTGGAGTTGGCGCTCCGGCTGGCGGGCTCGTTGTGGCCCTTCTGGAATCTACGCGGTTATCTCGACGAGGCGCGTGAACGGATGGGGCAGGTGTTGGCGCACGGCGGCGATGCGAGCCGGCGCGCCAAGGCCCTGACCGGGGCCGGCACCCTGGCCTGGTCCCAGGGAGAGTACGGGCAAGCCGCCGGCTTCCATCGCGAGGCGCTCGGCCTCTATCGCGCGCTGGGCGACGAGCGTGGTACCGCCGTCGCGCTCAACAACCTGGGCGTCCAGGCGCTCACCGAGAGCGATTACGACCGCGCCACCGCGTTGTACGAGGAGAGCCTGGCTCTCTATCGCCAGTGGGGAGATGAGCGGGGAACCGCCGACATCCTCAACAACCTCGGGGTGGTCGCGCAGTACCAGGGGGACTATGCGCGGGCGATGCGCCTGTACGAGGAGAGCCTCGTCTTGCGGCGCAAGCTCGGCGACCAGCAGCGTATCGCGAACGGCCTCTTCAATCTCGGCGAGATCGCCTACTACCGCCAGGAGTACGAACGCGCGGCGGCGCTCTACCAGGAGAGCCTGCGCGTGCGGCGAGAGCTGGGCGTCTGGTGGGGTGTTCCCCTCTGCCTGGCGGCGCTCGCCAGCACGTCCGCCAGGCTGGGAGCGTGGGAGCGCGCGGCACGGCTCGGCGGGGCCGCCGAGGCGCTCTTCGCGACCACCGGCACGCGCCCCGATCCGAGCGATGGCGAGCGCTTCGATCAGACGAGAGCGACGGTCCTCGCGAAGCTGGGTCAGACAGCGGACGACGGCGCCTGGGCCGTGGGGCGGCAACTGCCCGTGGAAGAGGCGATCGCCGAAGCGCTGGCGGGGCCGGGGCCATCCGGGCAGAGCGCTCAGGGGAAAGGAGGAACCGCGACGGAGACCGTCGATCCCGTGCCGAGCTAAGGGCGACGCGGGCGAACGCGTCACCGGGCTCGGCAGCGTGGTGTGCGTTGCAGCAAGGAGGTTGTCGATGGCTCGCAGGATCGTTCTGACCCTGATCGGTGCGCTGGTGATGGCCCTCATGGTCAGCCAGCCGGCGCTCGCCGCCATTTCGGAAAACACGATCAACCCGACGGTGACGATGAGCCGCGGCGGCCACCGGCTGACCGTGACGGGACCGATCGCCTGCACCGCCGGTGAGATCCTCACCATCCGGATTACGGTCACCCAGAACTCGCCGAACGCCTGGGGTGAGGGACGCACGCGGCTCCGTTGCAGCGGCAGCCTGCAGCAATGGACAGTACAGGTCAGCGCGCGTGGCTTCACCACCTTCGGCGAGGGCGTTGGCCAGGCGTGCGCGTTCGGCATGACACGCGATCGCGCCAAGGTCACCGAGACACGGCAGTGGTGCGCCGTGAACGGCGTCAGCTTCGTGAGCATCCAGTAGCTGAGCCAGGCCAGGTGCGGCGGGGTGAGCCGGGAGCGCGGAAAGGCCGGCCTCCTCCAGGGGTCGCCCGCGCTCCCGAAAAGGGTGCTAGAATGTGCCCTCGCAGTGTCAGATGCCTGATGGGAGGGAGCCGGAATGGCCGACGAGTCGATGCGCGCGATGGACAAGACGATTCTCAGCGAGATCTGGACCTCGGACGACGCCTGGAAGAACCTGGCGCATCTCTGCGACGATATCGGGCACCGCTTCGCCGGGAGCGAGCTGGAGCATCAGGCGGCGCGGTTCCTCAAACAGAAGATGGAGGAGTACGGGCTGCAGAACGTGCGGCTGGAAGAGTTCGAGATGGCGAGCTGGCGCCGTGGCCCCTGCGACCTGGAGCTGACCGCGCCGCTGCAGCGCGAGATCTCCGCCATCGCCATGCCCTACTGCCCCAGCGGCGACATCGAGGCGGACGTGGTCGACGTCGGCGAGGGCGAGCTGGCCGACTTCGAGCGGCTGGGCGATCAGATCAAGGGCAAGATCGTGCTGACCGACGCCGAGACCAACGCGCCCGGCCAGCGCAAGAGCCACCGCACCGACAAGTACAACTGGGCCTACGACCGCGGCGCGCTGGCGGTCGTCTTCATGAACCAGAACCCCGGCCTGCTGCATATCACCGGCAGCATCACCGGGCGCAACCCAGCCGGCAAGACCGCCGCCGACCGCGAGGCGCCGATCCCCGGCATCGGCATCTCCTACGAGGGCGGCAAGCTGATCCGCCGCCTGGCCGAGCGCGGCACGCCGCGCCTCAAGCTCTCGACCCAGAACGAGACCTACGACTCGACCTCCGCCAACGTCATCGGCGAAATCGTCGGCAGCGAGTACCCCAACCAGATCGTGATCATCGGCGGCCACTACGACGGCCACGACATCGCCCAGGGCGCCGGCGACGACGGCGCCGGCACGATCGTCGGGCTGGAGGCCGGGCGGGCGCTGGCGCGGCTCAAGGGCCAGCTCAAGCGCACCGTCCGCGTGGTCTGCTGGGGTTCGGAGGAGGTCGGGTTGCTGGGCGCCTGGCACCACGCCGCCGCGCACCAGGGCGAGAACATCCGCTTCGCCATGAACCTCGACGGCGCCGGGCGCGGCAGCGGCGGGGCCGAGCAGGTCACGCTCTCGCTCCTGCCCGAAGTCACCGACTTCTTCGGCGGGCTCAAGGGCGACCTGAACTACGACTTCGGCCTGCGTGACGAGCTGAATTCGCACTCCGACCACTTCCCCTTCGCGTTGCGCGGCATCCCCAACGGCACGCTCAATAGCCGCGACGCGACCGCCGGCATGGTCGGGCGCGGCTACGGGCACACCGAAGCCGACACGCTGGATAAGGTGCAACTGCGCGGCCTGCAGATGTCGGCCATCCTGGTGGCGCGCCTCGCGCTGCGCCTGGCCAACGACGACCAGTTCCCCGGCCGCCAGCGCGAGATCGACGAGGTGCGCGACCAGCTCAAGGAAGCCGGCATCCACGACCGCATCGTGCGCACCGGGCGCTTCCCCGCCGAGGAGGCGTCGACGCGGTAGAGGCCCTCACTCCGACCGGGGAGCCCTCACCCCAACCCCTCTCCCAATGCGTTGGGAGAGGGGCACTGGCCATCGACGACGGTAGGTGCTGGGTGAGGACGGATCCCGCGACTGCGCTCGGGATGACCGGGTTAATGCGGGGCTGACGACGAGGCATGTCTTTGTCGTCAGCCCCCTACTTGCCCTGTCATCCCGACCGAAGTGGAGGGGTCCGTCGTGGAACGGCGTCCAGCCTACTCGGCAGGCCAGCGCCCTACGACCGCGATCGCCCCTCACGGCGCACTGAACGCGACGAGCGAGGCGGCCACCTGCTGCACCTCGGCCGGCGTGAGGCCCTGCGCCGAGATCAGGTAGTCGATACCTTGTGGTTGATTGAGGCCCGGCATCGTCCAGCTGCCCGGCTCGCTCCACCAGAGCCAGACGTAATTCGCCGGGTAGGCGCTAGCGTCGTTGACCTGCAGGGTGGCAGGCTGGCCGCGCACGCTGATCTGGCTCTGGCTGCAGCCGTCACCGCAGAGCGGCGGATTCCAGCCAGCCACACCGATCCGCAGATAGGTTCCTGGTCCACTGTAGACCACGTTGAATGTGCCGGGCGCAAGGGCCTCGGCCTGGAGCGTCTGCAAGCCAGCGGGCACGAAGCTCGGCCGCAGGACCGGGTTGATGGTATCGCCGACGCCCCGCGCAACCGCGGTCCAGACCGCGTCGGCCTGCGCCAGCGGCGCGGGCGTGGGCGACGGCGCGGGGGAGCCTGGCGGCGTCGCTGGCTCGTCCGGCGTCTTCCAGGCGCCGCCGGCGCCGTGCCAGCCGATCACGTGTGAATCCTGCGCCGTCACGATCACGGTCAGTTGGCCATGCTGGCAGAGCGAGGCGCTGATGCCGGGGCAACCCTCCGGCACCAGGGCGTCGGCGAACTCGACCGACCAGACCGGCGCGCTCAGGTCGGCGTTTGGCGCGGTCGCCAGCCCCAGGTCGTGCGGCTCGGCCAGGGTCGTGAGGCGCACCGCCGTCGGCGCGGCATTGACGTTGCCGCCGAGGTTGACGATCTCCTTGCGCGCCAGCGAGACCGCCAGATCTCGGGTCGTAGGCGTGGCGGCGGGCGTCGGGCTGGCCGGCGGGGCGGCGAGCGGCGCCATCGAGCGCGCGATCCGCAGCAGGTCGTCCTTGGCCAGCGCGTCAGTCCCAAGCCGGATCGAGGTCGGGCCCTCCTGCCACCAGAGCTGGAGCTTGCCGTGGACGGCCTCGTAGTAGCGGCCCGTGACTCCGTGCCCCAGGTCCACCTCGACCGAGGCGTCGTAGGTCTCGCTCGGCATAGTCTCGCGCGTCTCATGGTAGGGCGAGGACTCGGTCACGTTGAAGAGCGGCTTGCCGCTCGCATCGTGGTAGACCAGGAAGACGCTGACGAAGCCGGGCAACTGCTGCGGCGGCTCGGTCGCGCCCAGCGCGACTCCCCGCGGCAGCCAGGCCGGCGCGTAGAGCGCGAACCCGGCGGCCTCCTGCAGCGCGGTCAGCCGCGGATCGGCTGGGGCGGACACAGGGGTGGCGCTGGAGGCGGCCGTCGCCGGGGATGCCTGCGCGCCGAAGCCAGCGACGGCAGGGGTGATCGTGGGCACCACGGTTGCCGCGAGCGTGCCGGCGCTCGGCTGGCCGGCGCTGGCGCTGAAGGCGCTGCTGGAGGCGGGCGCGGCGGCCGTCGCCTCTACGATCCGGTGCTGCCCAGCGCCGCGGATCGCCAGCGCGCTGGCCATCACCAGCGCGACCAACGCGATCAGCGCCGCCCCGGCCAGCAGCCGCTCTCCGCCGCGTGCCAACCACGAGGGTCCGGCGGGGCGTGGCCCCTGCCGCGTCGCCGCCAGCACGCGCCCAGCCACCGGCAGGTAGGGCGCGCCGCGCAGCAGCTCGTCGAGCTGGCGCTGGTTGGCGGCGTACTCGCGGTAGATCGCCCGGCAGCGCGGGCAGGTGTCCAGGTGGGCGCGCACGGCCCAGGCCTGCTTGGGGGCCAGCTCCTGGTCCAGCAGCGCGGAGAGATGGAGGCGCGCTTCGGTGCATCGCATCTAGGAGTCCTCCAGCCTTTCCGGATCGCGCTGATGGTAGATACGCCGGAACGACTCGCGAGCGCGGGAGAGGCGCGTGCGGGCCGCGCCCTCGGAACAGCCGAGCTGCTGGCCAATCTCCTGGCTGGAGAAGCCGGCCGCCTTCAGCAGCAAGCAGGCACGCTCGCGCGGCTCCAACCTGGCCAGCGCCGCCTCGATCGCGGTGCTGGTAGCGACCCACTCGCCGTGGTCGTCGCTGCGCGGATCGTTGCCGGTGCCCAGCAGCTTGCCCAGCGGCACCCAGCGGATCAGCTTCTTGCGGCGGAAATGCGCCAGGGCGTGATTGGTGGCGATGCGGTA
>DASSHC010000458.1:0-12642 GCA_035693105.1 Thermomicrobiaceae bacterium | reverse complement strand
GCCAAGGTGGCCGCCGACAAGGCTTATCAGAACGCGATGAAGAACTCCGACAAGCAGAACGCGCGCATCGAGCACGACCGCGTGCTGAACCGGATCATGGTCGGCATGCTGGCCGATCACACCGAACTCTACAAGCGCTTCAGCGATGACCCCGAGTTCAAGAAATGGCTCTCGGACAACAGCTTCGCGGCGACCTACACGGAGAGCGGAGACTGAACGGCCCTTCCGCGCCAGCCGCTTCCAGGGCGAGACCTGGCGCGAGCCCTGGAGCTCCGACGAGTACAGCTTCTCCACCGACTTCGGCCACAAGTTCTGAGCGCGTGCCAGCGAAGGCAGCGCGTCTGCTGGTGGGTGGAGAACGGCGGCCGGCCGAATCGCAGTCGGATCGGCACTTGCCCCAATTCCGTCCGGTCGCTAGGATGGGCCTGTTGCCGAGGCATTTTGCACGGGCGGCGGGAACCGCGGGCGTGTCGCTTTTTCAGATCGAGCCTGTGACGTTCGTCACATTGACTTGAAAACGAGCAGGCATGAGGCGGCTGGAGACGATGTGAGCGGAAGCAGCAGATACCGGATCCGCAGCCCCAGGCGCTACGGGGTTCGGCACACCGAGAATCGCACCGGCACCGGCGACGCGGTCGAACCGCAGCCACTCGTTCTCTCGGTTGAGGAAGCCAGAGTGCGCTATGCCGGAGAATGGGTTCTGATGCAGGTGCGCGAGTACGACGAGCGCGCTGATCCATCCGGAGGGTTGATTCTCGCGCACTCGCCACACCGGGGAGATGTCTCAACGGCCCTGCGTGCGCGACCACCTTCTGCTCTGCGTCGACGGGACCCTGACGCTGGACCCTATTACATCTTCAAGGCAGTACCGGTGGTCTGTCTCATTTCGTCTCCTCCACACACGGAGAGCTAGAGCTAGTGTGCGACGCGTCTGAGAGGGCCAATGCCCGGTGACATTGGCGATGTCCGTATTCGCCTCGAATTTCTGCCAAGTTTGCGAAAGGCGGGCCAGCCCTACCCGGTTGTTCGGCTTGCCGTAGGATTAGATATTGTTTGGGACGCCACGATCAACCCCGGTGTGCCCCAATCGCTCATCAGCCGACGAGCAGTCGGCGATCTCCTGTACCTGGACGCAGTACGACGGCTCGACCAGCATCACGTGCTGCTGCAAGACCTATCAATCCAGCGGCAGCGCATTCCAAACATCACGGTGCGCATCAGTCCGGTGTCCCTTTCGAATGAGCTAGACGTGCTGCTCGGCTTCGATTTCTTCCGCAACTACACCGAGATCCGCTACCACCTCGCGGACCAACTTCTGACGCTCATCGATCCGTAGCCCGCGATCGCGCCCGTTGGGCTCTCATCGTTCTCGGCCACAAGTTCTCGCTGCCGCCAGCGACGGCACCGCGCCTGCAGGTGTGCGCCCGGCGTTGGCGAGAGCCGCGCGACTCCAGAAAGATCGCGGTGGCTGGAGGAGGCTGAAGGAGGCTGAGGGCATGGCGAAGAATACCAATCGCGTCGCGCTGATCACCGGGGCGGGCTCGGGCATTGGCCGGGCCGCCGCGCTGGCCTTCGCCCAGGACGGCGCGCGGGTGGTGGCGGCCGACGTCGACGTGGCCGGCGGGCAGGAGACCGTCCGGCTGATCGGGCAGCAGGGTGGCGGTGGCGAGGCGAGCTTCATCCAGGCCGACATCGCGCGGCCGGACCAGGTCGAGGCCATGGTCGCGCACGCGGTGGCGACCTTCGGCCGGCTCGACTGCGCCTTCAACAACGCCGGCATCGGCGGGGCGGCGGCGCTGACGGCCGACTACACGCCGGAGGATTGGAACCGCGTGCTCGGGATCAATCTGACCGGCACCTGGCTCTGCATGAAGTACGAGCTGCGCCAGATGCTGGCGCAGGGCGGGGGGAACATCGTCAACAACGCCTCGATCCTCGGCCTGGTCGGCTTTCGCACCGCCCCCGCCTACGTCGCCAGCAAGCACGGTGTGCTCGGCTTGACTCAGACGGCGGCGCTGGAGTACGCCCAGCAGGGCATTCGGGTCAATGCCGTCTGCCCCGGCTTCATCCACACGCCGCTGGTCGATAGCGGCCTGACCGGCAACCCCGAGATGGAAGCCCAACTGGTCGCGGCGCACCCAATGGGGCGGCTCGGCACGCCCGAGGAGGTGGCCGGCGCCGTCGTCTGGCTCTGCTCCGAGGGCGCGACCTTCGTCACCGGCCAGGCGATCACCATGGATGGCGGCTACGTCGCGCAGTAGCGCAGCCGTCCGCACCCTGCCGCGCGAGTAGTTGACAACCGGGCGCGGCGCTTGTTATCGTAACCCCGACGGATTTACTCGGGATTCGCCGCGATCGGATGTCCGGTTCGAGCCGGGACAGCTGTCCAGGAGGGATCGATGCGCCTGATTACCGCCCTGCCGCGCCTGAGCTACCGCGCCCTGCTGCTGGGGCTGGCGGCGCTGGCCGTCGTCTCGGTGCTGATCTGGCAAGGCGTGACCGCCGCCGGCGCGCCCGATCCGGCGCAAGCCAACCTCAGCCGCCACGCGGTGATCGTCGACAGCGGCATCCTGGTCTTCCGCGAGGGGCTGGAGGCGATCCTGGTGCTGGCGGCGGTCACCGCCGGGCTGACGCGTGGACCGGGGCGCTACTGGCGCCCGATCGCGGCCGGGGCCGGCGTGGCCTTGCTGGCTTCGCTCGCCACCTGGTTCATCGTGGTCGCGCTCATCTCGGCCATCGACGCCCCGGCGCTCGACGTGCAGGCGGCCACCGGGCTGCTGGCGATCGCCGTGCTGCTCGTCATCATGAACTGGTTCTTCCACCGCATCTACTGGACCGGCTGGATCGCCAACCACAACAAGCGGCGGCGCGAGCTGCTGCGCTCCGCCGCGACCGACCGCCGCGCCGCGACCCTTCTCGGGCTGGCGCTGCTCGGCTTCAGCGCCGTCTACCGCGAGGGCTTCGAGATCGTCCTCTTCCTGCAGAGCCTGCGGCTGCGCTCGGACTCCCAGACGGTGCTCGGCGGCGTGCTGATCGGGCTGAGCCTGACGGCCGTGGTGGCCGTGCTGACCTTCGCGGCGCACCGTCACCTGCCCTACAAGCGCATGCTGGTGCTGACCGGCGTGCTGCTGGGGGTGGTGCTGGTCGTCATGGTCGGCGAGAGCGTGCAGGAGTTGCAGCAGGCGGGCTGGATCGCGACCAGCACCGTCGGCCTGCCGCTGCCGGCCTGGGCCGGCGTCTGGTTCGCCGCCTTCCCCACCGTCGAGGGGCTCTCGGCGCAGGCGCTGGCGGCCTGCCTGGTGCTCGGCTCCTACGTCGCGGCGCGCTGGCGCGTCCTGTCGCTGCGCCAGCCGCTCCCAGCCTCCGCCGAGGGCTAGCGCCTCTCCACCATCCGTATCCCGGCGGGCGCCCGGCGCGCTACAATGCGGCTGGGTCGCGGATTCGGGAGGTAGAGCTATGGATCGCCGACATTCTGAGCCACCAGCGGACCTGATGCTGCGGGAGCACTTCACCGTCGACGAGCTGGCGCAGCTGCTGGAGTTGTCGCCCTACGTCGTCCGCGAAGCGGTGCGCAACGGCCAGCTCCAGGCCTTCGTGGTCGACCACCACATCGTCGACATCCGCCGCGAGGACGCGCTCGCCTGGCTGCGCAACTTCCCGCGTCGAGGACGATAGGGGGCGAACCCACGCCCGGGCAGCCCTGACCCCAACCCCTCTCCCGCGCACGGCTCCGTCCGGAGAGGGCGGGGGGTGAGGGCTCCCCGGTGCTACGGGATGAGTGCACGCCTCACGAGATCCGCTCGGCGATGCGGTGCTCGGCCTGGCGCAGGGCCCAGACCAGGCGGTTCTGGCCGCGCGCCAGATGGACCCGCAGCACGTGGTGGCGGTCGCTGCCCGGCGCCACTTCGGCCAACTCGGCGGCCGGGGCCAGCTCCGGCAACGGCGGATAGGTGTGCGCCGGATCCTGGCGGAAGCGGCCGTCCTGGCTGTAGACCGTCGTCACCAGCGAGCGCGCCAGCAGGCGCTGGGTCGCGTTCGCCTGGCGCACCACCGGGTCGTCGGCCTCGCGCTCGCTCAGCTCCGCCGACTCGTCGTAGAAGCGGTCGAGCGTGGCGCGCAGATCGCTAGCGGCCCGCAGCGATGCCGCGAAGTCGAACTTCTCTCCAGCCGCCTGCTGCAGGCGCTCGACGATCGCCACGATCTGGTCCACGGTGGCGCGGTAGTCGAGCGGGTAGAGCGGCGCGTTGAGCAGGCGCACCAGTGTGGCGGCGTAGACGCGCATGTCGCGCAGCAGGTTGTCGCGGTCGGCGATCTCCATGGTGTCGTCCTCGGTGTGCCAGGCGATGTTGCCGCCGCAGCCGCCAACC
The DNA here is from genome assembly GCA_035693105.1 of Thermomicrobiaceae bacterium. GTDB lineage: Bacteria > Chloroflexota > Chloroflexia > Thermomicrobiales > Thermomicrobiaceae > DASSHC01. Next base: position 8,275 of record DASSHC010000458.1, on the reverse strand, counting down.
CCGTAGTAGCCCTTCTCGTGGGCCAGCGCCAGCGGCATGGTCGAGGAGAGCATGAAGCAGGTGCTGATGCCGAGGTTGTTGAAGGAGATGTCGCCGGCTCGCAGCGGCGGCTCGGTGGCAGCGGCCTGTCCGGTGACGTCCTTGACCGCCGCCTTGACCAACCCGGCCGCCTCGGCCATGGCGTAGACGTCGCGGTACTCGGTCGCCCAGCGGCAGCCGGGCGAGTCGCAGTTGACGTGCGCCACGCAGTTGGCCACCAGGTCCTGGGCGAACTCCTGCGCGTACCAGGTGCTGCCGGCGTAGCGCCCGTGCGAGTGGCCGGACCACCAGGCGACGCGCAGCGTGCGCGCCAGGTGCTCGCGGTGCTGGTGGAACACGCGGGCCACCTCCAGCAGGGTGGCGTCGCCGGTGGCGTTGTCGCCGATGCCGACGTGCCAGGAGTCGAGGTGGCCGTGGAAGAGGACGAACTCGTCGGCGGCCTGGCTGCCGGCGATCTCGGCCACGATCACCGGGATCGGGCGCCAGCCGGTATCGACCTGGTTGGCCAGCGCCAACCGCACCGGCCCCGCCGCCAGCATGGTCTTGAGCGCCTCGCCGTCGGGGTGGTTGATACCGAAGACCGGCACCGGCGGTGTGCGGCCCTGGGCGCCGAGCTCGGGCGCGCCCCAATTGGTGGTGGTGATCCCCTCGTGGATGCGCTGGCCGGGGTTGATGAAGAGCGCCGCGATGGCGCCGGAGCCGGCCAGATCGAGCCCGCGCGCGGCGATGCCCAGCCCCTCGGTCATCACCACCTTGCCGCGCAGGTCCTGCGCGCCGATGGCGCTCGGCGCGCCGCTGAAGAGGTCGCCGATGGCCTGCGCCTGGCGGCCCGGCACGTAGACCAGCTCGCCAGTGATCTCCTCACCGTTGGTCGAGGGTGAAAATGAGGAGGTCTTGACGCTGAACGAGCGCCCATTGGGGCCGAGCGTGCGCAGGCTGGCCGGGCCAGGCAGGCTGATCAGCGTCACTGGGTGGTGCACCCGGTAGGGCACGCCCCACTGGGAGAGCTTGCCGGTGATGTAGGCGGCCGCCTCGGCCTCCTGCGGGCTGCCGGAGAGCCGGACCAGGCTGCTGAAGCGCTCCAGCAGCGCCCAGGGCTCGGCCAGCGAGATGTCGTCGAGGATCGGTCGCTCAACAGCGGCCTCGTGCCCATGCCCATGCCAGGTGGTTGCCATGCGTGACTCCTTCGCAGCTGGGGCGCGCTCGGCGGCGCCTCCGGGCAGTTCCTCAGCTTCATCTAAGTGGCCGCAATGGTAGCGCATCGGCGCCGCGGACGGCGAGTGCCGGACATCATTCATCATTGGCCACACGCGAGTTTTCGGTTCGCTTGACGCGCACTGCTCCCCTGCTATTATCCCGACACGAGAGGAAGTCACGCGCCTCCCGGCCAGCCGGGAAGGAGACTGGGGCACCGGCCGCGGTTCCGCGCGTGGCGCTCTCTTGACGTGTGACCGGTGTGGTGGGGTGGCGACATCGCGGGGGTGGTGGCGCCGGCACCGGTATCCTTCGAGGAGGAGAAGGACATGGCCAACGACCGGGAGATCCAGGTCGCGGTATCGCGTCGCCAGTTTATGAAGCTCGCCGGGCTGCTCGGCGGCGGGGCGGCCCTGGCGGCGCTGCTCGAGGCATGCGGCAGCAGCACCAGCACGGCGACCCAATCGAGCAGCAGCGGCACCGCCACGCAGGCGGCCGGCGGCGCGGCGGCGACCACCAGCGGCACCCAGGCCGCGCAGGCGACCAGCGCGAGCAACGTCAAGCTGGCCGCCGACCAGGTGATCCGCTACATCGACACCGAGCCGACCCACATGGATCCCGGCCTGACGACCTCGCTCAACGACCTGCAGATCATCGAGAACGTCTGGGAGGGGCTGCTCGACTTCGACGACAAGGGCAACACCATTCCGCTCGGCGCGACCAACTGGGACATCTCGGACGACGGCACCGTCTACACCTTCCACCTGCGCGACGGCGTCAAGTGGACCGACGGCACTCCGATCACCGCCCACGACTACGAGTGGACCTGGAAGCGCAACCTCGATCCCAAGACGGCCTCCGATTACGCCCAGGCGCTCTTCCCGGTCAAGAATGGCGAGGCCTTCAATACCGGCAAGGCCTCGATCGACGATGTCGGTGTCAAGGCGGTGGACGATAAGACCTTCCAGGTGACGCTGGAGGGCCCGGCCGGCTACTTCCTGCGCATCTGCAGCACCTGGACCGCCTTCCCATTGCCGAAGCAGACGATCGAGAAGAACGCCGAGAAGTGGGTCGAGGCGGCCAACGTCATCAGCAACGGCCCCTTCAAGATCACCGAGTGGAACCACGACCAGCAGATCACGCTGGAGCGCAACGACGGCTACTGGGGCGACAAGCCCACCATCACCAAGATCACCATCAAGCTGACCACCGACATCCCCAAGACCTCGCTGCCAGCCTACGAGAACGACGAGCTGGACTTCGCCATCGGCCCCTGGCCGGCCGACATGCAGCGCATCCAGGGCGATCCCAAGCTGAGCAAGGAGCTGGTCGTCTACCCGCGCTCCAGCACCAGCTTGATCGTCTGCGACTCGACCAACCCCAACTCGCCGGTCGGCAAGGCAGATTTCCGCCGCGCGCTCTACCTCGGGATCGACCGCGATACGATCGTCAAGAACGTCTTCAACGGCATCTACAAGCCGGCCTACACGGTCCTGCCGCCCGACATCATGGGCCACAACGACGACGCGCGCATCCCCGGCGGGCTCCAGGAGGCCAAGGATGCCGTCGCCAAGGCCGGTTACCCCAACGGCTCGGGGGTCGAGATCACGCTAGTCTACTCGCAGACCTCGACCAACGACCTGCTGGCCCAGGTGCTGCAGCAGATGTGGCACGACAACCTCGGCATCACCCTCAAGCTCCAGCCGATGGAGTCCAAGGCCTATACCGCCTACAACAAGACGCTCGCCACGGCCCACTTCGACCTCAAGTTCGGCACCTGGATCTCCGACTACCTCGATCCCTTCGACTGGCACAACTTCCTCTTCAAGTCGGACACCGATTTTTTCCACTCGCATTGGTCGAATCCCGATTTCGATAAGCTGGTCGATCAGGCCGCCGTGTTGAGCGACCAGGCCAAGCGCAAGGACCTGCACCAGCAGGCGGAGAAGATCCTGGTCAACGACGCGGCCTATATCCCGATGTACAACTCGACCGTGCCCTACCTGATCAAGCCGTATATCACCGACCACGACCACAGCGCGACCGGCTTCGACATGTTCACATCGACGAAGGTCGCGCAGCACTAGCGCGGAAGGAGCGGCAGCGTGACGACGGACGGACGGCCCTTCACCCCCGACGATCTCCTGCGCCTGCCCAGCGTGAGCGACGCGCGTATCGCGCCTGGCGGCGCTCAGGTGGCCTACGTCGTCGCCACGCTGGACGCTGCCGCCGACGAGGCGCGCTCGCAGGTCTGGCTCGTCGCCACCGCCGGCGGCGAGCCGCGACAAATCAGCGACGGCGAGCGCGACGGCAGCCCGCGCTGGTCGCCCGATGCGCAAACGCTGGCCTATGTCCGCCGCGCGGATCAGGGACAGCACATCCTGCTGCGCCCGCTGGACGGCGGGGATGCGCGGGCGATCGGCGAGGAACTGCGCGGCGGCATCGGCAGCCTCTCCTGGTCGCCGGATGGCCGCTTCCTGGCCTTCACCAGCCGCGACGTCCCGGCGGGCGATCGCGATAAGCTGCCGCAGGTGACGCGGCGGTTACGCTACCTGCACAACGGCGGCGGCTACGTCGGCGACGGCAATTGGCGCGTCTGGGTGCTCGACGTGCAGACCGGCGAGGCCGCCCCGATCAGCGACCCCGACTGGCACCATTTCCAACCGGCCTGGTCGCCCGACTCCGAGCGCCTGGCGCTCGTCAGCACCCGCCGGCCCGACTGGGACCTGGAGTGGGTCTGGGACATCTACAGCTGCCGCCGCGACGGCTCCGATCTGCGGCAATTGACCGGCAGCCAGGGAGTCGCCATCGCGCCCGCCTGGTCGCCGGATGGCGGCCGCATCGCCTACCTCGATAACCGCGCGCCCTGGACCGGCACCACCGTCGACTACCACCTCTGGACCATCGCGGCCGACGGCGGCGAGCCGGTCGAAGTGAGCGCGGCGCTCGACCGGGGCGCGGTCACCAGCATGCTGCCTGGCGACACCCCGCCGCCGCGCTGGTCGCCCGACGGCCGGACGCTCTTCTGGCTAGCGCGCGAGGCCGGCTTCGCTCAGATCATGCGCGTCGGCGCCGACGGCGGCCCGGTGCGCGCCATCGTGGGTGGCGAGGGCTCGGCTACGCACCCGACGATCGCAAACGATGGCCGGCTGGCCTATACCTGGAGCGACTGGCGCACCCCGCCCGAGGTCTGGGTCTGCGGTCCCGATGGCGAGGACGCGCGCCGGCTCACCGAGCACACCCGCCCGCTGTTGAGCGAGCTGGCGCTGGGCGAGCCGCGCACGTTCAGCATGACCGCGCCCGACGGGCTGACGGTCGAGAGCTGGCTCTGGCTGCCGCCGGGGGCAAGCGAGTCCGACGGTCCCTTCCCGACGCTGCTGCAGCTGCACGGCGGCCCGCACGGCGCGGTCGGCCCGGCCTTCGCCACCCAGACGCAGCTGCTGGCCAGCCACGGCTACGCCGTGGTCGGGGTCAACTTCCGCGGCAGCGGAGGCTACGGGCAGGCCTTCGCCGACGTGATTCTGGCCGACTGGGGCACGCGCGAGTTCGCCGACGCCATGGCGGCCATCGACGACTTGATCGCGCGCGGCGTCGCCGACCCCGAGCGATTGGGCGTCTACGGCGGCTCCTACGGCGGCTTCATGACCAACGTGGTCGTCACCCACACCGCCCGCTTCAAGGCAGCCGTGACCATGGCGACCATCGCCAGCCTGGAGACGCTCAGCTACTTGATCGACCACTGGGAGTCGATCGCCACCGACAACGGCGGCTACGCGTTCACCCGGCACGACTACTACCGCGCGCACTCGCCGCTGACCGATGTCGAGCGCATCACCACGCCGCTGTTGATCCTGCACGGGGCCAGCGACCACACCTGCGCCGTGGCCGAGGCGGACATGCTCTTCGCCGCCCTGCGCCAGCAGCGCAAGGAGGTCGAGCTGGTACGCTACCCCGGTGAGGCGCACGGCTTCTCGCGCGCCGGCCGCCCCAGCACCCGCGTCGACGCCCACCGTCGCCTGCTGGCGTGGTTCCGCGCGCATATTCCGGCGGACGCACCAGCGTGACCGAAATGCGCCGCAAGACAGTACCGCTTCTGCGCGGAATGGTGTAGGCTCACGGCGACAGGTAATCGCACCGAAAGGAGCAGGCTATGGCCTTGACGCAGTCTCCAGGGATCGTCACCGGCGAAGGGGCGATCCGGCCCGATCTGATCGAGCGCTGCCGCCTGGCGTTCGGCGAGAACCCCAAGAACCGGCTGGCGCGCAACGCCGTCACCCGCGTCTCAGTCGACGACGTGGCGCTCAACTGGGACATCATCACGCGCACCGATCACTCCTTCTCCCACCGCATCGACGACTGGAGCGTCACCGCCCAGAAGCAGACCGGCCGCTGCTGGATGTTCGCCGGGCTGAACACGCTGCGCTTCGGCGCCAAGCAGAAGATGGGGCTCAAGGAGTTCGAGTTCAGCCAGAACTACCTCTTCTTCTGGGACAAGTTCGAGCGCGCCAACTACTTCCTGGAAGGGATCATCGAGACCGCCGATCGCGACCTCGATGACCGCACCGTCGCCTTCCTGCTGGCCCGCCCGATCTCCGACGGCGGCCAGTGGAACATGTTCGCCAACCTGATCAAGAAGCACGGCGTGGTGCCGAAGGTCGTCATGCCGGAGACCGAGAGTTCCTCGAGCAGCCGCCGGCTCAACTCGATCGTCAACGGCAAGCTGCGCGACGGCGCCCACGCCATCCGCGCGCTGCACGAGCAGGGCGCCGGCAGCGAGGCCATGCGTGCGGCCAAGGACGAGACGCTGGCGACCATCTATCGCATCCTGGCGATCCACCACGGCACGCCGCCGACGCGCTTCAGTTGGGAGTGGACCGACCGCGACGGCCAGTTCCACCGCGCGCCGGAGATGACGCCGCAGGAGTTCGCCCAGGAGTACGTCACCATGCCGGTGGACGACTACGTCTGCCTGGTCAACGACCCGCGCCCGACCAGCCCCTACGGCCGCACCTACACCGTCGAGTTCCTGGGCAACGTGGTCGGCGGTGAGATCGTCAAGTACCTCAACATCGAGATCGATCTGATGAAGGAGATCGCGCAGCAGACCATCATGGGCGGCGAGCCCGTCTGGTTCGGCTGCGACTGCGGCAAGATGATGCGGCGCGACCTCGGCATCTGGGACAAGGATCTCTACGACTTCGAGTCGGTCTATGACACGGACTTCGAGCTGAGCAAGGCCGAGCGGCTCCTCTACCACGAGACCGCCATGAACCACGCCATGGTCTTCACCGGCGTCGACGTGGTCGATGGGCAGCCCAAGCGCTGGCGCGTCGAGAATAGCTGGGGCCCCGACATGGCCGACAAGGGCTTCTACACTATGAACGCCTCGTGGTTCGACGAGCACATGTTCGAGATCGCGGCGCGCAAGAGCCTTCTGCCGGCGGCGCTGCAAGAGGCGCTGGACCAGGAGCCGATCGTGCTCCCCGCCTGGGACCCGATGGGCGCTCTGGCGCGCTGACGGGCGGCCCTCATCCCAACGGGGCGCCCTCACCCCTGACCCCTCTCCCAGTGAGCTGGGAGAGGGGCACTGCCCTTCGATAAGAGATAGGTGCCTTCGAGGACGGATCCTTCGACAGGCTCAGGATGACAGGGTAAATTGCGGGCTGACGGCGAAGACATGCTTCGTCCGGTAGGCCTCATCTCTCTCCCTGTCATCCCGAGCGCAGTCGAGGGATCCGTCTTGACGCGGCACCCAACCTTCCCGATGGACACCCCGCCTCCCAGCACTACCGCGAGATGGTCGGCCGCTCCCGGCCGTAGTCGTGCTCGTCGATCCAGGGCTGCCCCTCGGCGAAGCGTGAGGCGCGGAAGGGTGTCAGGTCGACCGTGGTGGCTCGCCCGGTGGTAATCAGCTCGCTCAGGCACTTGCCGATGGCCGGCGCCGTCTTGAACGAGGTGCCGCTGTCGCCGGCCATACAATACAGACCCTCATACTCCTCCAGCCGGCCGATGACCGGCCGTGAATCCGGGCTCATCATCAGCACGCCGGCCCAGTTGCCGCGCATGGTGCTGTGCCGGATGCTCGGGAAGCGGTTGGCGAGCTGCTGGCGGGTCAGCTCGATCTGCTCCTGGCTGAGCGACTCGATCACGTGCTCCGGGTCGACCGGGCCCACCTGCGCGCCCTCGGTGCCGCTCAGCGTACAGTCGCCGTCGGTTGGACGCGCCCAAAGGTCGTTGATCTTGTCGATGTAGGTCAGCTGCCGCGTCGGCCGCTCGAAGGCGGCGCGGAAGACGGCCACGCGCGCCGGGCGGGGCGCCAGCCCGAGGTCGATCCCCAGCGGCGCGAGCAGGCCGTTGGCCCAGGCTCCGGCCGTGATGACCACGTTCCCGGCCTGGATCGTCCCGCGCGTGGTCTCCACCCCGGTCACGCGCCCAGCCTCGGTCAGCACCCGCAGCGCCGGCGTGTCGAGCTGGAACTCGACGCCCAGCGCCATCGCGGCGCGAGCGAAGCCGTAGGTGGTGGCGTTCGGATCGGCGTAGCCGGAGTCGGGCTCGTAGGCCACCACGTCGACATCGTCGACGAAGAGCGCCGGGTCGAGCTCGCGGGCGTCGGCAGCGGAGATCAGGTGCGTGTTGACGCCCAACTCGCGCTGCATGGCGACGTTGGCCTCCAGGTCGTCGCGCTGCTCGCGGGCGGCGAAGACGAGCAATCCCACCGGCTGGAAGCCGCAGTCGCCGCCGACCAGCTCGCCCCAGTGCTGGAAATAGTCGAGGCTCACCCGCGCCAGGCGCGTCTCCGGCTCGTTGGTGTAGTGCATCCGCACCAGCGCGCCACTCTTGCCGCTCGCCCCCGCGCCGAGATGGCGGCGCTCGACGACGACGATCTTGCCCGCGCCGGCTCTGGCCAGGTGCATGGCCAGGCTAGCGCCGTTGACGCCGGCCCCGATGATGACCGTGTCCGCGGTCTGCATGCGCGCTCCTTCGTTGTTCTCCCGACTCAATCCGGCAGCTCCGCAGTCCACCATACCCCGGCACAGTGTTA
>DASSHC010000457.1:0-8293 GCA_035693105.1 Thermomicrobiaceae bacterium | reverse complement strand
GGCACATGGTCGTCTCCTCCGGCGGCCCGATCTGCTCCTGCGGCAAGCCAGGCCATCTGGAAGCGTATGCCTCGGCCCCGGCGATCGTCAACCGATTTCGTGAGCGCTTGAATGGGAGCGGGATCGACGCGCATGGCCGCTGGGCCAGCGGCGCGATCACGGTGCGCGCGATCTTCGCGGCGGCGGCCGAGGGCGACGAGACGGCGCAAGAGGTGGTTGAGGAAACCGTACGCATGCTCGGGATGGCGGTGGCTAACCTGATTACCGTCGTGAACCCTGCCTGCGTCGTGGTGGGTGGGGCGGTGGCCGAGGCTGGAGAGCACCTGATGAATCCGCTGAGCGCGCGGGTACGGCAGTATGCCTACCCGGCCTCGATGCGCCGGGCGCGCCTCGCGCTCAGTCAACTGGGCGCCGACGCCACGGTGCTGGGCGCGGTGGCGCTGGCGCTCGGTAACGAGTAGCGGCCACGGGATTGCCGGTTTCGTCGTTCACCGTGTAAACTTCGCCGGGATGAGATCACAGCCCCGGGGAGATCGCCATGCAATCCGTTCGACTCAGTGACGAGTATGTGACCTACCTCTTAATGCTGCTACGCAACGCGAGCCGTCCTCTGACGACGGCCGAATTGGTGATCGCCCTGCGCGAGCGCGCTCAGAGTGACACCTAATCGGTAAACGGCCTAGACGGACAAACTACTAAGGAGAGACGTCGAGCATGCAGACGGCCGAAGTCCGGCCCGGGCCTCAATTTGCCGGGTCTGCGGACGAGCAACAGATTGCCCGCGACGTCTTTGAGGCTATGCGCGGGATGGGTCGCTTCTTCTCGCGGACCGCGCCAATCCGCGTGTCGGTGGCCTCGCTGGCGGAGTTTCTGGCTGCCCAGCGTCCCGAGCAGGACGCGACGCAGTGGACGGCGCGACTGACCGAGGTGCTAACTAAGAACCCCAATGTCTTTGACTTGGAGGAGTCGGGTGACCAGTTACTGGCGCTGACGACGGCCGCCGGTGAGGCGCCGAGCCGGGTCAATCGCCCCGACACCGAACACACGCTGGCGCAGCGGCTGACCGAACCGACGCCGGTGACCACCAAGCAGTGGACCTCGCGCCGGCAGCCGGCGCCGTTGGAGGAATTGGTGGCGCCCGCTGCTGAAGCGACCGCCGAAGCCGCGGTCAGCGCCACTCCGGCCGGAGTGATCCAGATTCCTGAGCCGGCTGAAGAGGAGCTTGAGGAGGAAGAGGCGACACCGGCCGCGGCGCCGGTCACGGCTCCCGTTACGACTGCCAACCTCGACCAACTCAACGACGAACAACTGGCCGACGTCATCAGCGACGAGTTGCGTCGCGATCTGACCGTGGCTAACGTCGGCGATCGCTGGATGGCCGAAGACAAGGTGCCGCGCCTGAGTCGCGGCGATCTGCGGCGCATTCACGATTACATTGTGGAGCGCAACGAGCCGTTGAGCGACGAGACGCTGCTGCAGGATATTCTGGGTGTCCGGCCCGGCGCGGACAACTACGCGCTCATGCGCTTCGCGGTCAACTATCGCCTCTCGCGTGAGACCAAGGAGTTCGAGTTCGTCGGCACGCCCGACCAGCGGCTGTGGTCGACGGCCGCCCTGCCGGCGATCGGCACGACCAAACGCAAGCCGAGCGAGATCGGGCAGGAGTATCGCTTCCTGCTGTCGGAGCCGCCGCTCGAGATCCTGCCGGACGAGCGCGTCGCCGAGCACGTGTTGACCTTCTATGAGTACCAGTACGGTGTCTTGCCGCTCAACCCGGTCTTTCAGGCGCTCTTCCCGGCGGCGATGCTGCCGGAACAGCGCGCCGCGGTGCTCTCCTTCGAGGCGCCGCAGACGTATGAGACCTTCCTGGTCGAGCTGCGCTATCCGACCGGCAACCGGGGTGGGTATCTGGCCGGCTTCGATCGCTTCTTCCTGGAGAATCTCGTGCCGGGCGCGCTCTTCACCGTCGAGCGCGACGCGGAGAACGACGGGCGCTACCTGATCGAGTACCTGCCCGTCTCGGGCGAGACCGAGAAACTGCTGCAAGTTGATGAAAAGCGCAACCGCTATGTCTTCCGACCGCGGACATTCTACTGTGCGACCTCCGACGAGATGCTGCTGACTGAGAACCGCTTTCCGCAGTTTGCCAACGCGGCCCCGCTGGAGGAGCGCACGCGACGGCGGCCGGAGCTGACGCTGGCGGCGACGTTCGAGCGCATCGGCGAGCAGGTCGGCACCACGGACCAGCCACGGTACATGGCGATGCTGGATGATCTGCTGGCGGCGTCGAATGTCGAACGCCCGATGAGCGCGGAGTTGATCCGCGCGATCGTTACCAGCGGCGACCATCCTGACTTCAGCACGGATCCCGAGGTCACTGATGTCTATTACTTCCAGCCCGAACGAGCAGGATAGGCCAAGCGCCGAAGAACTGACGGAGATCTTGCGCGCCGCGGCCGCGGGCAGGCGCTCGGCGGCCCGCACGGCGCGCCTGTCGGATCTCGATTCTCAGACGAGTCGTGAGCTGTGGCGTCTCTGGCAACGGATCCCAGTCGAGGCACGTCGCTATCTGGTGCGCGAGATGGTCGAGCTGTCGGAGACCAATGTCGAACTCAATTTCTCGCGCGTGCTGCGGCTGGCGCTCGATGATTCGGACCCCGAAGTGCGGGCGCTGGCCATCAGCGGGCTCTGGGAGAACCAGAGCATTGTATTGCTCGATCAGTTCCTCGACCTGCTGGAGGTCGAACCGGAACCGGTCGTGCGGGAGGCGCTGGCGCAGGCGCTCGGGCACTTCACCTACCGTTGCGCCCTGGCTGAGATTGACGGCGAGCGCGCGGAGCGCGTCTACGGAGCGCTGCTCGAGCTCTTCCGCTCAGATGAGCCGATCGGCATCCGTCGTCGCGCGCTGGAGTCGCTGGCCTACTTCGACGAGAACGAAGAGGTCGAGGAACTCATCGCCGAGGCCTACGATTCGCTGCACCAACCTCTGCGAGTGAGCGCGCTCTTCGCCATGGGCCGGAACCTGGCCGACCGCTGGCTGGAACCGGTGCTGGAGAGCCTGGAGGACGAGGACGCCGAGATGCGCTTCGAAGCGGCTCGTGCCTCGGGCGAATTCGGCGATCAGCGCGCGGTGGACCTGCTGCTGGATCTGGTGGGCGACGAGGATCGCGAGGTGCAGTTCGCGGCGGTCACGGCGCTGGGGCAGATCGGCGGCAAGCTGGCGGTGCAGGCGCTGGGGCGACTTGCCCGCTCCGACGACGAGGCAATCGCCGAGTTGGCGCGTGAGGCGCAGACGCAGGCGCTCCAGTTGGGCGATCCGCTGCGGCCCGGCCTGTGAGCGTCGCGCTCGATCCGCGTGATTTGAGGCAAGACTCCACTCTGCGGCTGCTCCACTGTCGCGAGCCCCAGCGCTGGGATGAGGCCGTCCAATGTCTCGGCGGGCATCTGCTGCAGGGTTGGAACTGGGGCGCGTTCAAGGGCCGGCACGGCTGGCGGGCCGAACGGCTGCTGCTCAGCGCGGGCGAGCGGCCGGTGGCCGCGGCGCAGGTTCTGTTTCGCCGCCTGGGACCCTTCTCCGCCGGCTACGTGCCGCGCGGCCCGCTCGTCGCCGACCCGGATCATCGGGTCCTTGCGTCGTTGACGCTGGGGCTCGACCGCGTGGCGCGCCGGGAACGCGCGCTGCTGACGTTGATCGAGCCAGAGAACAGCCAGCTCGATTGGTCCACACTGGGCCAGCTCGGCTGGCGCGATAGCCGCGCAATAATCCAGCCGCGTCGCACCATCAAGCTCTCGCTCGACGCGTCCGACGAGCAGCTTCTGGCCGCCATGAAGCCCAAGACGCGCTACAACATCCGCCTGGCGGCGCGGCGCGGTGTGACGGTGCGCCAGGGAGACGCCAGCGACTTGCCCGCGTTCTACTCGCTATTGCGCGAGACGGGCGAGCGCCAGTCATTCGGCATCCACGATTACGCGTATTTCGCCGATCTGCTGGGCACCTTCGGCGAGCGTGGCGCGCTGCTCCTGGGTGAGTATGAGGGGCAACTGGCGGCCGGGGCGCTGGTGGTTCGTGCCTTCGGTGAGGGAATCTACCTGTACGGCGCATCCAACACCGAGCTGCAGAAGCACATGGCGGCGCATCTGGTGCAGTTCGAGGCGATGCGCTGGTCGCGCGATGCCGGCTGCCAGCGGTACGACCTCTGGGGCATCCCCTCGGAGGAGGATCTACCGAAGGTTGACGAGGGGCAGATCGGGCGCGATGTGCGCGGCGCGATGCTGGGCGTCTACACCTTCAAGCAGGGCTTCGGCGGTGAGGTCGTCAGCTATCCACGAATGCTCGAACGCATCTACGCGGGGCCGCTGGTGCGGCTGGCGCGGCGGTTGGGATGGGGCGCTTGGTGAACGACGACGGCATAACCCTCGATGAGCTCGTCGCGCGTATCCAGCCGCTGCGTGTGCGGGGTGATACCTCGCTGCCGATCGATTCGGTCTGCTACGACTCGCGCCAGGCGGTGCCGAGGAGCCTCTTCGTCGCGCTGCGCGGCGGCTACGCCGACGGCCACCACTTTCTGGAAGCCGCGCGCCGGGCTGGCGCGGTGGCGGCGCTGGTCGAGTCCTGGCCACCCGAGTTGGACGACTATCCGGCGGCGGTGCAGGTCGAAGACACGCGGGCAGCGCTGGCGCAGGTCGCGGCCGCGTGTTACCGGGATCCGGGCGCATCGATGGGGATGGTCGGGGTGACCGGCACCGATGGCAAGACGACCACGACGTACCTGATCGACGCGATGCTGCGCGATGCGGGCCAGCGCACGGGGCTGATCGGCACGGTGGCGGTGCGTATCGGCGAGCGGCTTACCGAGCACGACCTGCGGCAGACGACCCCCGAGTCGCTCGATGTGCAGCGCTTCCTGAGCCAGATGCGCGCGGCCGGCGTCGACTGGGCGGTGCTTGAGGCGACCTCGCACGGGCTGGAACTGCACCGGTTGGATAGTTGCCCCTTCGACGTTGGCGTGGTCACCAACATTACCCACGAGCACCTGGAGTTGCACGGTACGGTCGAGAATTACCGCCGCGCCAAGGCGCGCTTGCTGGAGCACGTGCGGGCGGGAATCTCGCGGCCCTACCCGCACGGGATCGTGCTCAACGCCGACGACGAGGGAGCGCGCTCGATCGCCGGATACGCCGGCGATGTTCCCATCACCTGGTTCAGCACACGCGACGCGTTCGCGGCTGTGCACGCGAGCGAAATCGAGATCGAGGCGACCGGCACGCGCTTTGTGCTGAGCCTGCCCGACGGCAGCCGGAAGCCGGTGAACCTGCGGCTGATCGGCGGCTTCAATGTCGAAAACGCGCTGGCGGCGGCGGCGGTAGGTTCGATCATGGGGCTGCCGGCCGAGCGGATCGTCGCCTCGCTCGAGGCGTTCCGCTCCGTCCCGGGACGGCTGGTGCCGGTCGAGCAGGGTCAACCTTATCGTGTGTACGTCGACTACGCGCACACTCCGGATTCGCTTGAGAAGATCCTGCGGCTAATCCGCTCGCTGGTGCCGGGCCGAGTCATCGTCGTCTCGGGCAGCGCGGGGGAGCGCGATCGCACCAAGCGCCCGCTCCAAGGGGCCGTCTGCGTGCGTCTGGCCGACTTTGCCGTCTTCACGTCGGAAGATCCGCGCTTCGAGAACCCGGACCAGATCATCGCGGAGATCGCCGCAGGCGCGGCAGAGCGGGGCGCCGCCGAGGGGCGCGACTATCTGTGCGTTGAGGACCGGCGCGCGGCCATTGGCGCGGCGCTCGACGCGGCCCAGCCCGGTGACGCCGTGGTGCTGGCCGGCAAGGGGCATGAGAGCTGCATCATCTACGGGGCCGAGCGGCGACCCTGGGATGAGGTTGCCGAAGCGTCGCGCGCGCTGGCCGAGCGCGGTTTCCCGGCCCGCCACGAGGATTGACGGGCGCGGCGACCGCCCTCAGCCCCGGCGATGGGGCTCCTTCATCCCCAGCCCTTGTCGCACGGCTTCGCTCAATTCGACACCGGCTCAAGTCCCGCTGGCCGAGACGCTGATCGAGCGATCGACGCGGTCGGCGTTCCTTGTCTGAAGATCCAGCGGTTTTCGGCACAGAACCTGCATTTTGCGGTGCTGGCGTCTGAGGACGCGGGCTCAGTCGTGCTCTACCAATATTGGGCTGGCGCGAACTGACTTGAATCGCTACGTGTGAGGGGATCCGGCATGCGAGACCCGAAGCAGGGTCCGGGGGACCAGCGGAAAAGCAAACCTGGTTACGAGCGGTGGCAGATTGGCGGCTGGATCCTGGTGATCGGAGTCGCGGTGGCCGCGCTGCTGATCTTGCCGGGGCTCTGGTTTGGTTCTAGCCCGGTCGCCCACGTCTCCTATAGTCAGACGCTGACGCAGATCGATCAAGGGAATGTGCGCAGCGTGACGATCAAAGGCGACCAGCTCACCGGCACCCTGGTCCAGCCGATCGCGACCGATAGCGCACAGTCGGCCCAACCGGGCGTGAAGACGAATGGCCTTGACGGCAGTGGAGCGAGCAGCAGTCGTTTCTCGACCACGATTCCGTCTGGCGCGGCAACCGATCTGCTGGCGACGCTCCAGGCGCACAACGTCGACATCTCGGCCGAATCCAGCGGCGGGGGCGGGTTCGCGCTTGGCTCGCTGCTGCTCTGGATCGGACTGCCGGTGTTGATGGTGCTCGGTATGATGGTCTTTCTGCGCCGCGGCGGCAGCACGCCCTCGACGCAGAACCGGCTCTTTAGCTTCGGGCGCTCGACCGCGCGCGTCTACGACGCCGACCGCCCACTGGTGACCTTCGCCGACGTGGCGGGCGAGGACGAGGCCAAAGGCGAGTTGGTCCAGGTCGTCGATTTCTTGCGCAATCCCGGCAAATACCATCAACTCGGTGCGCAACTCCCGCGCGGCGTGCTCATGGTCGGCCCGCCGGGCACCGGCAAGACGCTGCTTGCCAAGGCGGTAGCCGGCGAGGCCGGCGTGCCCTTCTTCAGCGCCAGCGCCTCGGAGTTCGTCGAGATGTTCGTCGGCGTCGGCGCCAGCCGTGTGCGCGACCTCTTCGAGAAGGCCAAGACGGCCTCGCCGGCCATCATCTTCGTCGATGAGATCGACGCGGTCGGGCGCAAGCGTGGCGTGGGGCTTGGTGGCGGCAACGACGAGCGCGAGCAGACGCTGAATCAGTTGCTGGTCGAGTTGGACGGCTTCGACACGACCACCAGCGTGATCGTGATCGCGGCCACCAACCGCCCCGACGTGCTCGACCCAGCACTCTTGCGCCCCGGCCGCTTCGATCGCCAGGTCACGGTCGGCCTGCCGGATCAACGCGGCCGTGAGGCAATCATACGGGTGCATCTGCGGGGGCATCCCGTCGGCCCGACGGTCGATCCGGCGCTGGTCGCCAGCTCAACCCCCGGTTTCGCCGGGGCCGACCTCGCCAATTTGGTCAACGAGGCGGCGCTGGTGGCGGCAGCACACGACAAGCATCAGATCGAAGAGATCGACTTCAGCGAGGCGCTGGACAAGATCATCCTGGGCGCCGAGCGGCCGCTCTTGATGACTGAGGAAGAGAAGCGGGTCATCGCCTACCACGAGAGTGGGCACGCGGTGGTGGCGTATCTCACGCCCGGTTGCGATCCGCTGCGCAAGGTCAGCATCGTGCCGCGCGGCCGCTCCCTCGGTGTGACCGTGCAGTCGCCGGTGCGCGACCGCTTCAACTTCACCCGGCGCGACCTCAAGGGACGGCTGGTGGTGATGTTCGGTGGGCGCGCGGCGGAGCGGCTGGTGTTCGAGGAGATTACCACCGGCGCTGAGAACGACCTGAAACAGGCCACCCACCTGGCGCGCCGCATGGTCGAGCGCTGGGGTATGAGCGACGATCTGGGCGATCTGGTACTCGACCGCGACGACGACATGTACGGCGATTTTGCCGGCTTTGGCGGTCGCGACGCCGGGGTGAGCACCCAGGAGCTGGCCGACGAGTCGGTGCGCCGCTTGCTGGAGGAAGCGCGTCTGACCGCGGAGCAGTTGCTCGAGCGCAACCACGAGACGCTGGACCGCCTGGCGCGGGCGCTGATGGAGGAAGAGACGCTGGGCAGCTTGCGGCTCATGGAGATTCTTGGCGCGGCTGCCACCCCAGGTCAACCGGTCGCGCAGGCCGCCGACTGAGCAGCCGGACTACAACGTCACCTGCTGGCCGCGACCCGCGCGCTGGGCGGTAGCGACGGCGTAGCGCGCCACACTGATGTCCTGAATCGCGTTGCCGACCGACTTGAAGATGG
>DASSHC010000456.1:0-20675 GCA_035693105.1 Thermomicrobiaceae bacterium | reverse complement strand
CAGCGGCCCGCCGCCGTCGATGAAGGTGAGCAGCGCGTAGGGCGGCTGCTTCCCGGCGGTGGGTAGCCGCACGTCGAACGACTCCTCGCTAGAACCAGGAGTCGTGCTCGTGCCGTAGAAGCGCTCGCCGAACGCCTGGTTGAGGTCGTGGCTGGCGCAGGTTCCCTGCACCGGCAGCCAGAGGAGGTGCAGGCCGGCGTCGTCGTAGGTGCCGCTCAGGTGCAGGGTGCCGGGTGACTCCAGGTCCGCGTAGACATAGCCGCTGATCGGTTGGGCGTTGACCGGGATGATTCGCGCGCTCAGGCGCGTCGCGATGCTGCTCTCAGGGAGATTTGGCGTGGCCGTGGACTGCGGCGGCGCGCAGGGCTGGGGCGTGGCCGGGTCGCTCGCCCAAGCGGACTCGCGGCAGCCGGTCGGGTAGGCGTAGACCACGAAGTGAACTTGCTGCTCGGGAGCGCTCCCGATGGACCCGGTGACCGACCAGCAGCCGGCCACTGGAAAGTCGATCTCGCTGACCTGGATGCCGGCCGCGCCGTAGCCATCGGGGATGTCGGCCTTGAGCGGCGGGGCTGGGCCGTCGAGGCGCGTGCCGGTGATGCTGAGCGCGCCGCCTTGTAAGCGCATCCACATCACTTTGAGGCCCCCCGCGTACCAGTGGCCGCCGTAGGCGCGGTCGAGCCCAGCGAAGAGCGCGCCGTAGCCGAGCCAGGTGCTGGTGTAGTAGTTGCCAAAGGGCGTGCTCGTCACGAAGGGCGTGACCGGGCAGGTGGCGGGCGTGGCATACGGCGGCGTAAGCACCTGCGGCACGACCGTGGCCGCGAAGGTGGGCGTCGGTGTGTTGTTCGGGGTGGCGGCAGGCGTCGAGCCGATCGCCAAGGAACCAGGCACACCGGTGGCGCCCGGTGCGGCCGCCTTGTGGCCACCGAAGGCGCCTGCCAGCAGCACCGCCAGCAACACCAAGGAGCCGGCGCCGGCCGCCAGCGCGGCCCAGCGCGCGGCACCGCCGCGCGGGCGGTCGCGCTCACTCCAGGTGTACTCGCTGTCGATGGCCGGCCCGCCGCGCTCGTTGCTCCCGGCGGGGCGGGCGAAGCCGGTCCCCGGCCGCCGCAATTCGTGCCGGCGCGCCAGCCGGACGCGGACGCCGGGCCAGAGGTCCGTATGCGTCACCTCGCGCGCCGCCAGGCGGCGCAGCTCGCGGCGGATGCGCTGCTCATTCATCGGGTACGCTCCTCGTCGCGGCGGGATCGTCGGGCCGGAGTAGCTGGCGCAGGCGGGCGCGGGCAGCGTGCAGCCGCCACTTGATGGTGCCGAGCGGGCTGCCCAGCCGCCGCGCCGTCTCCACCTCGCTCAGATCGAGGTAGTAGCGCAGCACCACCGCCGCGCGTTGCTCGGCGGGCAACTGGTCGAGCGCCGCTTGCAGCGAATGCGCGGTCTCCAGCAGCTCGGCCAGCCGCTCGGGGTCGGCCTCCAACGTATCGATCGTGGCGCCCCAGTCGTCGTCGCCGAGCGGCTGCTGCCGGCGCTCGCGCCGTGCCGCCTTGAGCGCGTCGTTGACCACGCCGCGCAGGAACCAGGGGCCGAAGGGGCGCGTGGGGTCGAACTGCGCGATGCGCTCGTAGGCACGGATGAAGGCGCCCTGCACGATGTCCTCGGCCTGGGCACGGTCGCGCGTGATCAGCGTCGCCGCGCGCACCGCCTGGAGCTGGTAGCGGCGCACCAGCGGCTCCAGCCCGCCGATGTCGCCCCGGCGCAGCCGCTCGATCGCCTCCCGCTCACTCGTGCTCGCGATCACCCGGCACCCCCTCTACGAATACTATCCGCGAAGTGGGGGAATGGTTGGGTGATTTTCGCGCTTCCAGGTAGCACCGCGCCACGTGCTATCGTTCGCGCGGCGGCCGGGCAGGGCGCGGCCACTGGATGACAGGGAGAGGGAGCGACTTGATGGTTGAGTTCGGCGACATCCTCGCGGCGCGGGAGGCGATCTCCGGTAAGGTGCGCCAGACGCCGGTCTTCAGCGCCACGCGCATCGGCCAGCGGGCGGGGGTCCGCTTGCAGCTCAAGGCCGAGTTGCTGCAGAAGACCGGCTCCTTCAAGGCGCGCGGCGCGCTCAACGCCATCCTCCACACCCCACGCGAGCAGCTCGCGCGCGGCGTGATCGCGGTCTCGGCCGGCAACCACGCGCAGGGGCTGGCCTGGGCGGCGCGCCAGGCCGGCGTGCGCTGCGTGATTGTGATGGCGGCCAGCGCCAGCCGCGCCAAGATCGCCGCTACCGAGGGCTATGGCGCCGAGGTCGTGCTGGTCGAGGGGGGCGTGACGGCGTCCTTCGAGCGCGCCGCCGAGTTGGAGCGCGCCGAGGGCCTGGTCAACATCCACGGCTTCGACAACCCGCTGATCATCGCCGGCCAGGGTACCGTCGGGCTGGAGATCATGGAGCAGGTGCCGGGGGTGGAACTGATCGTCTGCCCGGTCGGCGGCGGCGGGCTGATCAGCGGCGTGGCGCTGGCGGCCAAGTCGCTCAAGCCCAGCGTGCGCGTCTACGGGGTCGAACCAGAGGGCGCCTCGGCCATGCGCCAGTCGTGGGACCGCGGCGAGCCGGTCACGCTCTCCTCGGTCAACACGATCGCCGACGGCCTGGCGCCGCCGATGGCCGGCCGGCTTACCTACCCGCTGACGCGCCGGTACGTCGACGACATCGTGACGGTCTCCGACGAGGAGATCGCCACCGGGCTGCGCGCCATCCTGACCGAGGCCAAGCTCTACGCCGAGCCCTCGGGCGCCGCCGCCACCGCCGCCCTGCTGGCCGACAAGATCCCCCACCAGCCCGGCGAGCTGACCGTCGCCATCGTCAGCGGCGGCAACATGGACCTGGAGCGGCTGAAGACGCTGATCTGAGGGCGGGGGTGGCGGTCGAGGGATCCAAGCGGCATACAGCACTCATCGTGCTCGACGCGCCACCGCTACCCACGCGCCCGGTGGATCACGTAGAGGTCGTACTCCTTGGTGTGAACCTTGTGCTCGGCCCAGACGCCGCCGTAGGGGCTCGTCGTCAGGCGGTCGAGCATCTGCTGC
The DNA here is from genome assembly GCA_035693105.1 of Thermomicrobiaceae bacterium. Taxonomy (GTDB): domain Bacteria; phylum Chloroflexota; class Chloroflexia; order Thermomicrobiales; family Thermomicrobiaceae; genus DASSHC01. The sequence goes on along the minus strand of DASSHC010000456.1, from coordinate 17,606 downwards.
TCGTTGCTGCGATAGGCCGTCGTATAGCTCTGGTAGATCAGCACGTTGTCCACCCCGCGCAGCCGCAGGAAGGCGGCGTATTCGTCGGTGTTGACGAAGCCGGCGTGGTGGACGCTCTCGGGGAAGAACGAGGAGTCGAGCCGCGCACCGTGCTGGATCAGCTCGTACATCCCGAGCTTGTCGTCGCCCACGCACAGGAAGCGATAGGTCTCGCCAGGCCGGAAGGCGGGCGAGGCGATGAAGGCCAGCAGCGAGGTGTTCGGGCGGCGGTCGAGCGCCTTGGCGGCATCCGCCGTGTGCAGCAGCGGTAGCGTCGCGAGGCCCAGCGCCAGCACGGCGGCGCAGGCGGCGGGCGCCAGCTTTGGGCACCGGCCTCCGAGCACGGCCAGCAGGAGCGGCAGCGCCACGATCGGCGCGCGCTCGGCTACAGTGCCGAAGAAGTTGGCGGCGATGGTGCCGAACGAGCTCTCCAGCGTCACCGGTGAGGCCAGCGCGAACCAGACGGCTGGGGCCGCGAGCAGCAGCGACGCGGCGTAGGCCACCAGCAGGCGGACCGGCCGCGGCTCCCAGCGCAGCCAGGCGAGCACCAGCAGGCCGGTCAGCGGGAGCGCGATGGGCGCGTGGGTGGCCTGCGCCAGCCCGCCGAGGATGACCGCCCACCAGAAGCGGTTCCGCCGCCAGGCGCCGACCGCCGCCAGCAGCAGCGCGCTGGCCCAGAGGAAGGGGAGCTGGCCCAGCAGCAGGCTGGCCAGCAGCGCCGAGTTGAGCAGCACTGCCGCGGCCAGCCAGCCGCGCCGCAGCTCGGGGAGCGCCCAGAAGCCGGCCGCCAGTGTGCCCAGCGCGCCCAGCGCCAGCCAGAGCGTCACCACCCAGTCGCCCAGCAGCGGACGCCAGAGCGCCGCGCTCAACCAGGGGACGAAGCTATAGGGGAAGGCGTAGGCTTCCCCGTGCTCCAGCAGCGGCAGGTGGATCGGGATGCGCCCGTGGTGCCAGAGCTGGCGGCTGACGTACCAGACGTGCGCGTAGTCGTTGAGCGAGTCGTTGGTCACGAAGATGGCGTGCCGCAGCAGCAGCGCCAGCACCACCAACCAGCCGGCGCCGGCCGCCAGCAGCACCGCCGGCCCCAGTCGCTCCAACTCGCCGGCCTCCAGCGCGGCCAGCATCGCCGTCAGTCGCTGTTGGGGATAGACTACGCGCATAGGCTCTCCCGCTCGTCGCGCCAGGCGACCAGATGGGCCGGAATTCGCCGATGATACCGAACCGCCAAGAAGCATGGAAACGGTGGGCGAGCGGCGCCGCGCTGGCCGCGGCGGTGCTGCCCGGGCTGGCGCTGGCGCCCAGCCGGGGAAACCTGCTGCCGCCCCTGCTGGCGGTCCTGGCGGCCGGCGCCGGGACGTTCCTGGCCAACCACTTCACCCCGCGCCCGCGCGGCTGGCTGGCCCTGCTCGGCGTGCTGATGGTGGCGCTGGCGGTCTGGCTGGCGGCCCAGATCCACTTCGCCCTGACCGCCTACCTGGTGGCGACCGTCCTCGGCGCCGGCCTGGGCCTCACCCTGCCCCCCTGGCGCCGCCTCGCGGGAGGGTGGCCAGCCGCCGCGCTCGCCGCGCTGCTTTTGCTTGTCCTGTGGCGACTCAGCCTCCCCGCCGCGCTGGCCGCCGGCGGCATCCTCGTCGTGGTAAACGCCCTCGTCCCGTCCGTCTCTCGCTCTCCCGGCCTTGGGGCAGGGGTAGGGGCGAGGGTCAGCCTCGCCCTCTGCCTCGTCCTCGCCAGCTTGCTGACCACCGGCTGGGTCGGCGCCAGCACCGCCCGCGCCAATTGGTTCGGCGCCACGGTGGACCACGGCCCGCGCGCGGGCAACGAGGTCGCCATCACCTTCGACGACGGGCCCAACGCCGTCTACTCCCTCAAGATCCGCGACATCCTCGACCGCTACGGCGTCAAGGCCACCTTCTTCACCGTCGGCAAGGCACTCGACCAGCGCCCCGACATCTCGCGGGCGCTGCTGGCCGACGGCATGCTGCTCGGCGACCACTCCTACCACCACGACTCGACCAGCTGGCTCGACCCACTCTACCCCGAGATCCCCGAGACCCAGGCCAGCTTCCAGCGCCAGCTCGGCGTCTGCCCCGCCTTCTTCCGCCCGCCCCACGGCACCCACACCCCCTTCATGGCGCACGTCGCCGCCGAGCGCGGCATGACGATGATCACCTGGGACGTCTCGGCCGGCGACTGGGCCACCACCGACGGCCAGCTCGTCGCCCAGCGCGTGCTGGCGCAAGTGCGACCCGGCTCGATCATCCTGCTGCACGACAGCATCGACGGCAACGTCAACGCCGACCGCTCGGTCATGCTCACCGCCCTACCGCTGATCCTCGACGGGCTCAAGGCTACGGGGCTCCAGCCGGTGCGGCTCGATCAGCTCCTCGGCAAGCCGGGCTACGTCCCCTGCCGCCCCGGCGGCTGAGGCGGCACGGCTCAGTCAGGCGCGGCCGCAGCCTGGACCATGCGCGGCCGGCGGCGTGCCACCCGCAGCGCGGCGGCGGGGATCATCGCCAGGTCGATGGCGGCGTCCTTCAGCCGGGTGCGCGAGCGGAAGACCGGCACCGTCACCAGCACGTCGTTGCGCACCCGGTAGCCGAGCCGGCCCAGCACCACCGCCACCTCGACCGTCTCGCTGTACTGGTAGCCGGTGTAGTAGCTGAGCGCGTCGGCCAGCGCGCCCAGCCGGAAGATGCGGTAGCCCGACTCGACGTCGAGCAGCGCGACGCCCGCCCAGAGACTGGCCCAGCGGCTGATCAGCCAGTTGCCCAGCCGCTTATCGGGTGGGTAGGTCGAGAGGTCGCGCCGCACCAGCAGCGCGTCGAGCCGCTCGGCCTCGGCCAGGCGCTGCAAGTCGTCCAGCGCCGCCAGCTCGTGCTGGCCGTCGGCGTCGACGGTGAAGACCAGGTCGGCGGCGTCCAGCTCGGCGGCCCACAGGCGGGCGCGCAGGTCGCTGAACGCCAGGTAGTAGGCCGCGGACATCCCCTGGTTGTGCGCGTGGCAGAGGAGCCGGGCGCGCGCGTGGCCGGGCAGCCAGCGCTCGATCTCGGCGCGCGTCTGATCGGTCGAGCCGTCGTCGACCACCACCAGCTCGTCGACCAGCGGGTAGAGGGCATCCAGCACCTGGGCCACCGTCGGCTCCTCGTTGTAGGCGGGTACCACGGCGATCCGTCGCGGCATCGATTGCTCCTTCGGTTACGAACAGCGCTCGGACGATGGCTGCTCGGTCGTGCGGGGCTCGCGCGAGAGCGCCAGCGGCGGCAGCAGGGCGAAGACGGCCGCCAGCAGCCAGAAGAGGGCCGAGACCTGCATGGTGACGGCCGGCCGGCTGACGCTGACGATCAGCCCGCCGAGCAGCGGGCCGACGGCCAGCGCCAGCCCCTGGACCGTCAGCGCGGCGCCGAGCGTGCCGCCGCCACGGTCGCCCAGGTCGGTCACCCAGGCGCTGAGCGCCGGGGCGCTGGCGGCGTAGCCGACGCCGAGCGGGATCGCCGCCAGCACGAAGTACCGGCCGCCGCTCGCCTGTGAGACCAGCAGCGTGCCCAGCGCGGCGATGGCCGCCCCGCCCGCCACCACCGGCGCCCGCCCCAGCCGGTCGGTCAGGCGACCCGCCGCCAGAAAGGTCAGCGCGGCGCAGGCGGCCGCCGGCAGGCCGAGCACGATCAGGTCGTGCAGCCGCAGGTGGAGTTGCTCGATCGCGTACTGGCGCATGATCGGCGTCAGCACCGCCAGGCCGAGCCCCTGGCAGAGGAGCGCGGCGAAGAGACTGGCCGCCCCGCCAGGCCAATCCGCGCGCTCCGCCGTGTGCTGGCGCGGCGCCAGCCGCGTCCGCTGCCCGGCCAGCATGGCGGCGGCCAGCACCGCGCCCAGCGCCAGCCAGAGCGCCGCCAGCCCCACCACCTGCCGGATCGGGATGTAGTCGATCAGGAAGGAGCCGGCGGCGAGCCCGCCGACGGTGGCGACCGCCGAGCTGAGGCTGACGTAGCCGATCAACTCGCCGCGGTTCTCGGCGAAGAGGTCGCCCGCCCGTAGCAGGATCGGTGGCCAGACCAGCGCCGTCAGCAGGCCGTAGATGAAGGTGAGCAGGTAGGCCATGGGCGCGCTCCCCGCCAGGCTGAGCGCCAGCAGCGCCAGCGCGCCGCCGCCCATGCCGAGCGCGATCTGCCGCCCGGTGCCGATGCGCCGCGCCAGCACGCCGCCCGGCGCTTGCAGCAGCAAGCGGGTGGTGCCGTAGATGCCGAGCGCGTAGCCCGGCGCGCCGGCCCCGGCGTCGAGCACGCTGGGGAAGAAGGCCTGCACGGCGATCAGGAAGAGCGCGAAGCCGCCGTCGAGCGCGGCGGCCGCCACGACCAGGGGGGTCCCGGCCCGTTTCGGCGGCGGCACCGCGCTCCCGCTCATCGCGCCCTAGCCGACCCCGACGGCCTGCTCGGCCCGAAGACGCTCGCGGTACCAGGCCAGCGTGCGGCCCAGCCCGTCGGAGAACTCCACCCGCGGTTCCCAGCCCAGCTCCGCGCGTGCCCGGTCGCAGCGCACCACCCGCGCGGCCAGATCGCCGGGCCGTGCCGGACCGTACTCGACCGTCACGTCGCCGACCAGCGTCTTGACCGACTCCGCGATCTCGCGAATGCTGACCGGCCGGCTGCCGTCGAGGTTGTAGGTGCGACCCTCCGCGCGCGGATCGAGCGCCAGCACGTGCGCCCGCGCCAGATCCTCGACGTAGACGAAGAAGCGCTCCTGCCGCCCGTCGCCGTCGATGCGGATCGGCTCGCCGCGCAGGGCCCGCCGGATGAAGGCCGCGATCACCAGGTTGTCGCGCATGCGTGGCCCGTAGGGGATGCCGTAGCGCAGGATGGTGAAGGGGCGCCGGTAGAGCGTGTGGTAGTCGCGGCAGAAGAGCTCGGCGGCGATCTTGCTGCTGACGTAGAGGTGGCGCTCGCTCTCCGGTTCGAAGCAGGTCGTCTCGTCGACCACCGCGTCGTGGCTGGCGGCGTAGACCCAGACGGTGCTGGCCAGGATGACACGTCCGGCCTCCGCCCGCCGCGCGGCCTCCAAGAGCCGCGCCGTCGCCAGGCTGTTGAGCGCCACGCTCTCGACCGGCGCGGCGTAGACGTCGTTGACGTCTGCCGCGGCGGCCAGGTGGAAGACGGCCTCGGTGTCCCCGAGCGCGGCGGCCACATCGTCGCTCAGCAGGTCGACGGCGGCCCACTCGACATCCTCACGGTGCGGCGCGCGGGTGTCGAGCACGCGCACGCGGTAGCCGGCTCCGAGCAAGGCATCGACCACGTGCGAGCCGATGAACCCCGAGCCTCCCGTGACCGCGATGAGCTTCCGCATAGTGGACGCATTCCCCTTCATACTAATCTACGCCATCGCCGGCACGCGGTCGAGCGCCCGCGCCAGTGAGTCGACCACGAACTCGGCCTGGTCCTCGGTCATGACCGCGGAGATCGGCAGGCAGATGTGGCCGGCGCAGATGGCCTCGGCGCCCGGCAGCGGGCGATCAGCCAGATCGGCGAAGACCGGCTGGCGGTGCATCGGGGTGTCGTAGACTTCACCGCTCAGGCTCACCTCGAACTCCTCGCGCATGACCCGCTTCAGCGCCGTGCGATCGACCCCCTCCGGCAGGAAGACGACGTACTTGTAGAAGTTGCAGCGCCCGCCCTCGGGCAGCTCGAGCGGCGTGACCGGCAGCGCGTCAAGCCGGCGGTTGTAGATGCGGGCGATCCGCTGGCGCTGGGCGATGAACTCATCGAGCCGCTGGAGCTGCGAGAGCGCGATGATGGCGTGCGGCTCGCTCAGGCGCCAGTTGGAGCCGAGGTGGGTGTGGAAGTTGGAGAGGAAGGACGCCTTCCCCTGGTCGCGGTAGATGCGCGCCTCCCCGGCGACGCGGTCGTCGTCGGTGACGATCATGCCGCCCTCGGCCGCGGTCATCACCTTGGTCGGGTAGAACGAGAAGGAGCCGGCGATGCCGAAGGTGCCGGCCATGCGGCCGTCGAGGGCGCTGCCGTGGGCGTGGGCCGCGTCCTCGAAGAGCCAGATGCCGGCCTCGTCGCAGATGCGCCGGATCGCGGGCATGGCCGGCGAGACCAGCCCGCCGATGTGGACGTGGACCAGCCCGGCGGTCTCGGGCCCGATGGCGCGGCGCAGGTCGGCGGGATCGACCGCCAGCGTGGCCGGGTCGCAGTCGACGAAGCGCACGCGCCCGCCGGCCGCGATCACCGCCGCGCCGGTGGCGAAGAAGGTGTTGGCCGGGACCAGCACCTCGCGCCCCTCAATACCCAGGGCACGCAGCGGGATCTCGATGGCGCTGGTGCCGGAGTTGACCGCGATGGCGTGCTTGACGCCGAGATAGCGCGCGAACTCCTCCTCGAGCTGGCGGCCGTACTTGCCGAGGGTGAGCTGGCCGGTCGCCAGGCACTCGCCGATGCGCGCCAGGATGGTGGCGCGGTCCTCCTCCGGGAAATAGATCTGGGCCGCTGGGATGCGCATGGCAGTCATTCCTCTCGCGTGGCCGCGGTCCGTGTGAGCCAATGCTCTGTCCGCTTCACGTCGAGAGTGTAGGAGCGCGCCGGGCCTGCCCAAATACGCCAAAGCGCGTATGTATGGGGGGTTGGCAAACGACCCGAGGCTTTCGTGCCCAGCGACGCGCCGGGCTGACGCCATCGCGCTAGTCTTTTGCGAAAGCCTGCTCGACGCAGGCTGGATTTCATCGTTACCCGGTGTCTGCACATGGTTTTTTGGGAATTCAGCCTGCTTCGAGCAGGCTTCGCTTACTAGCGCGGTGGCGTCAGCCCGGCGAGGTCTGCCGGCGATGACCGAACGTCGTGGTTTGGAGTCGTCCCGCACCCGAGCGACACCGCCCACCCGATGCCGTATCATGCCCCCATGCTCAGACACGACCCCGTTACCGGAAAGAGGATGCGATGCCTGTGGTAGCGATCGACCTGACGCGCCGTCAGCCGTACGCGGGCGGTCAGTCATTCGGCGACACCGGCCCCTACGAGCGGCTGGACGGCACGATCACCTTCGCCGTCGATCCCACCCGCCCCGCCAACGCACCGATCACCGACCTGGCGCTGGCACCGCGCGACGAGCAGGGGCGGGTGCGCTTTATCGCGGACCTCTGCCTGCTGCTGCCGGTCGATCGGGCGCGCGGCAACCGACGCCTGTTGATCGAGCTGCCCAACCGCGGGCGCAAGCTCCTGCCGCGCCAGCTCAACCGCGCCCGGCCCGAGCCGCCCTCGCCGGCCATCCCGCCCGGGGACGGCTTCCTCTTCCGCCAGGGCTACGCCGTCGGCTGGATCGGCTGGCAGTGGGATGTCTACCGCGGCGACACGCTGATGGGGCTGGAGGCACCCCAAGCGCTGAGCGACGGCCGGCGGGTGCGCGGCCAGACCGTGGTCGATATCCGCCCCAACGCCCACCAGCACACACGCCTGCTGGCCAACCGCGTCCACCGGCCCTACCCGGCCGCCGACCTGAACGAGCCGGGCGCGCGACTCCTGGTGCGCGACTGGGAAGACGGCGAGAACCGGGAGATCCCGCGCGAGCAGTGGCGCTTCGCCCGCGAGACCCCCGAGGGGATCGTCCCGGACGCCGGGCACATCTACCTGGAGCCGGGCTTCGAACCGGGCAAGATCTACACTGTGCTCTATACGACCGAGGGCGCGCCGGTGGTCGGCGCGGGCTTGCTGGCCTTCCGCGAGATCGCCAGCTTCCTGCGCTACGACCCGCGCAGCCCGCTGGCCGGCGGCGTCGACTACGCCTACGGCTTCGGCATCTCGCAGACCGGACGCATGATCCGCCACTACATCTACCTCGGTCTGAACCAGGACGAGGAGGGGCGCGTTGCCTACGACGGCCTGCTGCCGCACGTGGCCGGCGCCCGGCGCGGCGAGTTCAATCACCGCTTCGGCCAGCCCTCGGTGCAGACCGAGCCGAGCTTCGGCCACCTCTTCCCCTACGCCGACGCCGAGCTGCCCGATCCCTACGGCGACGGCAGCGACGGCCTGCTCAGGCGGCTGCACGCTCAGGGCCATGTGCCGAAGATCTTCTACACCAACAGCGCCGCCGAGTACTGGCGCGGCGATGCCGCCCTCTTGCACATCGACCCCACCGGCACGCGCGACCTGCCCGACGCACCGGAGAGCCGCAAGTATCTCTTCGCCAGCACCCAGCACGGCCCCGGCACGCTCCCCTTCAACCGCTCCTTCCCCGACGAGGGCGACATCGGCCGGCACGACTTCAACGTGGTCGACTACACCCCGCTGCTGCGCGCCGCGCTGGTCAACCTCGACCGCTGGGTCAGCCAGGGCGTCGAGCCGCCGCCCAGCAAGCACCCGCGCCTGGATGACGGCACCGCGGTTCCGGCGGCCCAAGCGCTGGCGGGGATCAACGGCATCCCCGGCATCCACTTCCCCGATCCCGCGCGGCTGCCCACGATCCGCAAGCTCGACCTGGGCCACGAGGCGAGCCGGGGCATCGGCCACTTTCCGGCCGAGAAGGGACCGGTCTACCCCAACTACGTCTCGGCGGTCGACGCCGACGGCAACGAAACCGGCGGCATTCGCCCGGCGGACGTCGGCGTGCCGCTCGGCACCTTTACCGGCTGGAACCCGCGCGCCCCGGAGACCGGCGCGCCCGAGCAGATCCTCAAGATGCAGGGGATCACCCACTTCTTCCGCCCGACGCGCGCCGAGCGCCTGGCGCTCGACGACCCGCGACCCTCCTTGGAGGAGCGTTACCCTTCGAAAGAGGCATACCTGGCACGGGTACGCGAAGCGGCTGCCGCGTTGGTGGCCGAGCGCTACGCGCTGGAGGAGGATATCGAGCGCATGGTCGCCGACGCCGCCGAGCGTTGGGACACGGCCATCCAGGGGCAGGCGATCGAGCTCGAATAGCAGCGCTGCGCGAGCTTCGACGCGGCGGGGGGCTATTCGCGCGGCGCAAACTCGTGTAGGATGAGGAAACCTTGGACAGCCGGGACGAGAAAGACGCGGAGCGGCCGCGGCGCGCACGACACACAAGGCACAACGCACAACGCACAACGCAGGACGTAGAAGTGGAGTTCGCCATGGCAGCACCCGACGAGACGCGGCAGGGAAGCGAATCGCCGGCGAGCGGCAGCGCCTCGTCCGGGCAGACCGCCATTCCGATGCGGATCACCGTGACCGAGGATGGACCCTATCTCGTCGAAGGCGGCATCCCCGTCGCCCAGCAGATCATCGAGCCCAACGAGGAAGGAGCCTCCTGGGAGTGGCGCCAGGGCACGGTCTTTCGCTCGCGGCGGCGCTACCAACTCTGCCGCTGCGGCCAGTCCCAAAACAAGCCCTTCTGTGACGGCTCGCACGAGACCAACGGCTTCATCGGCACCGAGACCGCCTCGCGCGCCCCCTATCTGGAGCAGGCTAAGGTCTACGAGGGGCCGGAGCTGACGTTGACCGACGCCGAGCCGCTCTGCGCCTCCGCGCGCTTCTGCGACGCCTGTGGGAGCATCTGGAACCTGGTTGAAGAGGCGGGAGCCGAGGCGCGCGCGCTGACGATCCGCGAGGCGGGCCATTGCCCCTCGGGGCGGCTGGTCGCCTGGAAGCGCGCGGCCGACGGCAAGCTGGAGCTGGCCGGCGAGCCGGAATTCGAGAAGTCGATCGGCGTCGTCGAGGATCCGGAGGTGGGCTGCAGCGGTCCGCTCTGGGTGCGCGGCGGCATCGAGATCGTCTCCGCCGACGGCACCGCCTACCAGATTCGCAACCGCGTTACCCTCTGCCGCTGCGGCCAGTCCCAGAACAAGCCGTTCTGCGACGGCTCGCACCGCGTCATCGACTTCCAGGACGGCCTGCCGCTCGGCCCCGAGTAACAGGCACCCTCTTCCCTCGGACATGCCTATCCTGTAGGGGCAGGCACGGGGGCCTGCCCCGACCGCGACGGCGACGCCCGGCGCGCTACACGTGCCCGTTGGCGAGCACCGTCAGCGTGCCGCTGAAGCCGCCGATGTCGACCTGATTCAGGGTGATGCGCAAGTCGTACGTCTGGCCGTAGCCCGTGCAGGTCGCGCTGAGCACCCGGTCGCGGTTGCCGGTGATCGGCCCGGCGCAGACCGGCGTCTGGTCCGCGGTGCGGAGCTGCAGTTGGCCGCTGCCGCCCGCGTCACGATTGTCGATCTGGAGCGCGAGGTCGAGCGCGGGCGAGCCGGAGCTGCTGTTTCCCCGCAAGCGCACCTGGCTGTTGTTGTCCAGCAGCAGCACCTGCCCGGCGATCGGCTCGCTCAGCCCGGCGGGGAGCGCGGTGGCGCGCGTCTGGCCGGCCGGGATGATCGCGGACGGCAGCGACCCATGCGCCGCGGCGAGCAGCCGGGCGGGCGTGCCGGCGGCCCTGGCCCAGCCGGGCGCCAATGGGCCCGCCAGCGACCAGAGAAGGATGGCCACCGCGACGGCCGCGCTGGCGCTGACCGCCGGCAGGCGCCAGCGCGGGGAACTGGCCGTGCGCCAGCCGATCGCGGCCAGGACCAGCAGCGCGCTCCCGGCGTAGAGGGCCAGTGCCCATCCGGTCCGGCTGTCGCTGCCGTCGCCCAGACCGTGCAGCAGCGAGAGCGGGAAGAGGAGATAGGTCAACCCGTGCAACAGGTGCCAGGCGCGGTAGCCGATCCAGCGGCGCACCAAGACGCTGGCGCCGAGCGCCAGCCCCAGCTCCGCCGCGATGATGCCGAGGCTGGTCCAGAGCGGACGGTAGTCGCTGACGAAGGGCACCAGCAGGTCAACGGGCTGGAATTTGGTGAAGGGGTCGAGCAGCAGCGTCACCACGTGCAGCGCCACGAAGAGATAGAAGCTGAGCGTCAGCCAGCGATGCCAGCCGTCGACCACCAGGCGCGGGAGCACGCGGCTGTGCCAGCGGCGGCCAAGCGCGATGCCGGCGGCCAGCGACAGGGTCAGGAGGAGGTAGGCGGCGATGCCGCTGCCGCGCGCCAGATACCAGGTCAGGCTGCCGCTCACGCCGTGCCCCCGTCGCCCTGGCTCATGGGCCAGTCGCCCACGGTGACGACGTTGCCGTGCTGGCCCTGAAAGCGCCCGGCGAAGCCCCGCCGGGCCAGCCACTCCGGCCCCTCTGCCCCCAGCAGCCAGGCGGCTTTGGTCAGCACCTCGGCCACCACACAGCTCTCGGCGGCGACCGTCACGAACTGCCAGGGGCTCTCGGCCGGGCGGCCGGTGCGCGGGTCGATCAGGTGGTGCAGCCGCTGGCCGTCGCGTTGCCACTGGCGCCGGCCGAGACCGGAGGTCGCCAGCGCGCCCGCCGAGAGGAGGACGCTGTCCGCCAGCGGCGCGTCGGCCGTGACCGAGATGCCGCAGAGCCAACCCTCGCCCGGCGCCGGTCCGGCGACCGCCAGATCGCCCCCGGCGCTGACCAGCACGCCGAACGGCTCGCGTTGCAGGCCGCGCAGGGCATAGTCGACCGCTAACCCCTTGCCGATGCCGCCGAAGTCGAGCCGCACGCCCTCGGGCAGCGTCACGATATTCCAGGCGGGGTCATACTGGATGCGTTCCCAGGCGCCGGCCGGCAGCGCCACTCGCGCCGGGCCCGGCCCCTCCGCCTCAAGCCGCTCGATGCTGCGGTCGTAGCCTGCCGCCTCGACCGCGTCGCGCACCGTGGGATCGAAGAGGCCAGCGGTCGATCTGGCGGCCTGGACCGAGCGCTCGAGCGCCTCCATGAAGAGCGGCGTCACTTGCCGCGGCTTCCCCGGCGTGGCCTCCAGGCGACGCAGCTCGCTATCGGCACGAAAGCGGCTGAGCGCGCGATCGATCTCGATGACGCGGGCGTGCACGTGCGCCAGCACGCGCTCGAGCCGGTCTGGCGCGGTGACGCCGACCACGATGGTGCTCCCCAACGCCTGGAACTCGGCAAAGGCCGGCGAATCGATCTGGTGCATCTTCGCGATCATGGCAGCCACCTACGACGATGCCGAGCGCACATGCACCCGGCCACCCAGCGAGGAGTCCGGCGCGGGCGCCAGGCCGGCGCCGGACGACGAGCCGGCGCTGCCGAACGGATCCGTTGACGACGCCGAGCCGTCGTCGCCGCTGGAGTTATCCAAAGACGAACGCTGGCGAAAGCGGCGCTCGCGGCCGGCACTGCCATCCAGCGCGGATGCGCCAGGCTGGGCGGTGCCGGAGCCGTCGCCGAAGAGCGACTGGCTGGGCGCGTCCGCTCCTCCCGGTTGGCTCCGCTCGACCGCCGTGGCCGGCGTGCCTGCGTTCGCGCTGCTCTGATGCATCGCCAGGCCGGAGAACGCGGCGGTGGCGGCGACGCCGAGCACGACCGCGCCCCAGCGCACATTGCGCAACTGGCGGCCCAGCGCGGCACGCCGCGCCAGGCCCTCCTGCCGCGGTCGAGCGTCTGATGGCTCAGGCATGGTCATGGCGCTGGTCCTCACCTCGCGGCCGAACCGGCTCCGGTTCGGCGCCGTCATTGTCGACGATCTCGACGGTAATGGCGCCGGTCGGGCAGAGGCGCGCCGTCTCGCGCGCCAGCGCCAGTTGCTCAGGCGGCAGTTCGCGCGCCTGGAGCCAGGCGTAGCCCCAGTCATCCAGCGCGAAGGCCTCGGGGAAGAATTCGGCGCAGAAGCCGAAGGCGGTGCAGCGCGTCGGGTCGACGCGCAGGCGTACCCTACGCGCCATCAGGCGCTCCCTCCCCCAGCCCCGGCAGCAGCACGCCCTGGGGACGTCCGCAGCCGCCGTGGCGACTGTGCGCCGCGATCTCCTCCGCGAAGACCGCCAGCGCCGAGCGCGCCGCCCAGGCCGCGCCGTCGAGGTGACCGCAGGCGCCGCGGCCGGGAAGCATGCGCTCACTCCACAGCCGCAAGCGCTCCAGCTCCTCGGGCCGCGCGGTGCCCGCCAGGAGACGCGTGAAGACCCCGGCCATGGCCTGAGTGCCGTGGGTGCAGGGGCCGCACTGGCGCGCCGACTCATCGGCGAAAAAGCGCAGCAGGCGCGCGGCCTGGGCCAGCCCGCAGACTGTGTCGGGCACGACCACGATGGCGCCCGAGCCGAGCGCCACGCCCAGCCCGGCCAGCGCGTCCGGCTCCAGCGCCGCTGCGGCAACGGCCGCGCCCGGCAGCCAGCCGGAGAAGTAGCCGCCGGGCAGCACCGCCTGGATGCCCGCGCCCGCGCTCACCTCGCCGCCCAGTTCCCCGATCACCGCGCCCAGCGGTGCGCCGCCGGCCACCTCATACACGCCCGGGCAACGCACCGCGCCCGCGAGCGTCACCAGCAGCGTGCCGGGCAGGCCGGGCGAGCCGGCCGCACGAAACCACGCCGGGCCGTGGCGCGCGATCAAGGGCACGTTGGCCAGCGTCTCGACGTTGTTGACCAGCGTGGCCCGGCCGCGCACGCCGCGCTCGAAGGGGAGCGGCGGCTTGGCGCTCGGTTTGGCCGGCCCGCCGTTGACGCGGCGGATGGCGGCCGACTCTTCTCCGGCGACGTAGCCGGGCGGCGCGCTCACGATGCGCCAGCGCGGCAGCGCGAAGCGAGCGCGGCGCAGACCGGCGAAGGCGTCCTCGAGCGCGGCGCGCGGCGCCGGGTCGTCGTCGTGCAGATAGACGACCAACTCCCGGGCGCCGACGGCGCGGGCGGCGAGCAGCGCGCCCTCGATGACCAGGTGCGGCCTCAGCAAAAGCAGCGTGCGATCCTTGCGGCTGGCCGGCTCCGATTCCGCCGCGTTGAGCAGCACCACCTTCCTGCCGCTCCGCGCGGCCACCGCACGCCACTTGCGCCCGGTGGGGAAGGCCGAGCCGCCGCGCCCGCGCAGCCCGCTGGCCTCGATCGCCGCCAGCAGCTCCGCCGGCGCGCGCTCCCAGACCGCCGCGTCGTAGCCGCCGGCCGCGCGGTAGTCCGCCAGCGACTCGGGCGCACCCTGATCCGGCGGCAGCAACCGCGCGAGCCCGATCCCCGATTCAATTCCTGTAAGCGTCACGGTTACCTCAGACCAGAATCATCGAACAGGCGGGTCTCCTCGATCTGTACCGTATGATAGGCAGTCTGGGTAAACGCTCGGTGAAAAGGGTATGAGAGAATCATAAGAAACACGCCAGGGGACGTGGGCTTGGGAGCGGGAACGAAGGTGAAGGGAGCAGGGGTGAAGATCACCATCATCGGCGCCGGGGCGATCGGGGGCACGACGGGCGCGTTTCTGACCCAGGCGGGCTACGACGTGACGCTGGTCGACGTGGTGGAAGATCACGTGCGCGCCATGCAGGAGCAGGGGCTGCGCATCACCGGTGCGCGCGGCGACCAGACCTACCCGGTGCGCGCGCTGACGCCGGACAAGCTATCCGGCCCGCTGGAGACGGTCATCCTGGCGGTCAAGGCGCACTTCACCGAGGGGGCGATGCGCCAGTACGCGCCGCTGCTGGCGCCGCACGGCTGCGTCATCTCCTTTCAGAACGGGCTCAATGAGGAGGTCATCGCCCGCCACGTCGGCTCCGAGCGCACCATCGGCGCTTTCATCCACTTCGGCGCCGACTACCTGGAGCCGGGCCTGATCCGGCTCGCCTGGGAGCAGCCGATCCACCTGGGCGAGCTGAACGGCGAGATTACGCCCCGGCTGGAGGCGCTGCGAGAAGTCCTCAGCCACGTCATGCCGACCGAGCTGACGACCAATATCTGGGGCTATCTCTGGGGCAAGCTGGTCTACGGCACCATGGCCTACACCGTCTCGATCGTCGACGCGCCGGTGCCGGAGGTGCTGGCCGATCCGCTGGCCCGCGCGGTGGCGCGCGCCGCGGCCGCCGAGACCGCGCGCATCGCCGCCGCCCAGGGCTACCACCTGGAGCGCATCGGCGGCTTCGACCCCACCGCCTTCCTGCCGGCCGCCGGCTGGGCCACCCACGCCGACACCCAGCTCGCTATCGTGGCGCAGGAGATGAGCGGCGAGAAGCAGCACATGGGCCACTGGCGCGATCTGAAGGTCAAGCAGCGCGCGACCGACGTCGACCGCCAGCAGGAGATCATCGCGCGCGGCCGGGAGCTGGGCATCCCGGCGCCGATGAACGCCGCGATCATCGACCTGGTGCACGCCATCGAGCGCGGCGAGCGCGGCATGGGCTGGGACAACCTGGAGGTCCTGGCCGCGCACATCCCTGAGGAGTGACGCGGGCGCTTCGATTAGGCAGCGTGCCGCAAGAGGACGGATCCCTCGACTGCGCTCGGGATGACGGTGATAGAACGGGGCGGGCGAATACGACTTGCCGTGCTCGTCAGCCCCCTATTACCCCTGTCATCCCAACCGCAGTGGAGGGATCCGGCATCACCTGCCTACGATGCCGCTCGTAAGCCACCCCTCACCCCAGCGCCGCCACGATCGCCTCCGTCATCGCCTCCGTCGTCGCGCACCCGCCGAGGTCGGGCGTGTGGGCGCGCGGGTCACGCAGCGCGGCGGCGACGGCGGCGTCGATGCGCGTGGCCACGGCGCGGGCGGCGCCATCGCCGTGGCGCGCGCCGAGCCAGTCGCAGAGCATGGCCGCCGAGAGGATGCTGGCGGCCGGGTTGGCGATTCCCTGCCCGGCGATATCGGGCGCTGAGCCGTGGACTGCCTGCGCCATGGCATAGCGCTCGCCCGCGTTGAGGCCGGGCGCCAGGCCGAGCCCGCCGATCAGCCCGGCGGCCTCGTCGGAGAGCACGTCGCCGAAGAGGTTCGTGGTCACGATCACGTCGTAGTCGCGCGGCCGCAGCACCAGATGCATGGCGAAGGCATCGACGTGATAGTCGTCGACCGCCACCTCGGGGTAGCCGGCCGCCACCTGCCGCGCCACTTCCAGGAAGAGGCCGTCGCCCCGCCGCAGCACGTTCGCCTTGTGCACCAGCGTGACGTGCTGGCGCCGCCGCCGCGCCAGCTCGAAACCCGCCCGGGCGATGCGCTCGCTGGCCCGCCGCGTCACCACCCGCAGCGAGAGCACGGTGTCGGCGTCGGGACGCAGCTCGCCGTTGCCGTCGAGCAGGTTGCGGTCGGCGTAGAAGCCCTCGGTGTTCTCGCGCACCACTACCAGATCGACGTCCTGGTGCAGCGCCGCCACTCCCGAATACGAGCGGGCCGGGCGCAGGTTGGCGTAGAGCTGAAAGCCGGTACGCAGCGCGGCGCTGGCGTTGGGCATCGCCTCGCCCTGGTAGACGTGGGTCGTCAACGGCCCGAGCAGCCAGCCGTCGCAGCCTTCGAGCGCCGCCAGAGTCGCCGTCGGCAGCGTCGAGCCGTGCGCCTCGAATGCCGCCAGCCCCACTGGCAGCGGCACGAAGTCCACCGCCGGCGCCGGCTCGCGCGCCAGCGCGGCTTCGAGCACCCGGCAGGCCGCCCCCACCACTTCCGGCCCGATCCCGTCGCCCTCCATGACCGCGATGCGATAGCCAGCCATTCCCGGCCTCTCCTCCCGCTGCCGATACCGCTCCTTCACACCTTGCCATGATAGCCGCGGACCGGCGCGCGAGGATGGCCGAAGCTGCCGTGGCTGTGGAAAGTGTCCAGCTTTACCACGGTCAACTGACGATCTCGCGACCGGCTCACGGTATGGCCAGGGCATGAAAAAAGAAGGCTGACGATCAACGTCAGCCTGTTCGGCGAGCGCATCTCGACCCACACGACCGGCACTGCAGAGCGCCGGAATTGCCCCGGCGCCCCAATATCGGAGGTGCCGAGCCGCGTCTCGCCTCAGCTGTGGGACTGGGCGTATTCGAGCACGTTGTTGTAATTCCAGCTCTCGACGAACTTACCTCCCTCAACTCGATACAGGTTGATACCGGAGACCGTTCCCGCTTCACCCGACGGTTCGAGATGGCGCACATGCTTCGTGACCTGGTGCTGTTGCTGATGGGTGCCGGTCGCCCGCCAGTGGACGAAGACCATGTCCCCCTCAGCCGCAAGATGCAGAACCTCCATGCGCAGGTCCGGTGTCGCCTGCCCGGTATCCGCGATGAGCTCCTTTACGCCGTGAACTCCCGCGTGCTCCGGATGGAGGGGCGTATGGTCCTGGTAGTTATCCGCGAAATATTGATGGACCACGTCGAGCTTGCCGCTCATGGCTTCCTGGTAGCCATGCTCGATGAAGCGGCGGACCAGCGCCATGTTGTCTGCCTCGGACATGACACGTCCTCCTTCCCCGGATGGGGCGACATACGATGAAACTTCGGTCACCTGCCCATGATAACCGCAATGCGCCCTGATGTATAGCTGTTCGATTCGTAAGCGATGGTGGCTCCAGCTCCACCGTCGGGAGCAGGCTGATCGAGGGGTGACAGGCCACGCGTCGAAAACTGCGCTTACCCTAGTCCTCGCCGGCGGTGAGAATCCGCGCCTGGATCCGGGCAATGTCTTCGACCGTGAGGCCGGCGTCGAGCAGATAGCGCGTCGCTCCGCCGTGCATTTCATCGAGGTGGCTGAGCACGTCGAACAGGACCTCTTCGCGCGCGGCCTGTTGTGCGTAGGTCGCTTCACGTGCGGCTCGATCGCCGGGGCCGTTCTCCAACCACTGCTCGATGAAGGCCCCTCGGTACCGCTCGGTCAACGCGTAGTCTTGCGCGACAACGTTCCGGGGC
>DASSHC010000455.1:0-7287 GCA_035693105.1 Thermomicrobiaceae bacterium | reverse complement strand
GCTGGAAACGCTCCAGTCCCTCCACCAGCAGCGGCACCGAGGGCGCGTAATTGCCCTGGAAGCGCATCGTCACACCGAAGGTCAGGAGCGCCAGCGCGATCCCCGCTTCGTCGCCAGCCGCCCGCGCTAGCGTCAGGCTCTCTTCCAGGAGCCGCGCCGAGTCCTCCTGCGCCCCCGCGTGCCGTCGCACCGCGCCCAGGTAGGCCAGCGCCTCGACTACGACCGCTTGATCCCCGCGCTGCCGGGCCAGGGCAAGCGCTGCCTCCAGCGGCGCCGCCGCATCCGGATCGGCCAGCCATTGCGCCAGCCGGCCAACCGCCAGCAGCGCACGGGTCCGCAGTTCCGCGGGCAGCCCCTCGGCGTCCGGCGCGGCCAGGAGCGCCTCCAGCCAACGGCGTCCCTCGCTCAGCCGGCCGCGCGCCTCCCAGAAGGGCGACAGCGCCACTGCCAGGTGCAGACCGAGCACCGGATCGCCCTCCGCCAGCGACCACT
The DNA here is from genome assembly GCA_035693105.1 of Thermomicrobiaceae bacterium. Classification (GTDB taxonomy): domain Bacteria; phylum Chloroflexota; class Chloroflexia; order Thermomicrobiales; family Thermomicrobiaceae; genus DASSHC01. The sequence goes on along the minus strand of DASSHC010000455.1, from coordinate 6,795 downwards.
GGAGCGCCGCCCGCAGGTTGTCGTGCTCGGCCTCCAGCTGATCTAGCCAGGCGATCTGGTCCGGGCCGTGCAGGAACAGCGCCGCTCGCGTGGCCAGCGCGTGGTAGAACCGCGCGTGCGCCGATTTGACCCGCGCGCGCTCGCCAGCCTCGTCGAGCTGCTGCGCCGCATATTGCCGCACCGGCTCCAGCAGCCGGTAGCGCGCGGCCACGCCAGTTCCATCGACGACCAGCAGCGACTTATCGACCAGGCGGGTCAGCACCTCCAGCAGATCCTCCGGCGCGATCTCGCCGCCGCCACAGACAGCTTCAGCCGCGTCCAGGCCACCACCGCGCGCGAAGACCGAGAGCCGTCGCAGCCCCGCCCGCTCAGGCTCGCCGAGGAGGTCGTAGCTCCAGTCGAGGGTTGCCTTCAACGTCTGCTGGCGCGTCAGGCCGGATCGACTGCCGCCGGTCAGCAGGCGCATGCTGTCGTCCAACCGCGCCAGGATCTGCTCCACGGTCAGCACCCGGACTCGCGCCGCCGCCAGTTCAAGCGCCAGGGGAACACCGTCGACCCGGATACAGATGGCGGCCACGACCGGCGCGTTCTCTGGCGATAGCGCGAAGCCGGGTGCGACGTCGCGCGCCCGCGCGACGAAGAGTTCGACAGCCGGAGCGTGAGCGACCTCTTCGACCGAGGCAAACCGCTCCGCACCGGGGAGCGCGAGCGGCCCGACACGCAACTGCCGCTCGCCGGCGATCTGCAGCGGCTCGCGGCTGGTCGTGAGCATGCGCAGGCCAGGGCAGCGATCGAGCAGCTGTTCGGCCAGGTTCGCGACCGCCGCGATCAGGTGCTCACAATTGTCCAGCACCAGCAGCGGCGAGCGGGTGCGCAGAAAGGCGATCAGTGCCTCGGTGGGCGAGCTGTCTGGTACTTGGAGCAGCCCGAGCGCCGAGGCGACCGTTTCCGGCAGGGACGCGTCGTCGGCGACGCCAGCCAGCTCGACCAGCCAGACACCGCCGGGAAAGCGCTCGCGCAGCGTCCAGACGACCTCCAGCGCCAGACGCGTTTTGCCGGCGCCGCCCATCCCGGTCAGGGTCACCAGCCGGTGAGTACCGCCCAACAGGAGCTCGCGCACGGCCTCGATCTCGCGCGCGCGGCCGATCAGCCGGTCGCGCGGCGCGGGCAGATTGTGAGCCCGTTCGATCGGCATCGTATCCTAACTCCTCGAGAAGCGTGCCCGAGTCGCGCCATCACCGGCTGGTGCCGGAGCGGTGTTATCGATTTCACGCGACATAACTGCCGATTCTGCGCTCCGCGCAATAGTAGCAAGCACGTCGCGCGTTCGCCAGCGGCGGGCGCGCGCGTCACGCGCAACGCGGCGCGGCGATGCGGCGCGCATTGAGCAGGAGGAGAACCGCGGCGGCCGTGGCCACGAGCGCGCTGAGCAGGAAGGTCGAGCCGGGGCCGTAGCGGCTCCAGATCCAGCCGGCCAGCAGGTTCGCCGGCAACGTCGCCAGCCCCGTCAGGCCGTTGAACCAGCCGAGCGCCTGGCCACGTCGCGCGCCGGGCACTAGATCGACCACCAGCGCCCGCGCCACCCCCTCGCCGGCGGCGGCGTAGACCCCGTAGAGCAGGAAGAGGACGTAGATCTGCCAGCCCTGGCTGGCCTGCGACCAGCCGAGGTAGACCAGCGCGAAGGCCAGGTAGGCGGCGAGCAGCAGCGGCAGGCGCCCGACGCGGTCGCTGACCATGCCGAAGGGGGTCGCCAGCGCGGCGTAGACCACGTTGTAGCCGAAATAGACTAGCGGCAGCCCCTCCAGCCAGCTCTGCAGCGAGATGGCGCGCAGGAAGAAGAAGGCGTCCGACGGATTCCCCAGCGCGAAGAGGGTCGCGATGCCGGTGAAGAGCCAGAAGGGCCGCCCCAGCGCGGCCAGCGGCGCCCGCGCGGCGCGCTCGCCGGTCGCCGGGGCTGGCCGGCGACGCTGTTCGCGTAGGAAGATCAGCAGCACCAGCACCGCGAGAGCGCCGGGGATGGCGGTCAGCGCGAAGAGCTGGCGAAAGACGCCGGCATCGACCAGCGTCGGCCCGGTCGGCTCCTGGCCGTGCAGCACCAGCACGGAGAGCGCGAGCAGCGGGCCGAAGGCGCCGCCGAGCGTGTCCAGGGCGCGGTGGAAGCCGAAGGCCTTGCCGCGGTAGGCGATGGGGGTGGAGTCGGCCAGCAGGGCGTCGCGGGGGCTGCCGCGGATCCCCTTGCCGAGACGGTCGAGCACGACCAGCGCCAGCACTTGCGGCCAACTCGTCACCAGCGCCAGCAGCGGCTTGGCCACGCCGGAGAGGCCGTAGCCGGCCACGATCAGCGGCCGGCGCCGCTCCAGGCGGTCGGCCAGCCGGCCGGACCAGACCTTGAGCAGGGCGGCGGTGCTCTCGGCGATCCCCTCGATCAGCCCGGCGATCGGGATCGGCGCGCCGAGGACCAGCACCAGGAAGAGGATGCGGATGGGCGCGATCATCTCGGTGCCGATGTCGGTGAAGAGGCTGGCCGCGCCCAGCACCACCACGTTGCGCGAGATCCCGGCCCTCAAGCCGGCCGGCGCCCTCGCTTGCTCGCTCCTCGCCAACGCGCTCTCGTTCTCATCGCGCGGCGCCCGCCGCGCCCGCCGCTGTGTCGTCTCCGCCGCCGCATTGTCGCATAGCCGCGCGTCGCGCTTGACGCCTTCCCGCGGCGGGCCTAGAGTGAGCCTGCCTTGTGACTGAGCGGAGCATGGTCGGAGGTCGAAGATGCGCACCGAATCGCACACCCAGTTGATCGAGCAGTCGCTGGACACCCTCTGGCGCCCCTTCACCCAGCACGCGCTGGGGCAGAAGCCGATGGTGATCGTCGAGGGGCACGGCTACACCGTGGTCGACTCGGAGGGGAACGAGTACCTCGACGCGATGGCCGGGCTGTGGTGCGTCAACGTCGGCTACGGCCAGGAGCAGTTGATCGCGGCCGGCGCTCGGCAACTGCGTACTCTCCCCTACAGCCCGGCCACCCGCCCGGCGCCCCCCTCGCTGGAGCTGGCGCTGCGGCTGGCCGAGGTGCTGCCCGGCGACCTGAACCACATCCAGTTCCTCAACAGCGGCTCGGAGGCGGTCGAGACGGCGCTGAAGGTCGCGCGCCAGTACGCGCGGCAGCAGTTTCCGGGGCAGAACCGCTACAAGATCATCGCCCGCTACCGCGGCTACCACGGCTGGAGCGGCGGCGCGCTCGGCGCCACCGGGCAGACAGCGCGCAAGGCGGCCTTCGAGCCGCTGGCGCCCGGCTATATCCACGTGCGCCCGCCCGACCTCTTCCAGCTCTTCGGCGGCATGACGCCCCAGCAGGCGAGCGACCAGTTGCTGCGCGAGCTGGAAGAAGTCATCGAGTTCGAGGGGCCGGAGACGATCGCGGCCTTCATCGGTGAGCCGATCATCGGTGGCGGCGGCGTGATCGTGCCGCCGGAGGACTACTGGCCGCGCGTGCGCGACCTGCTGCGCCAACACGGCATACTCTTGATCTTCGACGAGGTCATCACCGGCTTCGGCCGCACCGGCAAGATGTTCGGCGCCGAGCAGTGGAACGTCGTGCCGGACATCATGACGATGGCCAAGGGGATCAGCAGCGCCTACATCCCGCTGGCCGCCACCGCCGTCACCGACGCCGTCTTCGACGCCTTCAAGGGTGCGCCGGGTGAGAACAAGCAGTTCAACCAGGTGAGCACCTACGGCGGCCACCCGGTGGCCTGCGCGGTCGGGCTGGCCAATCTGGCGGTGATTCAAGAGCAGGGGCTGGTTGAGAACGCCGCGCGCATGGGCGAGCGGCTCCTCGGCGGGCTGCGTGAATTGATCGCCGAGCATCCGTTGGCCGGGGACGCCCGCGGCAAGGGTCTGATCTGCGGCGTCGAGCTGGTCAAGCCCGGCACGCGCGAGCCGCTGGAGCCGGGGAAAGTCAACCAGGTGATGGCCGCGGCGCAGCAGCGCGGCGTGCTGCTGGGCAAGAACAGCTCGACCGTGCCGCGGCTGGAGACGGTGCTGACGATCGCCCCGCCGCTGATCATCGACCAGCCGGGCATCGACCGCCTGATTGACGCGCTCGACGCGGCCCTCGGCGCGGTGGAGGGACGGGCGTAGCGGAGACCAACGCCACAGGAGATGGGTGAGCGGTGGAAACATTGCCGGTTTCCGTGGAGCCATGGCGCCGTCGTCGCGCCGGGCTAAAGCCGCCGCGCTAGCAGACGAAGCCTGTTGAAACAGGCTAAGAACCAAACTCCAGCCTGCTTCAGCAGGCTTTCGTAGAAGATTAGCGCGGTGGTTTCAACGCCGCGCGACGACGGCGCGGTGGCTCCACGGAACGCGGCAAACGCCGCCATAATCCCGCGCGATACGCGGCACCGAGTTCACGCGGAACGCGGCCAACGCCTGGACGCGTGCATCACAGATCGGAGGTACCGGTGGGCTGGGGCGAGACGATGCTTGGCTGCTTCAAGGAGGCGGGCGTCACCTTCATCACCTACGTGCCGGACCACATGCTGGTGCCGCTGATCACCGGCGCCGAGGCCGATGACGCCTTCACCATCTTCGCCTCCACGCGCGAGGACGAGGCGGTCGCCAGCGCCTGCGGCGCCTACCTGGGCGGCACGCCCGCCGCCACGCTGATGCAGTCGAGCGGCTTCGGCAACATCCCCAACGCGCTCGCCTCGCTGGCGGTGCCCTTCCAGATTCCGGTGATCATGGTCATCTCCGAGCGCGGCGCGCTGGGTGAGTACAACTACGTGCAGGTGCCGATCAGCCGCCTGCTGCGCCCGGCGCTCGACGCCCTCGGCATCCCGCATCACACCCTGACGCGCGAGGAGGAGGTCGAGTTCATCACCGGCCGCGCCACGCTCCAGGCGCTGCGCACCCAGCAGCCGGTCGCGCTGATCCTCTCGCCGATGTTGACCGGCGGCAAGATCGATCGTTGAGGCACCAACTCGTTCGTCCGTTTCCTCACCCCTCTCCCCCGCAGGGGAGAGGGGCTGGGGGTGAGGGAGGTCCGACCAGATGAGCGTCGCCAATCTGCTGGACCGGCTGGAGCTGACCCGGCGGCTGGTCGACGTGGCCGGCCCCGAGACCGCCATCGTGGCCGGGATCGGCAATACGAATTTCGACCTGCACGCCGCCGCGCCGGATCGCCCGGCGAACTTCTACATGCTCGGCAGCATGGGGCTGGCCGTGCCGATCGGCCTCGGGCTGGCGCGCGTTCAGCCGGGCCGGCAGGTGGTCGTGCTGGAGGGCGACGGCTCGCTGCTGATGAGCCTGGGCGTGCTGGCGACCGTCGCGGCGGTCGCGCCGGCCAACCTGACGATCGTGGCCTGGGACAACGGCGTCTACGCCATCACCGGCAATCAGGCCGCCGCTACCGCTGAGGGCACCGATCTGGTGGCGGTGGCGCGCGGCGCCGGCATCGAGCAGAGCGACTGGGCGCGCGACCCGGCCGACTTCGCGCGGCTGGTCGGCCGCGCGCTGGCGAGTGAGGGCCCGAGCTTCATCGGCGCCCGCGTCGCCGCCACCCCCGGCGCCTCCCGCCCCCCGCGCGACCCCGTCCTGCTCAAGGACCGCTTCATGCGCGCCGTCGGCGCACGCTAGCGGCTGTGTGGCCGAGCAAGGAGGCGTGATGGCCGATCTCGAGGAGCTCAAGCAGGCGATCGACGCGGGACACGAGCGGGTGCTGGCGGCGGTGGAGGGCATCCCCGAGACCGAGCTGGAGACGGCGCCGGCCGTCGGCTCCTGGTCGGCGCGCGAGGTGGACGGCCACCTGGCCGACTGGGAGGGCGAGACGCTCGACGCCGCCGCGCACATCCTCGGTGGGCCCGAGCCGCGCTTCCACCCGATCAAGGACGGCCAGGGCTACAACTCGCTGCGCGCCGCGCTCTGGGGCACCGAGCCGTGGCAGGTGGCGCTGGGTGACTTCACCCAGGCGCGGCAGCGCGCCGACTCCTTCATCGCCGGGCTCTCGCCGGAGCAATTGGCGGCCATCGGCCCCTTCCCCTGGGGCGAGGTCGGCCGGCTCGGCAAGCTCCTGATGGCCCTGACCAGCCACCTCGACGAGCACGCCGGGCAGCTCGAAGCGTGGCGCCTGCGCCGCTCCGGCATCCACGAGCCGAGGCGCGGCCGATGGTAGCCATCGACTGGGAGCGCGACTTCAGCCGGGCCAGGGAGCGCTCGCGCGCCGAGCGCAAGCCGATCCTGATCGACGTGATGAAGGTCCCCTGACGCGGCTGCCTCAAGCTGGATACCGTGACGTATCCCGATCCCCAGGTCAGCGCCGCGATTACCGAGCGCTTCATCCCGCTCAAGCTCGATCTCTTCCGCGACCCGCGTGAGGTGCTGCGCCCGCTCAACGTGATCTGGACGCCAACTATCCTCTTCACCGACCGGCGCGGCACGCCCCACTACCGCAGCCTGAATTTCCTGCCGCCCGATTTGTTTCTCGCGCTGCTCGACCTCGGCGAGGCCAACGTCGACCTGCGCTGGTCGCGCACCGAGCACGCCATCGCGCTCTTGCGCGGCGCCTACGAGCGCGACCCCGACGGCCGGCTGGCGCCCGAGGTGCTCTACTGGTGGGGCATCGCCGTCTACCTCCAGACCCACTCCGACCCCGCCATGTACGAGGTCTGGGACGTGCTGCACCAGCGCTTTCCCGACTCCATCTGGAGCGCGCGTGTGCCGTGAGCGAGATCTGAGTAGCACAGATTCCTTGCATCTTTACTCAATCTCTGGCTGCTCCTGTCGCAAGGTCTGCATGTGTAAGGC
>DASSHC010000454.1:0-3715 GCA_035693105.1 Thermomicrobiaceae bacterium | reverse complement strand
CAGGGCAGACACAGAGGTCTGCCCCTACCAGGGACAACCATAGTGCCAACCCGCCACGGGAGGAGACACTCAGTCGTGGGGCAAATGGTAGCAGTTGTGAGCAAAGCGGCGCGCCCGCGTCGAGCACGCGGGCGCCATGGCGAGAAGTCGCGAGCGAGTACGGCTAACTGAGGTAGGGGCGCACGACCGTGATCAGCTTGCCCTGGATCTCGGCATTCTCGGCCGCCGTGTAGATCGGCTCCATAGTGGCGTTGGCCGGCTGGAGGCGCACGCGCTTGCCTTCGAGATAAAAGCGCTTGAGCGTAGTTTCCTTCTCCGAGCGCAGCCAGACCGCGACCGTGTCGCCGTTCTCGCAGGTGTCCTGCTGGCGCAGGATGACGATGTCGCCGTCGTTGATCAACGCGTCGATCATCGACAGCCCCTTGACGCGGAGCGCGAAGAGACCGTCCTGGCGCGACCCGACCAGATCAGTACTAATCTCCAACTGCTCAGCGGTTCCGTCGGCGCTAAGATCGTCGAAGACGGGAATTGGCTGGCCGGCGGCGATCTGGCCGACGACGGGGACACGCAGGATATGACGGTTGCTCGTCACACGACCAATCAGCTCGATGCCGCGCGAGATGTTGCGGTTGCGGCGGATGAAGTTGCGGCCCTCGAGGATGTTGAGGTTGTAATCGACCACGCTGGTCGAGGAGATCTCGAGGTCGCGCTGGATCTCGCGAATGGTTGGCGGATACGTATTCTCGTCCAGGAACTGCTCGATATAGGCGAGCATCGCCTGCTGGCGACGCGACAATTGCTTGGCCATCTTCTCCCCACCTCCGCCGTGAGCGCCGCTTGGCATAACCTCTACGGGCATTATAGTGACGAACATCTGTTCGTGTCAACAGAGGGAGCGAGGCTGGCGTGAATATCGTCGACCTCCTGGTGATCCTGGTCTTCCTGGGCGTCTTCGCCCTGGCATTCTTCGTCGGTGTCGTGCGTTCGCTGGCGATGCTCATCGCGCTGGCCGTCGGCGTGCTCGGCGCCAGCATCGCCTGCGGGACGATCGGCGGCCAGCTCGTCAGCCGCATCGCGTCGATGAGTGACGATATGGGCCGGTTGATCGCCTTCGTGATCCTGCTGGCGCTGATCGTGTCCGGCGTCTACTACGTGCTAATGCGCTCCTTCTCGGTCAGCCGGCTGCGTACCCGCATCACTACCGAGAGCCGCGGCGGGATCACGCTTAGCCTGGTGCTCGTCGTGCTCTCGGCCATGCTCGCCGTCGGCGTGGTCACCATCCTGACTCAGGCCTCGGAGCGCACCATCGTCGACTTGCAGCCAAATAGCACGGTCGTCAGCATCGACCACCAGTTCCGCGACTCACTGCTGGCGGACCAGGTACGCCACCTGACGCCGTACCTCTACGAGGGGGTGGGCGATGTCCTGCACACCACCGCGCCGCAGATCTTGCTGCCGGTCGGGCGCTAGCAGAGTCCTCCATCGGGGCCGATTGCCGCTCCATGTTGGAACCCTCGACCGCGCCCGGGGTGACCGGGTTAGTAGGGGCTGACGGCAAAGGCATGCCCCCGTCGTCCGCCTCACTCTTATCCCTGTCATCCCAAGCGTAGTCGAGGGATCCGTTCTCACGCGGCACTCAAGCTCCTCGTACGCTGCTGCCGTCGCCACGATCGTGGGCGGCCCACCCCTGATCTCGGTACAATTGGTAGGTTTGGAGCAGGCGCCGCGCTCGCGGCGCCACGACGTAGCAAGGGACCATTCACGTGCCGGGGGAGATCGCTCGCGTATTGGAATTTGATCGGGTGCTCGAGCGGCTGGCGCAGCGCTGCCAGTTCTCGCTGGCGGCGGCGCGCGCCCGCGAGATCGGCCCCTCGGCGGATGAAGAGCAGGTGCGTTTCCTGCAGGCCGTCACCGCCGAGGCGGTGGCGCTCTCGACCGAGAGCCCCGGCTTCACGGTCGGCGGCGCCCGCGACGTGCGCCAGATCGTCGAGCGCGCCGCGCTCGGGCTGCTGCTCTCACCCGCCGACCTGCGTGACACCCTCGACACGGTCCAGGCCGCGCGCTCGTTGCGGCGCAACTTCACCCAGAAGCCGAATGCGGCCGCCGACTTCCCGCTCCTCAGCGACCTGGTCGAGGCGATCGCCGACCTGCCGGCGCTGGAGGCCGATCTCGCGCGCGCTGTCGGCTCGCGCGGCGAGATCCTGGACAGCGCCTCGCCGGAGCTGGGCGAGATCCGGCGTGAGGTGAAGACGGCTCACCGTCGCCTGACCGAGCGCCTCAACCGCATGATCGGCGACGGAGAGCATGCAGCCGCCATCCAGGACCCGATCGTGACCATGCGCGAGGGCCGCTACGTCATCCCGGTGCGCGCCGACCGGCGTGGCCAGGTGCCGGGGATCGTGCACGCCACCTCGGCCAGCGGACAGACGCTCTTCGTCGAGCCGCTGGCGGTGGTTGAGCTGAACAACCGCTGGCGCGAGCTGCAGATGGCTGAGGAGCACGAGGTCGAGCGCGTGCTGCGCACCCGCAGCCAGCAGATCGGCGCCGCCGCTGAGGCGCTGACGGTCACGCTGGAGGCGATCGCCGCGCTCGATCTGGCGCTGGCCAAGGCACGGCTGTCGTTCGACATGCGCGCCAACCGGCCGGTGATTCCGGCCGGGCCGCCGCAGCGGGTGGCCCTGCGCCAGGCTCGTCACCCGCTGCTCGACCCGGCCACGGTGGTCGCGGTCGACCTGACGCTGGGCGGCGACTACCGCGTGCTGGTGGTGACTGGGCCGAACACCGGCGGCAAGACGGTGGCGCTCAAGACGCTGGGGCTGCTGGCGATGATGGCGCAGTCGGGCCTCTACATTCCCGCCGCTGACGGATCGACCCTCAGCGTCTTCGACGGCATCTTCGCCGACATCGGCGACGAGCAGAGCATCGAGCAGAGCCTGTCAACCTTCTCGTCTCATATGACCAAGATCATCGCCATGCTCCGCGCGGCCAGCGAGCGCAGCCTGCTCTTGATCGACGAGCTGGCCGCCGGTACCGACCCGGAGGAGGGCGCCGCACTGGCCCGCGCCATTATCAGCGTGCTGCTGGAGCGCGGCGCGCTGGCCGTGGTGACGACGCACTACTCCGATCTGAAGGCGGTCGCTTACGCCACGCCCGGCGTCGAGAACGCCAGCGCCGAGTTCAATCTCAAGACGCTAGCGCCGACGTACCGCCTGATCACCGGCATCCCTGGCCGCTCGAACGCCCTGGCGATCGCCCAGCGGCTCGGCCTGCCGCAGCCGATCATCGAGGAGGCGCGCGGCTACCTGCAGCCTGAGGCGATGCGAACCGACGAGCTGCTGGCTGAGATCCAGCGGCGGCGCGCGGCGGCCGAGGCCAGCCAGCGGGAGGCCCGCGCCGAGCGGGCCGAGGCGGCGCGGCTGCGCCAGGAGGCCGAGGAGGTGCGACGCGAGGCGGAACGGGTCAAAGCCGAGGCGCGCGGGGAGGCGCTGGCCGCTCTGGAGGCCGAGCTGGGCGAGGCGCGCGGCGCGCTCCGGCGCGTGCAATCGATGGCCGCGCGCCAGGCCCCGGTGATCGCGCCGGAGGAGGCCAAAGAGGCCGGTCACGACGTGCAGCACGCCGAGCGGCAACTGCGCGAGGCCGTGCGCCGCCGCTACCGGCTGCCGGCGCCGAGCGAGCGGCTGGCGCGCGGCGATTGGGTCGAGGTGCCGTCGCTCGG
>DASSHC010000453.1:0-2639 GCA_035693105.1 Thermomicrobiaceae bacterium | reverse complement strand
GTAGTCGTACGTCTCATCCCCGACCCTGTCATCCTGAGTGCAGTCGAAGGGTCTGTGCCGACGCGGCACCCTACGAAGTCGATGGGCAACGCCCCTCTCCCCCGCACGGGAGAGGGGATGGGGGTGAGAGTCCCTCACCCGATCGGCGGCAGGCCGGCCGCGGCGATCTTGCGGTTCAGGTTGCCAACCTCGGCCTGCGTGACCTCGCTCAGGTTGGCGATCCCCTGGTCCGCTTCGCGGCTGAGCTGCTGGTAGGTGTCGGCGCATTGCTGGGGTGGGCGCGAGTCGCCGTAGGCCACCGTCGACTGCAGCGAGGCCAGCTTGCTGTTGACCTTCGGCGGGTAGTTGAAGGAGTCGGCCGCGCCCTTGCTGCGCGACTCGACCAGCTCGTTCTCCGCCTCCAGCAGCCACTCGGCGACCTTCTTGGCCTCCTCGGCCAGTTCGGGCTGCCCCTCGGCCTCCAACCGCGCCTGCCAGGCGCCGACCTGCTGGCGCAGCTTGCGGCTGCGGTCGACCGCCTCGTGCACCGCCGTCAGCTTGTCGCGGATGTTCAGCAGCAGCTCGAACTGGGCCTCCAGATCCGCCTGGCTGGCCGCGATGCGCGGGTCCTCGCGCAGCTCGAAGGCCTGCGTCGCGCTCTGGCCGCCGGCCTCCAGCCGCACCTGGTAGCGGCCGGGCGGGGCGACCGGGCCGATGGTGCTGCCGCCCCAGTAGGCCGAGAGGAAGGTGTTCTCCAGCTTGGTGGCGTCGGGGTAGCGCAGGTCCCAGACGAAGCGGTGGACGCCGGGCGTGGTCTTGAGCTGCTTGCCCGGCCCCTCCTCGTCCTGGCTGGAGAAGGTGCGGATCTCGTTGCCGCCGGCGTCCGAGAAGGTCAGCTTGACCTCCTCCGGCGCCGGTTCGCCCAGGCGGTAGGTGAGCGCGGCGCCGTGCGGCGGGTTCTCGCCGGCATCGAGCAGCGTGATCTGCTTCTCGCCGTCGGCGTCGGTCACCACCAGGCCCAGCGCCGAGCCGCCGCCCGCCTGGAGGTAGACCTTGTAGCCCACCGTCTGCGGCGTCGGGAAGCGGTGCGGGCCGTGGATGCGCCAGACGGTGCTCAGCGGGTAGAGCTGGACCGGCGCCTCGCCGGGTGCGGCGGCCGAGCGCAGCGGCGCCAGGTCGTCGATCACCCAGAAGGAGCGCCCGTGGGTGGCGGCGATCAGCGCGTCGTGATGGATGGTCAGGTCGTGGATCGGCGTTAGCGGGAGGTTCCCCTGGGCCGGCTGCCAGCTCGCGCCGTCGTCGTAGGAGAGGTAGACCCCGGTCTCGGTGCCGGCGTAGAGCAGGCCGCGCCGTGCCGGATCCTCGCGCACCGTGCGGGTGAAGTCGTCAGCCGGGATACCGTTCGTGCCGTTGGAGAGGAGCTGCCACGACTGGCCGTAGTCGCCGGTCTTGAGGATGTAGGGCTTCGTGTCGTCGAGCTTGTAGCGGGTGGCCGCCACGTAGGCGGTGCCGGCGTCGTGGGGAGAGCACTCGATGATGTTGATCAGCGCGAATTCATCGAGCAGCGAGCGCGGCGGGGTGACGTTCTGCCAGCTCTGGCCGTTGTCGCGCGTGACGTGGATCAGCCCATCGTCGGAGCCGGCCCAGATGACGCCCTGCCGCACCCTCGACTCGGCCAGGGCGAAGATGGTGCCGTAGTACTCGGTGCTGACGTTGTCGAGCGTGATCGGCCCGCCCGAGGGCTTGAGCGTCTCCGGCTCGGCGCGCGTCAGGTCGGGGCTCAGCTCCTGCCAGCTTTGCCCGCCGTCGGTGCTGCGGAAGACGTGGTTGCCGGCGGCGTAGAGGACGTTGGGGTCGTGCGGCGAGAGGATGATCGGGAAGGTCCACTGGAAGCGGTAGCGCAGCGACCCGGCGCCGTAGCCGATCGGGTCCTCCGGCCAGACGGTGATGTCGACCTCGTTGGCGCTGGCGTGGTTGTAGCGCGTCATGCGCGAGGCGTAGCTGCCGGCGAAGACGATGTCGGGGTTGTCCGGCCGTACCGCGATGTAGCCGCTCTCGCCGCCGCCCACCGGGTAGGTGTCGCCGGCCACGATCGCGCCCTTGTCGGAGTAGCTGGGGACCGAGAGGGTGCTGTTGTCCTGCTGCGCGCCGTAGATGCGGTAGGGGAACTGGTCGTCGGTGGTGACGTGGTAGAACTGCGCGGTCGGCTGGTTGTAGATACTCGACCAGGTGACCCCGCTGTCGAGCGAGACGCAGGCGCCGCCGTCGTTGCCGTTGAGCATGCGGCGCGGGTTCGCGGGATCGATCCAGAGATCGTGATTGTCGCCATGCGGTGTCGGCACCTGCACGACCGACTTGCCGCCGTCGGTCGACTTCCACATGCGTAGGTTGAGCACCCAGACGGCCTCGGCGTCTTTTGGATCGGCGAAGATGTGCATGTAGTACCAGGGACGCTGGCGCAGGTCGGGGTTGTCGTTGACCAGCTCCCAGCGGGCGCCGCCGTCGTCGGAGCGATAGAGGCCGCCGTCCTTGGCCTCGATCAGCGCCCAGACGCGCTCCGGCCGGGCGGGCGAGAGCGTCACGCCGATGCGCCCCTTCAGCCCCTCGGGCAGGCCGGGGTTGCCGGTCAGTTCGGTCCAGCTCTCGCCGCCGTCGCTCGA
>DASSHC010000452.1:0-3138 GCA_035693105.1 Thermomicrobiaceae bacterium | reverse complement strand
TCGTTCGTTTCTCATTCATTGGAGCCCGCCTCATCCTTGAGATCGGAGAAGCTGTCCGTTGCTGGCGGCGGATAGCGCGTTTCTGCGATGGAGAGCACGCGCAGGAGTTCAAGGCGCGCCGCCGCCAGCCGCCTCGCCATGGTGTCGATTGATGCGATGTCGCCTTGCGTCGCGCGCGCCGCGGTCACCAGCTGCTTGCCCTTGCGGTACGCGTCGATCGCATCGTTCGCCCTCCTGGTGATTCGGTTCGTCGTCGCACGCAACATCCGCATCCGCTCGGCGGGGCGCGATTCCCGGCTGAGTTGGTCGTCCAGCTCGGCACCGAGACGGACGATCTCGGCGCTGGCCAGTTCGATGGCGCGCACGTGCCGCACCGCCGCCGCGGAATCGCGACGCAATCGCGCCGATACCAGCATGTCGTCCACGGCTTTACCTGTCCTCATAAGCGCGAGAGCCGGCCCCGGAGTTAGCGCGCCATGCCATGGTTTGATGGCCTGCCGGCGATTTCGTGCTCAGAATGTGGAGGCGACGACGGGAATCGAACCCGTGTACGCGGTTTTGCAGACCGCTCCCTGACCACTCGGGCACGTCGCCGCACTGGCTGCCCCGCGAGGATTCGAACCTCGGTTCACGGATCCAAAGTCCGCTGTCCTACCACTAGACGACGGGGCAACGAATCCGCCGGGCAAAGAAATGGAGCGGAAGACGGGACTCGAACCCGCGACCCTCACCTTGGCAAGGTGATGCTCTACCAACTGAGCCACTTCCGCCCGTTCAACGAAGTATGACGCCCCCGCGAACTTGGTGCCGAGGGTCAGATTCGAACTGACGACACCCGCCTCTTCAGGGCGGTGCTCTACCAACTGAGCTACCTCGGCGTCGACCGATGCATCATCGGCGAGCATCCGCTCACGGTTGCGTTTTCGGGGTCGCAAGATAGCACACGACCCCCGGCGCGGCAAACTTCGCGCAGGACCGATTCACCTCGCCGGCGGCAGCTGTCCGGCGAGGCGCTCGAGCACGCGGATACGCTCGCCGATCGGCGGATGGGTGTCCCACATCGACTTCGACCGCTCCTCGAAGCTCTTGATCGGATTGACGATGTAGAGGTGCTGCGTGGCCCGGTTGGCGACCTCGAGCACTTCCGGATCGTCCGAGATCTTGCGCAGCGCGCTGGCCAGCCCATGCGGGTTGCGCGTGAGCTCGACGCCGGAGACATCGGCGAGCGATTCGCGCCGCCGACTGACGGCCAGCTGCACGAGGCGCGAGATGAGCGGCGCAAGCACCGCGAGCACGATCGCCAGCAGGAAGAGGATCGCCGCTGCCCCACCGCCTCCCCCGTTGTCGTCGCGCGAGCTGCGCCGGCCGCCGCCCCAGAACGTGAAGCGCAGGAACCAGTCGGCCAGCAGCGCAATCGCGCCGACCAGCACGCCGACCAGCAGCGTGAAGCGGATGTCGCAGTTGCCCACGTGGCTCATCTCGTGGGCGATGACGCCCTGAAGCTCCTCGCGATCCATCTTGTCGAGCAGGCCGCGGGTCACGGCGATCGAGGCATGCCTCGGGTCCCGGCCCGTGGCGAACGCATTCGGCGCGGTGTCGTCGATGACGTACACCTCCGGCATCGGGATTCCGGCCGCCAGGCGCATCTCGTTGACCACATTGAGCAGCTGGCGGTACTCGCCGGCGGGCTGAGCGGCATCCACCTGCTTCGCGCCGCTCGACAGGAGGACGAGCTGATCCCCGCCGAAATACGAGCCGACGCTCATCACCGCGGCGACGCCCAGGGCGATGCCGACGCCCCACCAGCCATAGCCCGTCGCGGCACCGATGGCCCCGCCGAGCAGCGCCAGCACGCCGGCGACCGCGGCCACCAGTAGCCAGCTGTCACGCCGATTGCGCCGGATCGCCGAATAGAACGTCGGCGGCGGCGCGCTCATCGCGTCGCTGCCTGCCGCATCAACCGCGGAGGTTCACCTCGGGCACGGCGGCATCGGCCTCTTCGATCTGGAAGTACTCGCGCTCGGTGAAGCCGAACATCCCGGCGATCAGCACGTTCGGGAACGTCTGCACCGAGGTGTTCAGCTCGCGCACGGTGGCGTTGTAGTGCTGGCGCGCGAACCCGATCTGGTTCTCGGTCGTGGTCAGCTCTTCCTGCAGCTCGAGGACGTTCTGGTTCGACTTGAGGTCGGGATAGTTCTCCACGACCGCGAACAGCGAGCGCAGCGCCCCGGTCAGCGCGTTCTCGGCGGCCGCGGCCTGTCCGGCATTGGCCGGGCCCTGCGCGCCGGCAGCGACTGCGGCGGTACGGGCGTTCGTGACGTTCTGCAGCGTCTCCTGCTCGAAGTCCATGTACCCGCGGACGGCGTTCACCAGGTTGGGGATCAGGTCGTGGCGGCGCTTCAACTGGACGCTGATCTGGTTCCACGCCTCGTCGACCTGGTTGCGCAGCCGGACGAGGCCGTTGTAGACGAAGATCAAGAACAGCGCGATGACGACGACGACGATCAGCACGATCCAGAGCCAGGTCATCGGTCTTCCTCCGTGTGCGCGGACCAGACGGCGAACCGCCGCCTGGTGGGCGGTGAGGGACTCGAACCCCCGGCCCCCTCGGTGTAAACGAGGTGCTCTGACCGGCTGAGCTAACCGCCCGTGCGGAGGCTAGCAGAAACGCCGCTCGGCAAGAGAGCGGCGTGCGGGTGAATTGGTGCCCAGGCCGGGACTTGAACCCGGATGAGTTGCCTCATACGCCCCTCAAACGTACGCGTATACCAATTCCGCCACCTGGGCATGTGATCGAGGGTGTGGTACCGAGGGAGGGACTTGAACCCACACGACCTTAACGGTCACTAGGTCCTGAACCTAGCGCGTCTGCCTATTCCGCCACCTCGGCGCGAGCGGTGATTCTAGCGTAGTCGACCGATGCCGTCGATGGCCCTACAGACCACCCTGCGGCAGCAGGTTGAGCAACGAGAAGATGACGAACAGGACGGCCAGCACGATGGTCAGCCGAAAGAGTGTGCGCTCGATCCCACGACGGCTGCGATAGGCGGTCACCTCGCCGCCGAACGCGCCGCCAAGCCCGGTCCCACGCTGCTGGAGCAGAACGGCGGCGATCAGCGCCACGGCCAGGATCATCTG